>NZ_CP092712.1:2310668-2640763 GCF_023983475.1 Aliivibrio fischeri ATCC 7744 = JCM 18803 = DSM 507
ATTTTGAGACATTTTGCGGGGTAAAAAACTCACCGCCAGACTTACCTGCATTAGCGGCATAATTAGAGATTAAAAACTCGTAAGCATCACCAAAGAGGTCGTTTTCATTCTCTTCAAACTGATGAATATTGAGGTCTGCAACCCCTTTTAGCACGGCTGCAAGACGGCTATTTTTATCTTTTACCGTGTTACCTAAGCGGTTACTGGTAGTATCGAAATCGGCAAACAAGCCCTTGATATCCGCCTCTGACGGGTATCCATTAGCTGAGTTTTCAATCGCTTTAAAAATGTTAGCCAAATCGGTATTTAGATTTTCGTTCTTGTTAGCAGTAGCAGCGACTTTTACAAACAGCTCACTTGGGTAGATAAAGTAGCCTTTGGTCTTAACTGCATCTTCAATGATCTCTTCGGTGATAATATCATCGCTTAGTTCAGCATAATTAACGCTATCATCACCACCCTGAATGTAGTTAGCAAAGTTTTCACTGATAAAACGATAGAAAAGCGTACCTAGCACATACTGTTTAAAGTCCCAGCCATCGACTGAGCCA
This sequence comes from Aliivibrio fischeri ATCC 7744 = JCM 18803 = DSM 507, assembly GCF_023983475.1. NCBI lineage: Bacteria > Pseudomonadati > Pseudomonadota > Gammaproteobacteria > Vibrionales > Vibrionaceae > Aliivibrio > Aliivibrio fischeri. Next base: position 2,311,220 of record NZ_CP092712.1, read on the forward strand.
CGTACATCATTAGCAATTTTCCAGATTTGATTTTGCAAAGCCTTGCGCTGTTCGGTACTTGTCATTCTTATTATTCCTATTTAATTCTTCTGGATATCTACCAGTTTTTCTACTTAATATTATAACCAGTTGATGAACTTCAACCTAATTACTTATTGGAAAAATAGTAACTATATTGATTAAAATATTTAAAAAGCAAAAATAACCAAACATTATTTTAACTATTCATTTTATTCCAATGTCTTTTCACCGTAGCTATCCCTAGCCCTAACGCTTCTGCAACTTTTGACTGAGATAAGCCTTCTGCTTTTTTTGACTGAACTAAATTTGTTGTGGCATGAGCTTGCGGTCTACCTAACTTTTTTCCTTGAGCTTTAGCTCGTTCAAGCCCTTCTTTTGTTCGCTCTCTAATTCGATTTCGCTCGAACTCCGCAAAAGCCGAAAACATTTGCAACATCAACTTTCCTTCCGAGCTTGCTAGATCGGATACGGGCAAATCTAAGCAAACAACTTTTATCTGCTTTTCAATGAGTAAGTTAATGGTATTTTGAACATCAATGTTATCTCGCCCTAAGCGATCTAGTTTTAAAACTACCAACATATCACCACTTTCCATCTGGTGATTAATAAGCATCTTGAACTTTTCTCGCTTCATAGCTTCAACTGAGCCAGAAACCGTTTCGCTAATAGTTCGAGATTCATTAACGTCATAGCCTTTTTGACCAATCGCTATGATTTGGTTCTCTGTTGTTTGTTCTGTGGTGGATACACGACAATAAGCAAATATACGCATTAGAACTCTCAATCATCAGTTTAGTATCAAATATTAAGGTATCATATAATTTCAGTATCATTAAAACCACCACCTATTTTATTGATACCAATAAAAAGTAAAAAAACTGGTGTCAAAATACGAATGTTTTTTGATACCAGCTTAGTTAGGTTAACTTGATGGGTATTACTTGTTTCCCATCATTTTTTGAAACTCTATGAACTTCTTAAATTGCTCCTCCATATCTGATGGAGTGTTTTCAGCTGGTTTTGCTAGTTTTCGTAATAACTCTGCTTGTTTGTAGTCAGGAACATCACCATAACTGTAAAAACTAGTCAGTACACTTTCATGTCCTAAGTTTTGACTCCATGCTTTAAACTCCTCAGGTGTTCGACAAAGCCTTTCACCCAATCTCACTAAAGTATTCCGAAAGCTATGAGGATTAAAATATGGCAAACCAGAATCTTCAAAAGCTTGAGCAAAAACTTTACGGATTGGGTTTGCATTACTCCAATGATCTTTAAGTAAACCAACAGCTTCAAATTGCTGATTTTTGTTGTGTGCCAATTTAGTCTTAGGAAATAAAGGATCATTTTGCTTGTATCCAAGCTCATTAGTTAAATAATCAATCCATTCATTCAAGACCTTTAATGGCAATTCACCTACAGGGAAAAAATACGAAATGAAGGTTTTACTAAATTTTGTATTTACGTCCCTAGCATCTTGGTAAAAACTTTGCTCAGCAAAATCAATATGTTTTATCTTCGCTGATGCTACAGCACCATCTCTTGCACCAGTCAAAATAATAAAAGCCACCAATGCCCTATTTCGCATTTCAATTGGATTAGAGCAATGCATCTCCTCCAAGACTTTCATTATTTGTTCCAGTGTCGCTACATTTCTTTTTCTCTTAGCATTAGCTATACGAGTGTCTTTTTCAGACAAATTGAAATACTCAATATCACTGTAGTTAATTTTTGCTCTATAGCCTTTCTGGGTGACTAAATATTGAAAGAATGATTTCAAATGACGAGTAGCAGTAAGTACCGTAGCTTTACTTAACTTCTCGCCTGTATGAATAGACTTTTTCTCTAGAAAATGTTTCTTAAATCCAATGGCATGCTTGGCTCTAAATTTCTTAAAATCGATATAAGCTGTATATTCTTCAAAACGATTGACTGACTTAAGAACCCCATCAATAGTCGAGTCATCTAGGCGTTTAGCTTCTTTTAGGTACTTCGTAAATTCATAAATAATTCGTGCATTATTTGTACTATTATTCTTCATTATCAAATACCCCCTCGAAAGGACAATTTAAGAGGTTTTGTCCTCTTAGGATTATGTGTTTTTTAGCTATCGGTGTTCCAGCAGTTTCAGTCATTATCTTAATTGCAGATGCAATACCTTTATTAGAAGGATTAATATCTAGCTCTTTAAGAAGTGAGCCAATAATGGTAACCAGCGTATTGCGCTCTTTAGGCATGAGTGCTTTTTCTTCTTGTGGTACGTCTTCCAATGATTGGATAAAGCGTGTGACCTCCTTTACTTTTACAACCAGAACATGATCCATTTCATCTAACCGACTTGCTGGATAAGCTAGGGCGGAATCAAGTATCCTAGGTATCAATCCATTTACAGTTAGATTATTGTGCCGTTTTCTATATTCTTCTCTAGTTAAAAGTAATTGTAACTGATAAGTTTCCTCTGCACCTTTAACATAAACACCCGTATCTTCGGGCATTTCAACTTTAGCATCTGATAATATTTCTTGTTGCCATAACTGCTTTATACGAAATATTTCCGTACCTATCATCGCTAAATCCAATACACCAGATAGCGATACCACTTTATCTTCTATGCCTTCAATCCAATATTCCTTTGATACCTGATATCTTGCATTAATTGGTTCTTCAAAATATGAGCCTTCAGACATGCTTGGTATATTTTGAGGGAACACTTTTCGATACTGAACATCTTCCGTTTTAATGAACGTTACTTTTTTAGCTTTTACTACATTGACAAAATTAACGGACAATACCAAATGCCCATCCAATGCAAATTGATATATGTCGGCTTTTGTGAAGGACTCACCAAGCACATTAGAGATATGCGCTTCAGCCTCATCAAGTGTTAACCACTTTTTTAGTTTAAATAGTTTGCTCATTATTGATTGATTTCTATTCGTTGAATCGACAGTAATCAAAAATTACCTTGCCGATAATGTAATGGTCCAGCTTTACTGGAGTATTAGGGAAACAGTTAAGCTTAAGCACTTAACTTCTAAATTAAGTGCTTTTCTTTAAAATTAATACGCGCTTGTTGATATAAGCATTAGTAATGTAAATATTATTAAGTACTTCACAAACTATCCTTTTTTTCATGAATTCTATTACTCTCTACGTAATACTTAATAATTCTGTTAATTTACCTAGATTTTTTTTTGCAACAGCAATTTATACCCCTAATAAGTATAAAACCAAGACTTTAACTGGAGGGCTTTATAAAGTAACCGCCTTATAATTGAATATTAAGACCTTCAACCTGCTCTACTTACTTATTCATGAATTAATTCAGAACCAAACCAAAACTCTAAATCATCGGCATCATCTTGCAGATCGCTTTTATTTAGACTTTCAGACGTTTGATTAGAAAGAGCTTTGCTACTCTTGGGAGTAATAGATAGCTCTAAGTCTAATCCTTCTAAAACTCTGAGCAAGGTTGACAGCTTTACATCACTACCAGCTTCAATACGCTGATACTGTTGTTGCTTCATACCAATTCGCATATACATATCTTTCTGATCAACGCCCAACCCTTTACGTTGCTCAATCAGCAATTTTGAAATCTCATCAATATTCTTCATCATTAACTCCAATCGACTCTAATATTACAACAAAACCACAAGCAGCACTTTAGTTGTAAAGTAGAGAGCTAACAACTAAAGAGTTGTATTAAACACACGCAAACAGCATTAAAGTTGTTTATGTGCGTGTAAAATCATGAATATGAATGAAAATAATTAGAGATAAGGACAAAAAACAGGTACACCACAAGGTACATCAGCAAAAAGCAAACCAATACATTATGTTTATTTTCAATTAGATAAAACCCAATATCAACTTACCCCAGCCCAAACGTTTGGAAAAGCCCAACTTCGAAAGAGGTTGGGCTTAATTATATGGTCCGCCTCACTCTCAAACTCCTATGCTTAGAGTAGGCATGCAGAAATGAGGTGAACCATATGTCTTCCATCCAAATTTTAGGTATCGATTTAGGTAAACATAGCTTTCACGTGGTTGGTCATAACCACTTGGGAAAAGAAGTTTTACGGAAAAAATATAGTCGTAATCAATTAATCTCTTTTATTGCGAAGCTAGAACCAACAATAATTGCTTTTGAAGCATGTGGTGGCTCCCATTGGCTCGCTCGAAAATGCATAGACTTAGGCCATCAGGCCAAACTTATCCCGCCTCAATATGTAAAACCTTATGTGAAAGGTAATAAAAATGACTTCATTGATGCGGCTGCGATAGCAGAAGCAGCAAGCCGACCATCTATGCGTTTTGTTGCGGTAAAAACAGAAGATGCACAAGTTATAGCAACCATTCATAGAATTAGAGATGGTTATATAAAAGAACGAACGGCATGTATGTCTAGAATTGGCGCCATTCTACTCGAATTTGGGCTGAGCCTGCCCAAAGGGCATGCGAAGATGAAAGCTCTTTTTCAATGGTTAGCAGAGCAAAATCAAGAATTACCCCCGAGTTTACTCAATGAGTTATGCAGTATTCATGAGCATTACTCTTATTTGAGCCAACAAATAAAGGAACAAGACATTAAGCTTCATGATATTTCTGAAAATAATGAATTAGCTCGGTTATTAAAAACAATTCCTGGTATTGGAGATTTAACATCAACGCTTTGTATCGCTGATGTGAGTTCTTCAAATAACTTTGCAAATGGTCGTAATATGGCAGCATGGCTAGGTCTTGTTCCTAGGCAGTTTTCGACAGGAGGTAAACCCAAGTTATTGGGTGTTAGTAAACGAGGAAATAAACAGCTTCGAACCTTATTTGTTCATGGTGCTAGAGCGGTGCTATCTAGACCTGACACCACAGGGAAAGTATTTGGTCAGTGGTTGGTCAATTTGAGGGCAACCAAGCCGTTTAATGTTGTAGTGGTAGCGCTTGCCAACAAGCTAGCAAGAATAGCTTGGGCGGTGTTACAACACCGCCAAGCTTTTAAGGCTGCAAAGCAGCCATAACCGAGTTTGCAACGTCAATGAATGTGATGACAAAAACGGTCAATCGGCCAGATTAAAAACCTGATACAAAAAACAGCATAAAAATGCTTTCGGCTTTTTAAGGATAATCTGGCGCGGATATCATCGTGGAGCTGGTAAGCCATGGGCTCACCAAACGTGACTCCGAATACATTAGCGCAAACTAACTCCGTCATTAATTAATTGTAGTTGCAATTAAGAGGCGGACCATACATTTTTGTATCTGTAAGTTGACTCCCCTCACATCTTTCACATCATTTCCTCTGCTGAATTATTATTTATATAAATATCATTAAGGCTTTATTTTAACCAGTCGATATATTAGTTAGACAATTCATTAACCTTTTAAAATAGTGAGTTATAACTAAGGTATGCAGCTATGAAAACGATCAAACCGGATTTCACTCCATACTTTATTTTCATTACTTCTAGATAGAAAGTTTAAAATCATCACTTAACTTGAGCCAGTGTTCCTTTAAAGCATCTTTATGTTCAGTATCCATAGGGAGTTCTTCTAGTAGACTTAGCCAGTTTTCACGAGCTAGATGCATCACGTCAATCAAGTGTGGCTTAATTGCAATCCACTCAACTCCAGCTTTTTCTGCCCACTTTTCAAAGTGTTTCATCGTAATTTCAAACCATTGCTTAGTTCCTACCATTTTAAGTGCAAGGTTATCTTTTTCTATATATGGAGAAGTAAATACCACGTCATAAAGAGGTGATAAGCGTGGGGAGTAAGTATCACTATAAATCAACGTCCAATTCTTAAGATGTGCATCACCGTTTCCAAGTAAGATGTTTATCAACAACCTTCTTGCCATCTGCTGAGTATCTTTCAATCGTTCGGTGCTTGATTGATAAATTACGCCACCAAGTTGCTCATAGTTAACTCGTTGATATTTATCTGAGGGGTAAAGACCAAAAACTTGAGCAAAATCTTCAGTATGGATACGCCCTTTCTCACCGCGATCAAACCGCTTGATACCATAGGCATATTTTTCATCAGGTAACTTAATATTGGGTAGTCCCTCAAGCTCATTCAGCTCGATTAGTCGTACTTCCGGAATATTTGCGCCTGCTGCTTCAGCTAATTTCATACAAGTATATTCATTGACAGGTACACCTTTATGTACGGTCGATGGCGTTTTAATAATCCACACATCTTCAGAAATTTCTTTATCGATGTGATATCTGCCATCTAAGTGTGACGAAGAAAACTTCATCTGCACACCTGCCAATGAAAACTTGGTATCAGCATGTTTAACATTAATTTGCTGAGGCTCTGTCGATAGCCGATGCTCTAGCGCCCAATCAGGCACATCACCCGCTTTAATCGGCGTAGCAATTAATGCACCTGCCAAGTTAGAGCCTAAGTAGGCAAGCATCGAAAACTCATTATTCACGTGACATTGAAGTGTTTTAGATGTCAGTTCTCTCAACGCCCCCTCAGGCAACAAATTCGATAATACAGGCGGAATTTTGTCAGTCCGAATCTGAGGCTTACTTAAATAGCCAGTATCACGCAATTGCCTAAGGGTAAAAACAGGCAGTTTCTCATCTGGCATCGCAACGAATTCAGGATTGAATGTCAGTATATTTTTCCCCCCTGCATAATGAGCAATAACAGCGATATCGGTCCCATGTAGCTGAATGTTTAACCCCTCAACTTTTTCGATCTGCTTACTCATTAGTTATCCTCCGAGTCAAACCAGAACCCAAGATCATCAGAGTCATCTTCTAACCCACTGCTATCTTTGCCAAGCTTATTTAGATTAATTGGCATACTCTCGGTTGGCAAAACTGTAGCTTTTCTTCCCTTGGGGGCTATCGATAGTTCTAAGCCTAATCCTTCCAATACTCTCAGCAAAGTCGACAATTTTACATCACTCCCAGCTTCAATACGTTGATACTGTTGCTGCTTCATTCCTATTCGCAGATACATATCTTTTTGCTCAATCCCCAAACTCTTGCGCTGCTCAGCAAGCATTGCGGCGATTTCATTAATGCTCTTCACTACACACCTCAAACAATTCTACAGCTATACTAGTAACCACTTACAACATATTAGTTGTAACCTCCCAGTTAAACAACTAAAAGGTTGTATATTCCACATGAAACAACTAGAGAGTTGTAATTAGGAGGTAAATGAAAGATCTAGGTATTGAGGAAATTCGGAAAAAGTCGGGCTTTTTTCATCTCACCCTACAATCTGTTATAGCCTTCACGTTTTTTAACTTATCTAACCGCTGAACTACCTCTCTTATCGTTTAGTAGATAACATTTATCTATGTGATATGCATTTTATCTATGGCTGACTCGCATAAATAGCATTTCACCCTATCACAACGACCTCCTATTATTAGCCTCAATAAACATTCAGTCGACGCTCTCAACACTCTTTTATAGATAGCGTTTAGGCATGAAATACATCGCAGGGAGCACTCTGGGGAGTATCGATTAAATCAAAGGTAACTCATTGATATAGCAATAAAGCTACCTTTACTCACGTAATTTTATTGATTCAAAATACTTTATCCCTTTTCAGGAGAAATCAAATGATTAAGAAAATATCGCTTGCCGTTTCAGCTGCACTACTCTTTTCAAGCACAGCAATGGCTGCCGATAATATCGTTATCGGCGTAGAAAAAAGCTATGTACCTTACTTCACTGAATTAGCTGAGCAGTTCAACAAAGGTAAAGACTTTAAAGTAGAAGTTGCTGCAACAAGTATGTTCGATTTACTGGCTGCACTACCAACGCAAAAAGGCAATATTGCTGATATTTTCATGATCCCAAATGACCGTATCGGTGAGCTTGCGGACCAACATTTGATCACTCCTGCTAACTTTACTATCAATGGCTTTACTAAAGCAGCGACGGATGCTGCAACGTATAACGGTCAAACGTACATGCTACCAATGTCGACAGATACAACTCTGTTCCTTTACAACAAAGACATGGTGACTGAAGTACCAAAAACATTAAAAGAAATCCCACCATCAGAATGGGCTGCTAAGTTCACAGACTTCTACTTCACTGGTGGTCTATTCATGACTAATGGTGGTTACATTTTCCAAGACAATAATCCTGAAAATATTGGTCTGAACAACGAAGGCTCAATTAAAGCCGGCCTTGCAGCTCAAAGCCTTTACAAGAGTGGCGTAGGCCACTGGACACTAATGCAAGATGACACGGTTGCTTATGACATCATGATGAAATACTTCATGGAAGGTAAGCTAAAAGCCATCATCAATGGTCCTTGGGCAATTGCTGATATTGAAAAATCAGGAATAAACGTTGGTGCAGCTCCAATTCCTAGCTGGGATGGCAGTCATCCATATAAAGCCCTTACCGGCACAAAAGGCATGACAATTAACGGCTACAGCAGCAACAAAGATGGTGCAAATGCCTTTATTAAGTTTATGGCAACACCAGAAAATGCACAAAAATGGTACTCAATGACTCGTGAAGTATCACCTAGCCTTTCTGTTAAGTACGAAGAAGGCTCACTGCATAAAGCTATTTTCGATGCAACGAACATTGGTCAACCTATGCCAAGCATTCCTGAGTTCATGAAAGTATGGGGCCCGATGAAAACGGCTCTAGCTCAAATCGCTCAAGGTCAAGATACCAAAGCAGTACTTGATGCCGCAGTTGAGACAATCGAAATCGACATTGAAGATATGTAATTCACTCTTTTCAACGTACCAACCTCAACGGTGTCCCTATTAAATTAGGGCATCGTTGTCCCCTAAATCCGTTACATATCTACACTAACTTAATAAAAAAGTAGGTTATAACATGAGTCAACAGTTTGTTTTCTGGCTCTCTATGGCAATCCCAGGCAGTGGACACCTTCTACTGCGTCGTATGCGCGAAGCCGTATTTGGTTTCTCGATGCTGGCCTTAGAGATATTGGTTTATATTCAATTTATTCTACCTAATTTCCGTCTATTAGCTGTTGAGCAGCCTAATGGAAAAATCACAATTGGTGCTGAGCGCTTTGTTGACGACTCTTTCCTTATTATGGTCGGTTCAACCATTGGCGCTTTAATGCTATTGGTCTTTTTAGCTCTACACTATGCGTTTGCTCGTGATGCAAAAGATGTGAAGCGCCAAATAGAAGAGTCTGGTTTTGCGATTACCTTTACAGAAAAGGTTCGTGGTTTATCGCACGAAATCGTTCCTAATTTAATTACAGCACCTAAATTTATTCTTCTGTTCATCTTTGCCTTACTACCTGCCATTGTGTCGATAGTGGTAGCTTTCACCAACTATAAACGCCCGATTTTACCTCCAGCGTTTTTAATTGAATGGAAAGGATTAACCAACTTCGAGCGTCTGTTTACCAGTGAACGAACAGCAGCAGCGTTTCAAGAAACATTAACTTGGACACTGACGTGGACTTTCTGTGCTTCAGCATTAACCATCATCTTAGGTACTTTGCTGGCTGTTGTGGCAAACAATAAACACATTCGTGGTAAAAAGTTTTTCCGCACCGTTTACATTTTACCTTGGGCTGTTCCTGCGTTTTTAACCATCTTAGTTTTCCAACTCTTTTTCTCAAAAGTGGGTGGAATGAACACCATGGTTATTCCTTTCTTTACGGGTAATGAATATGACATTAGTACCGCTATTGGGTTCTTCCTTAATGCTGACTACGCAAAAATCACCATTATTTTGATTCAAGCGTGGTTGGGGTTCCCATACGTATTTATTTTAGTAACGGGCGTACTACAAACCATCCCAGATGATCTTTATGAAGCCAGTGGCATTGATGGTGGTAACGCTTGGACTAACTTCTTTGATATTACCCTGCCATTGATTTTAATCAGTGTTGCTCCGGTATTCATCACTCAGTTCACCTTCAACTTTAACAACGTCACCATTGTTTACATGCTAGGTGAAGCAACGGTTCAAACCGTCGGCTCTATCTACAAACCATTGGATACCATTTCATCTCTTGGTTTCCGTTTAATGATGGATGCGAAATACAACGAAGCGGCAGTTTACACCTTGATTACCAGTACGGTTGTGGGTGCGGTCGTTCTGTATTCATGGCTAAAAGCGGGCGCATTTAAAAATGAGGAAGTGATGTAATGGATAAGGCAATCAATCTCAATCATCAAGCAAAAGCAACTAAGTTCAATCGCCATGTCGTCACAAAAAACCTAGGGCTATTCTTTAGCTATGCGTTTTTAATTTCGATGGTGATCGTCATTATTTACCCTATTTTGGTTACGTTAATGAGTGCGTTTAACGTCAGTAACTCACTCTATTCAACCTCATTTTTTCCTGAAAACTTCAGCTTAACGGAAAACTTTGTTTCGCTGTTTACGGATATTCCTTACTTAAGCTGGTATCGAAATACCTTCTTAGTATCGATTATTACTATGGTGCTTTCTACCGCAATTGTAACCGTGTCTGGCTTTGTTTATTCACGCTACCGTTACCAATCACGTAAAAGTGCATTGATGTCACTATTGATCATTCAAATCATCCCATCGGGTAGTGGTTTGATCGCGCTTTACGCTATTGCAAGTTCGATTGGGATCTACAGCTCTGAGAATGCCACGTTATATACCTACATCTTTATGATCCTTATCTACACCACAGGTGGGATAACCATGAACACCATTTTGATGAAAGGTTACTACGATTCCATTCCTCGAGCTTTGGATGAATCAGCAAAAATTGATGGCGCAACACAAATGCAGATCTTCACAGAGATTCTACTGCCGTTAGTAAAACCGATGATCATGGTTATTGCGATTTTCTGTTTCTTAGGCCCGATTGGCGACATCATCATGCCGAAATTCCTGATCGCAAGTATGAGTGCAGAAGCGAAAACATTGGCCGTTGGTCTCATGGGGCTTATCAACAATATTAAAGAATCAAGCTACAACGTGTTTGCTGCTGGGGCGGTCTTGGCTGCAATTCCTCCTGTAGTTGTATTTTATAAATTTCAAGATTATATCGTGGGCGGCTTAACGTCTGGTGGAGTAAAAGGATAATGAGCAAGATTTCACTAAGAAACATCAATAAAAAATACCCTAATTCTGATACCTACTCAGTAAGTAACTTCAACATCGATATTGAAGAAGGTGAGTTTATTGTACTTGTTGGCCCATCGGGGTGCGGTAAGTCCACCACGCTTCGTATGATTGCAGGGTTAGAAGATATTACCGAAGGCGAATTCATCATTGATGGCAAAGTCGTTAACAGCGTAAGCTCTAAAGATCGTGATATTGCGATGGTATTCCAAAGCTATGCACTCTACCCACATATGTCTGTTCGCGACAACATTGGTTATGGATTAAAACTGCGTAACTACCCGGCGAGTGAGATTAAAGATCACGTTGATAATATTTCAAAAGATCTGTTCCTAACAGAATATCTAGAACGCAAACCAAAAGAGCTGTCAGGTGGTCAACGTCAACGTGTCGCCCTTGGTCGTGCCATGGTTCGTACTCCAAAATTGTATCTAATGGATGAGCCGTTAAGTAACTTGGACGCCAAACTTCGCACCACTACTCGTACTGAGATTTCACGTATGCATCGTGATAAAGGTGCGATCACTATTTACGTAACGCATGACCAAGTTGAAGCAATGACAATGGCTGATCGCATTGTATTAATGTCGATGGGCGAAGTTCAGCAAATTGGTACGCCAAAAGAGTTGTTTACTAACCCTAAAAATAGCTTCGTTGCGACCTTTATGGGCATGCCTTCAATGAACATTATTGAAGGGGTTTATGAAGGTGGGCAGTTCACTTGTCACTCTTTCGCCATCACATTAAGTGAAGAAGACCAACGCATATTAAATAACGCTGGTTACAACGGTAAATCTGTCTGCTTGGGCGCACGCTCTAGTGCGATTCGTTCAGGCAAGAAATACGAAGAAGCCTTCCCTGATTGCTGCTTTGAAACCACGGCATTAAACAGTGAATATCTGGGTGATAGCGTCAATGTTTTCTTCGATGCGGCACCAATGAATATGTTTGTTGGTACGTTGGGTACGGGTGAACCTGACGTTGAGATTGATGAAAAAATCACGTTAGTTATCGATAACACCAAACTTCACTTTTTTGATAGTGACACTCAAGAGTCGATTAAATACCCAATCAAAGCGGCTGAGTTCCAAAAATAATTGATCCCATAACCCTTCCCTCTTACGTCACATTACGACGTAGTGAGGGAAGTTCTTCACACATTTCGCCTTAACAAAAAGGAGGCATACCTTGATTTTTCGCGGACAACTTCAACGCATTCACGACTACATGTTTCATATTGCGGTTGCCATCGTTATTTTTATTTCGGGGTTTATTATCGCCTATAGCAATCTGCCAAAACCTTCGTTTGAATTCAGCACCTTTGTTGAACAACAAGAAAAGTTCAAACAATGTGTAAACAATGAGGCGCTCTTTCTTTCTGCTAAAGGGTTTGAAAATAGCTATGCCACCCTTTCGCTCGAATCCATTCAAAACCAATTTAAAGCACTGCGTGATCAGATCCCAAGTGACTGTGGATCATTTCATGTAGAAAGCAGCTATGAACAACTTGAAGAGATGGCCTTACCTGTATTAGCAGAAGCACAACGCTTTTATGGCTCAAAAGAGGTCAAAGCGGTCAATGCCGTTTACACCACGCCATCTCAATACAATGCATTACTTGAACAACCACAACCGTATTTATTTTTTATTTCAGATAAGCACCAAGAGCGCATTGTCGCTATGAAGGTAACACCAACCAAAGAGAGCCTTCACATCACACCACTTTGGGAATATGAACAGAGCCAAGATCTCGCTTATACCCAAGGTGAAGTACAAAAGTTATTACTCGTTTACAACGAAATTAAAAGCTAACACCAATAGCTATTTAACTTATTGGCCTATCGTAGGCCAAAAAGGCACAAGCTAGCCGATTAGGTATTTTTTGTCATAAAGGATTTCACATGAAAATCTCTCTTTCTAAAGCTAACTTTCGCGATATGAATCGCCTTGAAGAATCAAATTACTTACTAACCAATGGGTTAGGCGGTTATTCATCATTAACTCTTGCTGGTTCTTGTAGCCGAAATGATCACGCGCTATTTATGGGAAGCCTAGTGGCTCCTAATAGTCGTTTTTGTTTTGTTCGCCATTTAGATGATCGCCTGACACTGGCAAATGGCACATCACACCCACTCTCTTCTCAAGCAAAAGTGAACCCATACGATACGGTTGATTCATCCCTTTTATTTGATAATTTTAGCCAGACTTACTTACCTCAATACACTTATCGTATCGATGGTATTGAAATCACAAAGACCATCGTCATGGCACAAGGCGTGAATCGCTTAGGGGTTGAATACCGTGTATTTAATCCGTTAAAACACCCATTCACTTTAGATATCACACCGAAATATCACTTCTGTGCGAAAGGTGAGGCATTATCAAAAGAACAAGCTTTCATTCATCAAGAAGGCAAAGTGAGTAGTAACGGACAAACACTGCATTACCGTCATAACGGTTCAAATACGGCCCTATCAGCACCAAGCTATGAGTCTGGATTGTATTTCTCTTATGACGCTCGAGACGGACGTTCGGCAAGTGATGCTCAAGTGGCGCTGCATACCATTACCTTTGATGGCACAGAGAGTAACGAATCCTTTTTTGTTATCTTCGAGGCAGAAGAAGAACGAGCACATTACTTAGCACCAAGCTCTATTGAAACCATGATCAATGAGGAAGTTCAACGTCAGCAAGCCTGTATTACACAATCAGGTCTAAAGAGTACGTTTGCTCAGCAATTGGTTCGAGCAAGTGATCAATTTGTCGTAATGCGCGATTCAACCGAATCGAAATCCATTATTGCTGGCTACCCATTCTTTGCCGATTGGGGACGCGATACCATGATTGCACTTTGGGGATGTAATTTATCCACCAACCAATTTGAAGATGCAAAACAAATATTCAGAACCTTCATCCGTTATGAGCATAAAGGGATCTTACCCAACTTATTCCCAGAAGCGGGTGTCGAACCTATGTACAACACCATTGATGCCGCCCTTTTATTTGTGGTGAGCCTGTATGAATATTACCAAGCCAGTAACGATCTCGATTTTATTCGTGATGAAGCTTACGACTGCATGGTGAATATTTATCAGCATTATCGTAATGGCACCGATTTCGATATCAAAATGCTAGATAACGGCTTAATTAGCGGTGGTAGTGGTTTGGATCAACTGACATGGATGGACGTTCGTTATGGCGATATTCTTCCAACGCCTCGCCAAGGTTGCGCCGTTGAGATCAATGCGCTTTGGTATAACGCGTTATCTATTCTGCATTTCTTTAACCAAAAGTTAGGGAAATCAATGCCAGAATTACCGGCTCTAACTGAGCAAGTAAAAGAAACATTTAATCACGCTTTCTACAATGATAAAGGCTATTTAAACGATTGGATTAAAGGTGAGGAAGTGAATCAACAAATTCGTCCAAACCAAGCTTATGCTGTTGGTCTTCCTTTCCCTATTTTAAGTGAAGAAAAAGCGCGTTCGGTTATTTTAAATATCTACCAGCACCTTTATACCCCGCTTGGTTTACGCTCTTTAGCGATGCAAGATCCCGAGTTTAAATCGGTACATACTGGGTCTCATTATGATCGCGATATGGCTTACCACCAAGGTACCGTTTGGGGCTTTATGATTGGTCAGTTCCTGATGGGTATTTTACGTCACTTCCCTAATGACGCTTCACTCATGCACATTGTCGAGCAGTTCATTGCTCATAACCAAGATGCGCTATCTGAAGGGTGTATTGGTCAATTAGCTGAAATTTATGATGGTTACTCACCTAACCAATCTCGAGGCTGTTTTGCTCAAGCTTGGAGCGTCAGCGAAGTGTTACGTGTTCTTAAACATTATGAAGAACGTATCTAACCATTACGAACTTAACGCTAAACGGTATTAATAATGATTACAAAAGCAGCGATTTATCATCGATCTCACTCTAGTTATTCTTATGCATATGATAAGGACACACTTCATTTGCGAATTCGTACCGCAAAAGGAGAAGTAGACAATGCGACGCTAAGAATTGGCGACCCATACGATTGGAGCTTTGGTGGCGGTGGCGGCAATTTAAATGCAGAAGACGCAAGCGGCTGGACAGGTGGAACCAACTTACCCATGATAAAAGAGTGTGAAACAGAACTGTTTGACTACTGGTTTTGTGAAGCACAACCTCGCTTTTATCGTGCACGTTACGCTTTCCTTCTTGAAGGCAAAGACAGTGAAAAATTACTGGTAAGCGAAAAACTCATCACTCAAATAACCGATGATGCCGATCCAATACTCAGTCAATTACTGAATTTTTATTGCTTCCCATACATGAACCCAACCGATGTATTTAACGCACCAGAATGGGTTAAAGAAACCATTTGGTATCAAATCTTCCCAGAGCGTTTTGCTAATGGTGATCCATCTATCTCACCAAAAAATGTATTACCTTGGGGATCAGAAGATCCAAAAACCAACAGTTTCTTTGGTGGTGATTTACAAGGGGTTATTGATCATCTTGATTACCTGCAAGACCTCGGTATTACTGGTATTTATTTCACGCCAATCACTCAAGGTGAAACGAACCATAAATACGACACCACCGATTATTTAAAAGTAGATCCCGCTTTTGGTAGTGATGAAACGGTTCATACCTTAATAGATGAAGCACATAAACGTGGCATGAAAGTCATGCTAGATGCGGTATTTAATCATATCGGTGCTAATTCAATTCAGTGGCAAGATGTCATTAAACATGGCAAAGACTCTCAATACATCGATTGGTTTTATGTAGAGCAATTTCCGCTGATTGATGAGTCAAAAAAAGCGCACCACAGTAAAGAGCAATTAAATTATCGTGCCTTTGCTTTTGCGCAAAACATGCCAAAACTCAATACAGAAAATCCAGAAGTGATTGAATACCTAATTGAAGTTGGCCGTTACTGGGTGAAAAACTTTGATATTGATGCATGGCGTTTAGATGTAGCAAACGAAGTTGATCAACGTTTTTGGCGACGCTTCCGTGATGAACTAAAAGCCATCAAACCTGAGTTATATATTTTAGGTGAAGTGTGGCACGACTCGATGAACTGGCTAGGTGGCGATCAGTTTGATGGCGTAATGAATTACCCATTAGCGGATGCCATGTTAGGCTTTTTTGCCCATGACAACCTAAGTGCAAATCAGTTTAAATTTGCGGTAAATGACGTTAATGCCAACTACCCTATTAACGTGAATGAAGTGGCCTTTTCATTACTTGATAGCCACGATACACCACGCATTATTAACCGATGCAACGGCAATAAAGAGAAAGCGAAGTTAGCCTATTTGTTCCAATTCACTCACAGTGGTACGCCTTGTATTTATTACGGTGGTGAAATTGGACTAGATGGTGGTGCAGATCCACTTAACCGAAAATGCATGATTTGGGATGAACGTCAGCATGATATGAACATGAAACATCACATCATGCAGATCATCAAACTACGTAAAGCTCACCCAGCGTTACGTGCTCATGCCATAAACTGGCTAGTGGTTGACGATGAACAACAGTGCTTTATCTACCAAAAAGAATATCAGGATGAACGTATTATTATAGCTATGAACAACAGTAATGCCCCCGCTTGTATGACGCTTCCTAGTGAGTGGTGTGATCAAGAGGTCACCGATATTTATCATGAAACTGCCGTTAAATTAACGCAAAGTTTGACGGTGCCTGCATTTGGCTTTGCTGTTTATCAAATTTAAACGCTATAAGTAGCAATGTATTGATAAGAAACATAAAATAGCTCTTTTCGATTAGTCTGAAGAGCTATTATGTTTAAATTAATGCTTCAATTCATACAAGTTGCAAAAGCACAAAATGTTACGCAAGCCGCGAACACCTTATGCTTAAGCCAACCGACGTTAAGTCATAATATGCAGAAACTAGAGGAAAAGCTGGGAAGCAAACTGTTTTATCGCAATTCAAAAGGGATCACCCTCACCTCCAGTGGCGAAGTGCTCTACGAGCAAGCCAAAATGATGCAGCATTTATACGAAAATACCCTTCATAAATTAGAAAAAAATAAGTTACGGCACCAAACGGAATTAAAAATTGGTTGCGGTGATGCTTGGTGGCATCTATTTGTTCGTGACTGTGTTCAAGATTTTAGAGATACCAACCCTCACAGCAATATCACCATTGATGTAGGTGACCACTTGCAGTTAATGAACCTGCTCCTCAGTGATGAAATCAGCATTTTTGTCGGTCATGAAATATTAGGTCTGGCTCAATACGAAGATATCCTTTTCCACCCTCTCTTTAGTAGTCATGAAGAAGTGTATGTTCGAAAAGATCATCCACTCTTAGAGCGAGTGTGCAGTGATGAAGATATTGCCCGTTTTCCTTCAGTTGATTTAGGGGCATCAAAAAAACGCTATGCGCATCTCGTGCAGCAACAAAATAATGAATTAAGTACCTTTCAAAAACGACACTACCTGCAAGAAAAGGTGATTTACAACACCAACTCCTTATTAACGGCTCTTGATTTACTGCAAAATAGTGACGCTATTTTACCTTACCCTGTGGGCATGAAAGCGTATTTTGAAGGTTTTGGAATTGTGCCGTTAAAAATGAAGAAATGCTTTGGTAAAGCGACGATTGGCGCCTATCTGCATAAAGATGGGCAGCAAAATAAACAAAGTATTGCGCTATTAGAACAATTTAAAGAATTAATAAAAAATAATCCTCAAATTAAAGGCAAAGAATAGAAACAATAAAGCCCAGAGCAGTACATCTCTGGGCTTTTACTAGATTAACCGATATCTAATATTGCAGAAGCGATAGCAAAATAAATCAATACACCAGAGATATCAGCAATGGATGTGATCATAGGGGCACTGGCTGATGCAGGGTCCAAGTTGAGTTTATGCAAAACAAAAGGCAGAACAGTTCCAACCAAACTACCAATCAACACAATGGCTACCATACTGATGCCGACGACCATCGCAATTTCATAACCACCACGATATAGCCCCAAAAAATAAACAGCGATTGCCATACTAAAACCAAGACCTAAAGCAACAAACATTTCTCTTGCTAACATTCGTCCCCAATCATTAGGATGAACATCGCCAGTGGCCAGCGCTCGAACCATTAATGTTGCAGATTGCGATCCTGCATTACCACCGCTATCAATTAATAGTGGTAAAAAGAAAACCAACGCAACATAAGAGGTAATGATCTCTTCAAAATACGCGATTCCTGCTCCAGAAAAAATATTTCCAAAAACTAAAATAACGAGCCAAAAAACACGCTTTTTATAAAGTAAACCAATAGAAGCATTCTTGATACTGATCCCCAAGTTTTCTGCATGTGTTTCTTTATGCATCATCTCTGAAGTATCAGTGTGTGAAGTCGAATTTTTTTGTACAAATTCCATAATACGTCCTCTGCTCTGAAGACGTAATTATCCTCAGAACATCATTTATTTAATAAGTTAAACCACCAACTTGGAGGTTCCTGTAGATGTGTGTTCATGAGGTGTTCCTTATAGAAACGAGAAATAATCTGACCACTCTTTACTGGTTGAGTAATCTTGACGGGGGGACTCTAACGAATTCACTCAGTGGTTACCATTACGGACTGTAAGAAGAAATGTCAGAGTTTGTATTTAGTTACATTATTTGTTCTATCTTATTGATGTTAAAGTTCATCTTATAAATGAGAACGCAATCGATTGATTGGTTTGCTTAATAAAGGTAGAGCTTATACTCTATAAACATAATTACTAAAAAAAGAATTACTTTTATGAAATTACTTTCTCAATTGTTGCTATTCACTTCATTAACCTTCCCATTAAGCAGCTTTGCCGCTCTTGGTGAACATCCGATAATTTTGATCCATGGTTTCCAAGCAGGACAATTACAAACCAAACCTAATCATGACGCTGTTGTTGCTGATGGTAAAAATTACTGGCAAGACTATTGGCTAGCCAAGGCCGATGACCGTATTGATTGGCCATCTCAAGAACGAGTAGCAGGAAAAATATCTACCGATTACATCTGGCCAAAACTTCAAGAGCTATCTAAAAATAACATCTGTAAAAATGGTTGTATTTTAGTCACTCACTCTACTGGCGATTTAGTTGCTCGTCATTTGTTAGATAACCAAGAAAACTGGCTGACTAATGCAGGTCTAACACCTTTAAAAATCATTGCGACGTTTGATTTTGCTGGTGCTGGTGGCGGTTCTGAATTAGGTGATCTTGCGATTAATATTTCAGAAGGCAGTGGGTATTTAAATGCCCCTCTAAAATACGCAATGTCATTATGGCTTGGGGAAGTGCCATCACCTAAAAATACGGGGGTTCTTAATGATTTAAAAGTAGCGAATGCTCGTCAAATAGCCGCACTACCTGACAACCGTATCCCCAGAATTCGCTTTGTTGGTAAAGGCAGTGATTATGTTGGTTCAACAAGTCCATTTTTATTAGGTAAAGATGATGGCGTAGTAGCGAGCCACTCTTCATGTGGGGCCAGTGAAGCTGGTAACTTTAATAGTTGCTCTATCAATGTCGCTTTTGATGGAAAAATCAAACCTCAAGCGAACGCAGTGACTCAATTTATGCCTTTTCATTACCCAATGTTAATGGGAGATAATTACAGTCATAGCGGTCTAATTAGCAGTAAACATCAAGGTAAAATCACAGCAGTTAATCCGACACTAACATTACAAGATGGTAGCGTTATCAAAGTAGAAACCACCGATTCTGCATACTGGTTAACAGGAAATATCTATCGTTACGTCAATAATTCAGAAAACGCCACCATGTCAGAATTAGTCAGTGAGCTACTATAATGAATAAAAATGCGTTTGTAATTGGAGCACTGCTGACTTGTTCAGCAGTGTTTTACCATTGGATAATCCAAGAAACGACACCGACCCCAGCGAAAACTTCTCCTTTATCTAAAACGGAGAGTAAATCTGTGTCGACAAACACCTTGCTGCCAAAACCACTCCACCAAAAGCAAGAGAGCCGCACAATAAAATCAATAACACCTGAACCTATCGATTCAGAATCAACACCAGAAGAAGTGAGTCAACAGTTCGCATTATTATCTCAGATATACGAACAAGAGCTTCAATACCCTAGCTACTCTTTGCCATTAACCCCTAATAGTCATAGCTACCTTGAACCCAATCACTTTACTGAAATTGCCTTGCCTGTATTAGATGGAAGTCACTCAGCCTCACTAAGATTAAGTAAATATCGTTTTAGTTACCCTGAGCCTATTAGTGTGACCTTAAATTCTGACCTTAATGTTGACCATATTGAATACCAGCTGATTGATATTGAAACTCAAAAGACACTTGCTAACCTATATACTCAAGAACTAAGCGTTGAATTTTCACCTAAACAAGATTGGCCACAAGAAGTTCGTATAAAAGCGAATATCTCTTTTGACCAAGGTGATGACGTATTAACTGCGGATTTTCAGTTCTCTAACCCAATTGCCTTTGTTAACCAAGTATCAGCCCCTTACTCACAAGGCAGCGATATGATCATTCCTTTACAAGTTGATGTGAAAGAATCTGGTTTATACCGAATTCGAGCTAACTTATATCAAAGTAATGGGAAACCAGTCGCTTCTCTTATGAATAAAATGCCTCTTACAACGGGTGAAGTGACATTTGAACTAAAAGCGCACCATTCTGTATTAAAAGAGAAAGGGAGTGATTTTGAGTTACGCAGCATTACCGTAGAAAAAATGTCAGGCTTTCCTGGTGAAAAAGCACATTATGGAATAAGCAAAGAGCAGAGCTACTCTCTCTCTTCATTTGATGTATCTAGCTTAAATGATCAGCCTTATAAAATGTCAGAAGAAGAAAAGGAACGATTAGATTTTCTCGATGAGATAGCCCACCAATAAAAAAGGAGATCGCATGATCTCCTTTTATCATTTAATGAATCCCGAATTAATTCAGCATTTCACCTTTGTACTCACCAGTTAAGGTTTTCAAATAAGCACTAATATCTTCAACTTCACTTTTAGATAAAGTCACACCAACTTGGTATTGCGCCATAGCTGCAACTGCGTCATCTAGTGTCTCAGCGCTACCATCATGGAAATACGGTGCCGTTAATGCAATATTGCGTAATGTCGGAACTTTAAAGCGGTTCATATCATGTGCTTTACTCGTCACATTAAAACGACCATTATCAACTTCAGATACATTGCCTCGCTCACCAAAGTAATCCGCTTTTAACCCCATGACTTCAAACGTTTGTCCACCCATAGCTTGACCAGCATGACACGTCGAACATTTGTTTTGTTTAAATAATTCATAACCGTGTTGCTCTTGCGCATTCAACGCTAACGCATCACCTTTTAAGAATTGGTCAAATCGACTGTTCGGAGTGATCAAGGTTTTCTCAAACTCAGCAATCGCATCAGTGATGTTTTCACCAGTGATCCCATCAGGGTAAATCTTAGCAAAGGTCGCTTTCATCTCTTCATCAAGTTCAAGTTTTCCTGTAATTTGCTCCCATGATGTCGATCCCATCTCAATAGGGTTCATCGGTGGTCCACCCGCTTGTTCTTGTAAATCATTCGCACGACCGTCCCAGAATTGATGGATATTATAAGATGAGTTAAACACCGTCGGCGCATTGATAGGGCCTTTTGAACCATTAATACCAGTTGATGTAGTTAATCTATCTACTCCGCCCGTTGATAATGAATGACAGCTAGAACAAGCTACCGTGTTATCACCAGAAAGACGTTTATCGTGGTATAACGCATCACCTAATGCCACTTTTTGTTCATCTACAGTGACATGTGCGTTAATCGGTTGAACCGCTTCGTATTTATATTCACTACTAGCCAATGAGTGTTTATTCTTTTGTTCCTGCTTTATCCATGTGCGTAGAGTATGCTTTTCTTCATTAGATAAGCTTGATCTCCAGTGCATCGACAAATACGCTTTTGGTGGCATTGATTCATCATTCAATACACCACTGATTTTAGCTAAGGCAACATCTGAAACTTCATTACCAACTTGAAAGCTATTTAATACATCATCAAATTGGAAATGACGTAATCCACTCTCCACATCTTTTTGCATGATCTGTTTAGCGATAGGAAAGTTAGCATAAAAAGGCATTTCGCTATTTTCAGTATGGCAGTAACCACAGCCGTTCTCT
This sequence comes from Aliivibrio fischeri ATCC 7744 = JCM 18803 = DSM 507, assembly GCF_023983475.1. Lineage (NCBI taxonomy): Bacteria > Pseudomonadati > Pseudomonadota > Gammaproteobacteria > Vibrionales > Vibrionaceae > Aliivibrio > Aliivibrio fischeri. Next base: position 2,333,503 of record NZ_CP092712.1, read on the forward strand.
GTTAATACTTTAAACGCAGCAGAAGAGATAGGGTCATCTTTAATCTGCGCTTGAGCTAATTTGCTTTGGCTAAGCGCTTCATCTGATGAATCAACAATGTAAACCGTTCCAAGATAAGCAACGACGCCTAAACCAACTACTAATCCTATTTTTTTCATTATTATCTCCTGCAATACGAATATGCGCACACGATAGAGTGAAAAAAAGAGGCTTTCCAAGGAAGAAATATCATGAGAATCATCGCTTTAATCGATACTTCAAAAATGTAACATTAAATAACCTTACTTTTCATGATGATAAATTACACTCGGCCTTTATATGTGTTATTTTTGTTAAATTAATAGCTGCTAATTCCTTATTTCAGATCAATTTTATAAATTCATTTTCTAAGCTAAAAATAAACAAAAAGCCCATGATACGCATATTACACATCATGGGCTTTTCTATTTTATTTGTGATTTTTATATCGAGTTAATTACGCGACTTTTTCTGCTTTTACGATAATTTCAGGAGCATTAAAACGTTCTTGTGATGCGATAAGTTGCAGTTCATACGCGCCACGATTGAAGGTTTCTTGCATAACAGAATCAACTGCAGCATTAGTACGTTCAAATGCTTCAACGGGTGTATAACCTGACAATAAATTCGCTAGCATTACACCACTGATTAAGTCACCTGCGCCTACGGGTTGACGCTTTGCATCAAAATCATATAAAGGACGAGAAACGTGGTAGCTTCCATCTTCAGTCGTTAATAACATTTCAAAGCGATCTTTTTGAATACCAGCACGGCTTAAATGTTTAACCACCACCATTTTAACGCCCTTCTCAAGTAATTGATTATTCGCTTCAATCACTTGCTCTAAGGTGTTAATTGTCATGCCAGTTAAGCTTTCTAGTTCTAATAAATTAGGCGCGATAATATCCGCTGAACTTAAAGCTGATTCTTTAAAGAAGGTTTCTACTTCTGGAGCAACGATACAGCCTTTTTCAGGATGACCCATTACCGGATCACAGAAGTAAATTGCGTTTGGATTATCTTGTTTGATTTTGTTTACCGCAGTGACAATCTCTTGACCTTGCGCTGCTGATCCTAAGTAACCACTTAACACAGCATCACAAACTTGAGTTGCTTCAATTGCTGATAAACCATCAACTAATTCTGAAATGTGGCCAGCAGGCATTGCGATGCCTTTCCAACCTTGTTGGTATTGTGTGTGATTTGAAAACTGTACCGTATTAATAGGCCATACTTCCATTCCCATTCTTCGCATTGGAAAAACCGCAGCACTGTTGCCTGCGCAACCAAATACCACATGAGATTGAATGGAAAGAATACGTTTCATAACATCACCATAATTTTAAATAGAGTAAGGGCTTCCATGCCCTAAAATAAACGATATTCCATCAAAACCCTAGGGCTTAATTTTGTTTTAGTACTTTCACTGTGTAACTGCCATCTTTTTGAGCATATACACCGTGAATATCAGTCTCAAAACCTGGGTAGTGAGCGCCGATTTCACATAGCATTTCTAAGAAATCAAGTACTGGGCGAGATTCAGCTGTTACCATTTCACCTGGAAGAACTAGAGGCACACCCGGTGGGTAAGGTAGGATCATATTCGCACTTACACGGTCAACCAAATCAGCTAGAGGCACTTCTTCTACGTTACCGCGAAGCTCTTCTTGCCATGCTGCATGTGGTGTTACTTTTAGTTCAGGAAGAACATCGAACGCTTTGAACATCAGTTCTGGTAAACGGTATTTACGAGTTAAATCATGAATACCTTGTGCCAGTTCTTGTACTCGCATGCCTTCATAGAAACTTGGATCTTCGTTGTACAGTGAAGGAAGGAAGTTTTTCACTGTTAAGTTAAGATCGAAGCCACGTTTAAAGTCTGTTAATGCACGTAGTAATTGCATTGCTTTTGATTTATCAATACCGATAGAGAATAGGAACAATAGGTTATATGGACCCGTTTTCTCTACTACGATACCGCGTTCATCTAAGTATTTAGCAACGATTGATGCAGGAATACCTGTCTCGCTCATTTCGCTATTTTCGTTCATTCCTGGAGTTAATAGCGTTACTTTGATTGGATCAAGGTACATGTGATCATCATCGATGTCTTTGAAACCGTGCCATGTATCTTTTGGATCCAGTTTCCAACATTCAGTTGTGTCGATGTTTTCTGGTTGCCATACATCAAAGAACCAGCTGTCACTTTCGCTTTGAAGACGTTTGATCTCTTTACGGAAACGAATCGCACGATCAATTGAATCTTGGATCAGTTTCTTACCTGTATTACCACGCATCATTGCCGCAGCGGTTTCAGTTGATGCAACAATACCGTATTGAGGTGATGTTGATGTGTGCATCATGAAGGCTTCGTTAAATGACTCTTTATCAAATTCCCCTTTTACGTGGATCATTGATGCTTGAGAGAACGCAGCCAGTAGTTTATGAGTTGATTGTGTTTCGTAGAACACTTTACCTGGCATTGCTTCGCCACTCATACCACACTTACCTTCATAGATTTTGTTGAAGTTAGTGTAAGGAACCCAAGCACTATCAAAGTGAATGTATTTAGTATCTAGCGTTTCTTTAATGTATTGAGTGTTATATAGAAGACCATCGTAAGTTGAGTTAGTAATAACCGCATAACCCGGCATAGTTGCGTTTGGTGTTGCTGCTACTTTTTGCTCAATCACTTCACGAGTAAATTCGCTTTGTGGGATGCCACCTAAAATACCGTAAGCATTACGTGTTGGACGGAAATAGATAGGTGTTACATCACTCATCATCATCATGTGAGTCAGTGATTTGTGACAGTTACGGTCAACAAGTACTGTACTACCTGCAGGTGCTGAGTACATACCTACAATTTTGTTTGATGTAGACGTACCGTTAGTTACGATGTAAGAGCTATCTGCATTAAAGGTACGAGCGATGTACTCTTCAGCTTCTTTATGAGGACCTGAGTGATCAAGTAATGAACCTAGTTCAGGCATTGAGATTGATACGTCCGCTTTAAATGCGTTTGGACCGTAGAAATCATAGAAGATACTACCAGCTGGACTTTTTTGGAAAGCCGTACCACCCATGTGACCTGGAGTACAGAAGGTATATTTACCCTCTTCTACATATTTAAATAGTGCCTTAGTAAAAGGAGGCATGATTTGGTCTTTGTACTCTTCTGTCGCTTGATTAATTTTCAAAGCGATATCATCAGCCATATCTAACGCATATTCGAAGAAATGTAGGTTTAGACGTAAATCAGTTAATGAAATATCTAATGTTGAATGTTGGTTTGCAAATGCATATAGCGGCAATTTTTCATTCAGTGCATTAATTTCAGTACATAGATCTAGTGAGTATTTATCCCAGTCAAATAGCACACCACAAATACGTGGGTTCATTTCAATCATTTTATATAGATCTTGTGCATCTACTGGGTAAACCACTTTATAGCCTGCTTTTTCTAAAGAAGCATGCAATTCGCGAACTGGCTCTTCTTTAAAGAAAACACCTGAGTGATTTAGGATAGCAAAAATATTCATTTTATATCTCCAAGACGAAGAGAGGCGCTCCCCATCATTTTGATGGTGAGGTAGTGGAGCGCCGCTAGGGGTAAACTTACTAAGTTGGTAGCGTTAACTGTTTACGCTATCGAGTGACATTAATGGGCTACTGCTTCTGCAGTTACATGTTGCTCTGATTGTTTCAGACCCATTTTTTTTGCGTAGAACATAAGGATGACAAGTGACACGATAAAGGTTGCAGTTAATGTTGCACCCTCTGCGCCAGCCAGTGCAATCATGCAGAACACACAAGCAATACCAGAGAAGAACATGGTGAAGCCGCTGCGTGTTGTCATACCTTCGAAACGAATTAGGTTAATGCTTGAATAGAAGTAAGGAAGCATTGTTAGTAGTACGGCATCAGTCGTTAACTGATTGAATAAGTCAGCAGTGTGAGCTGATTGAGAACTGAATACAGTTAGTGCAACCATCAATGCTGTCATTTTAAGTGAAGCTAGGATTAGACCTTTTTTCGCTACACCATTTTTATCTGTTTCGCCGTAGATTTTAGGGAAGTTACCATCGTGAGCTGCACGTTTACCCGCTTCACCTACTAGCATCATCCAAGAACCTAGAGAAGTGAAACACGCTAACGCGGTGAATGCTGCAACAAATGGTGCTGACCAACTACCGAAGATTTCAGTGGTTGCTAGAGCAAATGGCGCACCAGATGCTGCTACTTCTGCTGCTGGGAACATGCCACTGATTACTTGAGTTGATAGAATATAAATCACACCCGCAATCGCTGTACCTAACATTGTTGCTAGAGGAACTGTACGTTTTGGATTTTTTACCATACCTGATGATACAGCTGCTGATTCAACACCAACAAATGACCATAGACAGATAAGTACAGCACTAATAATAGCGTGAGAACTTGTACCTGAAGATACATTCCAGTTTTGACTATATAGTGTTGGGTCAAAATGGCCCCAACCAACAATTGCAGTACCAACAACAGGAATAAGAATAAGACCTAAGCCTAACGTACATAGACGGCTCACCCAGCTACCACCTAGTAAATTAACTAGGGTAAATAACCATACTGATGCAATCGTCGCGGCAGCTGCAGGGATAGGGTCATTCAAAGCAGGGAAGAAAACGGATAAGTAAGATACACCAGTAATAGCGATAGCTAAGTTACCAATCCAGTTTGCGTGGTAATAAAGAACACCAGTTTGGAAACCAAATACAGGAGACACTTCACCAGCATAAGCGATTGGACCACCTTCTTGAGGGTTTTTCGTCGCTAAGCGAGCAAAAACAAATGCCAAACTTAACGCACCAACCAAACAGATAATCCAACTAAAAATAGATACTGAACCAACCGCTGCTAATGAAGAAGGTAATAGTGCAATACCACTCCCCATCATGTTGCCGGCAACAACACCCGTACAGGCTATTAAGCCAATTTTTTTTGTATTCGATTCCATAACATCTCCAAGGATCATCGAATGGGCAATTTTTTTACCCGTTATACGAAATTTTTTCTTTAAGAAAGCGAGATGTTATTTGAAGCAGGTCATGCAAACTCTGCTGGGGTAGATAAACAGCATCTCGCTCAAATTCTGAGGAGAAGCCTACGCCCAACAAAGCGAAAAAAAATCAGGATAAAATTATCAATAAAATAATGATAAAAACATAACCCTATTGACCTTTATTTTTTTAACCAAAAGAAAAAATACACTTAAATTCAATTAGTTAATATTTTTCTTTTATATTTATGATGGTTTTTATAAAAAATATAAATTTATCAAGAAGGGAATTTTCGACAGGATTATAGTGAGGTTTATCTCATCATTATAAGAATATAAAACCAATTTTTGGTGCTTAACTTCTTATTGGCTACTGAAAGAAAAAGCGCAACGATTATTTTGTAAATCTTTATGCTTATACGTAAAAAAAGTACGACATATTGTTTCATTATTATTGACTAATCAAACTTCGCTGAACTATATTAATCGCCGCAAATCCTTAGCAAACGATATTTTATACAACTTTATAACAAAGTTACTTATATTTCTTAAAGGATAGCGCTCGTTATCCATTATTTAAGAAAAATAAATTAACGATTAATAATAAGGAAATTTCATGACAAACACAGATTCAACGCTTATTGAATCGATGAACGAAGCCTTGCTTTCGGTTATTGGTAGTATCAATGGGCTTCTTTGGGGACAAGTCCTTGTTTATTTATTAGTTGGTGTGGGTGTCTACTTCACTCTGCGTCTTGGTTTTATTCAAATTCGCCAACTAGGACATTCAGTTAAAATCTTACGTAGCGGCCAAGAAATCGAAAATGGCATCAGCTCTTATCAAGTCTTCTGTACTTCTATGGCAGCCCGCGTGGGAACGGGTAACATGGCAGGTGTTGCAGTTGCATTAACCGTCGGTGGCCCTGGTGCTATTTTTTGGATGTGGTTAATTGCTCTATTTGGTATGGCAACAGCTTTCATCGAATCAACACTGGCACAAGTTTACAAAGTAAAAGATGTTGATGGTCAATACCGTGGTGGTCCAGCTTATTATATGGAAAAAGGTTTAGGCCAACGCTGGATGGGTACGCTTTTCTCTATCTTCTTAATCATCGCTTTTGGTCTAGTATTCAACGCAGTTCAAGCAAACACTATCACTGACGCTCTTAACCACTCATTTGGTTTTGATAAAACCATTATGGGTATCGTGATTGTTGTTATCTCTGGTTTCTTTATCATGGGTGGTTTACGTCGTGTTGCTAACGCATCATCGAAAATCGTTCCTGTTATGGCGATCGGTTACCTAGCAATTGCTCTGATCATCGTCGTAATGAATATCACAGAAGTACCAGCAGTACTGACTCTTATCGTTAAAAGTGCATTTGGCTGGCAAGAAGCGGCTGTTGGTGGTGTGGCATACACTATCGCACAAGCTATGCAATCAGGTATTGCTCGTGGTCTATTCTCAAACGAAGCGGGTATGGGTTCTGCTGCTAACATCGCAGCAAGTGCTACACCAAACCCTAACCACCCAGCGTCACAAGGTTTTGTGCAAATGCTAGGTGTGTTTGTAGATACGTTAGTTATCTGTACGGCTTCTGCTGCAATGATTATGCTTTCTGGCGTAATGGATCAACCAGATGCTGCTACGGGTATCAGTCTTCTTCAACAGGCGCTGACTAACGAGTTGGGCGGTTGGACAAGCTACTTTATGGCGCTAGCGATTCTTCTGTTCTGCTTTACTTCTATCATTGCAAACTACAGCTACGCTGAAACAAACGTAATGTTCTTGAATGGCAACTCTAAGAAAGGCTTGTTTGGTTTCCGTCTGTGTGTGCTAGCAATGGTGATGTTCGGTTCAGTAGCGTCTCTGCCAGTAGTATGGAACCTTGCAGATGCTTCTATGGGTATGATGGCTTTAATCAACATTGTTGCTCTAGTTCTACTATCTAAACTAGCAATCAAAGTTATCAAAGATTACGAAGTTCAACTTAAAGCAGGAAAAACACCTGAATTTGACAGAACTAAGTTCCCTGAACTTGATGATTTAAAAGGTGCATGGCACCCAAAGAAAAAACAACACTAATTTAATCCATAATTAGTTAAAAAAAAGCCCGTCGAACTAGATTCGACGGGCTTTTTTATTACACCTGTCTCGTCCTGAAATGTGTTTACACATTTAGGACTTTTATATGACAAATCAAGAAAAAACAAAGAATAAGCGAACTCAACGCGATTATTCATTAGGCTTTAAATTGCAGCTTGTTGCCGCTATAGAAAAAGGCGATATGACCTATAAGCAAGCTCAAAACATTTATGGCATTCAAGGTCGATCTACCGTACTTACTTGGTTAAGAAAACACGGTAAGATGGACTGGTCTCAATCACCTAAGATTATTATGCCTAAATCCCCGAAAGCGAAAGAATCGCCTGCACAAAAAATTAAACGTTTAGAGCGAGAGCTTGATGATGAAAGAATGCGTAATTTATTACTTAATGAAGTAGTGAATATCATGGACGCAGAACATGGTGCAGGCCTTAGAAAAAAGTATATTGCCAAGGAGCAAGAAGTCTTCAAAAGCAGAAAATGATCAGCTTAGAGCGAGCTAGTCAGCTACTTGGCATTACAAGACAATGTATATACCAACAAGAACGTAGAGCTCTGAAACGTGCCGTTGAACTTTCACCGGTTAAAAATATGGTGCAAGAAATTCGTCGATATATGCCTCGTATTGGAGGTAAAAAATTATATTTTTTACTTAAGCCCAAATTCATCACTCATGGCATAAAGTTAGGCAGAGATAACTTTTTTTCCTATTTAAGAAATGAGTGCTTATTAGTAAAACCTAAACGAAGTTATACAAAAACTACCTATAGTAAGCATTGGATGAAAAAACATCCTAATTTACTTAAAGAAGTAACACCTCAAGCATCTGAAGAGGTTTTTGTTAGTGATATCACTTACGTTCAATCACAAAAAGGTATTCATTATTTATCTTTAGTAACAGATGCTTATAGTCGAAAGATAATGGGATATGAATTAAGTGATGAAATGAAAGCTACTGATGTAGTCAAAGCTCTTGATATGGCGATAGATAGCCGTCAATATCAAAGGAGTACGATTCATCATTCAGACCGAGGATTACAGTATTGTTCAAAGGTTTATCAGGAAAAATTGAATAAAAATGATATTAAGCCATCAATGACGGATGGTTATGATTGCTATCAAAATGCATTAGCAGAGCGAATAAATGGGATACTTAAACAAGAGTTTCTTTTGTATGACTGTAAAGATTTAGAGGAGTTAAGGCATTTAGTTGAAGAATCTATTTTTATTTATAATGAAATGCGGCCACATTTAAGCTTGGGAATGAGTACACCAAATCAAGTACACAAAAAAGCCAAGTGCGTACGCACTTAGCTTTCAATTAAAAATCGTCAACGTATTTTAGGACGAGACAACCAATATACTGCATAAATCGTTAATCACGATTACCCCATCAAGCGAACTTCACTCGGGTTAACGGCACGATACATAAAATAAGCAACAGTTTCTAAGTCACTGTAAAATGCAAGGTTTTCAGCAAGCATATAAGTTTCAAGTGACGTATCCATAAAGAAAGCCTTACTGTATGACTCCCCTGCTTGATCTAAATCGCCATCTAACTCAGCAAGTTTCCCTTCTAATATATAAGAGAATGCCGACTCTCTATCCTTAAACGCGAGGTTAAGATAAGCTCTAGCATCCTCTTTGTTATCTTGCTTAATCGCTATCATAGCTAATGCTTCATAAATACGAGGAGGCAACACACCGACATCCGATAAGGCATATCTAGCTTGAAGATCCTGACTTAGCTTTTCAATTTTAGCGGTGTTTTCATCTAATTCTAATTCAGGGTTAAGCGCTGAATAGGCGTTATAAGCAATGTATAACTCCGAAAGCACATAATCATTATTCGGTTCTGCTAACGCAATGTTCTCTAACAGATCGATCCCTTTTTCAAAGTTTTTTTGATCCGTTTGATTAATAAAGTGATTCGCTCGAACCAACATCTCTAATAGACCATGCTCCTTTGGTAAACCAAGCATTAGCCTATTCATATCTTGTTCGGATGCTTTAACGCCTAAAGTACGCATTAAATCTTGAGATGATTGGCGTAACACATGCGCTAAGTTGGCATTGGTCATTAAATATTGACGACTAAACAGCACTCGATTTGAAATATTACTGCGATACTCAACATCTAAATACGTTTTATTTTGCTGTTCTTCTACTCGAACATTCACTGCTTTTCCGGGCAAAATGCCAGTAGTAAATGCGGTTTTATTTAACTGGACTCGGTAGTGACCAACACTTGCTAAATCTGCCATCAATTTTTGACTAATACCATCAGCCAAATATTCTGTTTCATTATTCGAGTTACGGCTTGCGTGATAGGTAAACTCAATTAAATCAGTATCTACAGCCTTGGTTATATGAGTGGTTGTTTGCTGATAAGTAACTGAAAAAATAACCGCAATTAATACGCCAACGAGAAAAAAATCAAACGCTAATAGCTTCCAACGATGTAAAAAGCTAAAACTCTCACCCTGTTTTTTCTTTTCGTTTGATACTTGATTCGAAATATTAGTTACAGCACGTGTTAATGGACCAGCAGGAAAAGAGAGTTGTGCTGTCTCATCTTGTTCTTTTTCTTGTTCTGCAGTGTTCAATTCAACATTATGATTCTGATTTTCATCAGCTTCTGTTGAGGTAAATGTATCGCAAGGTTTCCAATAAGGCGTATCTTCTAATCTTATTTGCTTAGTTTCTGCAACCAACTTATACCCACGTTTTGGTACCGTAACTAAATAACGAGTGTTATCTAAACGACCATCACGCAATACTTTTCGCAGTTCAAATATTGATTGTGTTACCACTTGATCGGTAACAAACGCACCATCCCATACATGTTTAATTAACTCATCTCGACAAAAGACTTCGCCTGAATGCTGCGCTAAAAAGCGAAGTAAATTAATTAAACGTGGTTCAACCGACACTTCCCTATCTTGGCGATATAACTTATTTTCCTCAATAACTAGAGTCCAGTCATTAATTTGAAAACAGATCCCGACCATAAGATACTCATTTGTATGAATTGATATAAATGTAAAAGAAGAAAGGCCTCAAAAATAATAAGGTTTATCTTATTTTCAAGCTCTCCTTTTAAAGAAGTTGGGATTATAGATAACCCTTCTTCTCATTTATATGATATTCCTATTTCAAAAATGGAATCTTAGGATCCAACCACTGTTCAACGAATAGAAAAATTACATAACCATATGAATATAAAGATAACAGACTAATATGGAACGCATTAAAAATAGCCTAATAATTCCATTAACCATCAACAAAAATAAATGAACAGCTCTGTTCTTATCATTAATATTTAACGCATTATATGAATACAACATAAATAGAGTATAAATAGATCAATAAATCTCAACCTATTACTTTTAAATCAACAAAAATAATATTGATATAAAAAAACTAAAATACTATTAATATCTTTATCAAATAATATCAATATACGCGTATCAACAAGATAGAAATAAAAAAGGCCAACCACTTGGTTAGCCTCTAAGAAAACGAATAAATGTTTATTTTTTCACTAAAGCATTGGTCATTGCTAATCCAAACATCATGGCAAATAAGAATACAAATACATCATTATTTCCTAAAGCGATACTTGAAACTACTGGCCCAGGACAGATTCCAGCAAGCCCCCAGCCAATACCAAAAATAGCAGCACCTGAAATCAATTTATTATCAATGTGCTTATTGGTAGATAAACAAAACTCTTCCGCATTCAATGGCTTTGTTTTTGATTTAATAAATAAGAAGTAAGCAGGCATAAATACCAACAACGCCCCTCCCATCACAAACATTAAACTCGGATCCCATGCTCCTGAAACATCCAAAAATCCAACCACTTTTTCAGGATCAGCCATTCCCGATGTTGTCATTCCAAGACCAAACAATCCACCAGAGAGTAAAGCAATAATTCGAAACATAAGATTATTCATGATCACTCCCTTAAAGAACGTGTAATCGGATAAAAACAGTTATTCCAGCCACTAGCATAAATACACAAGTAGCGACAATTGAACGAACAGACAATCGTCCAATCCCACAAATTCCATGCCCACTAGTACAACCATTACCTAGGCGAGTACCAATACCAACCAGTAAACCAGCAATAATCAACAGTGGTGTGTTTGTTGTATATTCCGTAGGAACATGTGCGCCAAAGAAATAAACACCTGCTGCACCACCTGAAATCATACCTAGAACAAACAACCATCGCCAAGCATAGTCCTTTTTTTTCGGTGTCATTAACCCTGTTAATACACCACTTATCCCTGCAATTTTTCCATTTAACAAAAGAAGTAGCGTAGCAGAGACACCTAAAAGCATACCGCCAAACAAAGAGAACCATGGAATCGTCATTTATCAATACCTGTTAGATTGTTTTTTAAACATATATTTTAGATTACGGTCACCAATTAAATTAGTCAATACTTATTTAGCAAATTAAAATTTAACAAAACAAATATTAGACAAAGCTAATTTAAATAACTATAGTAAAAAACAATTGAGCATAAATTGCTCTGATTTTTTCATTATGAGGGAAATCGGAATGACCAAAATTGTAATTATTGGTGGCGTTGCTGGTGGTGCTTCTGCAGCAGCAAGAGCACGTCGTTTAAGTGAAGATGCACAAATTATCATGCTAGAGCGTGGGCCTTTTGTTTCTTTTGCTAACTGTGGATTGCCATATCATATTGGGGGTGACATCAAAGATCGCGATAATTTACTACTACAAACTCCTGATAGTTTTTTAGCTCGTTTTAATGTTGATGTGCGTGTAATGAACGAAGTAATAAGCATTAACCGTGGTGAAAAAACAATTACAATTAAAAACTTAGTCGATAATACTGAGTACCAAGAAAATTATGATTTTCTTTTATTAAGTCCAGGTGCAGGTCCCATTGTTCCCCCTATCCCAGGTATTAATAACTCACTGACATTTTCTCTACGTAATGTCCCTGATATGGATCGTATTATCGCCTCAATTAGAGACAATAAACCACAACATGCAACGGTTGTTGGTGGCGGTTTTATTGGATTAGAAATGATGGAAGCTTTCCATCAACTCGGTATCAAAACAACACTATTAGAGCTAGCAGATCAAGTAATGACTCCAGTTGATCGTGAAATGGCAGGCTTTGTTCATAAAGAAATCAAAGATAAAGGCATAGATCTTCGATTAGGATCAGCACTTCAAGAAGTCATTGAAACTGAAACTGGATTAACACTTTCTTTGAGTACAGGTGAAGTTCTAGACACCAATCTATTAATCATGGCTATTGGTGTTAAGCCTGAAACCAAACTAGCAAATGAGGCTGGATTACAGCTTGGCGAATTAGGTGGTATTTATACTAATGATCAACTACAAACCAGCGACCCATTTATCTATGCCGTTGGTGATGCCATTGAAGAAAAAGATTTTGTTACTGGTAACCAAACTTTAGTTCCACTTGCTGGCCCAGCAAACCGTCAAGGCCGTATGGCCGCTGATAATATGCTCGGTCGAAATGAGAGTTACCAAGGCACTCAAGGCACCGCTATTTGCAAAGTATTCGATTTAGCTATTGCTTCTACAGGTAAAAATGAAAAAACGTTAAAACACGAGGGCATTAGCTACGAAAAAGTATTTGTCCATACAGCAAGCCACGCAAGCTACTATCCTGGCGCTGAAATCGTTTCATTTAAACTGTTGTTTTCGCCAGAAACGAGAAAGATTTTAGGTGCCCAAGCCGTTGGTAAAGATGGCATAGATAAACGAATTGATGTTATGGCTGTTGCTCAACGAGCAGGAATGACAGTTGATCAACTTGAGCATTTAGAACTCACTTATGCTCCACCATTTGGCAGTGCGAAAGATGTAATAAACCAAGCCGCTTTTGTAGCAAATAACCTTATTAAAGGAGATACCAAAGCGATTCATTTTGATGAAGTGGAGCATCTTAATGAAAATCAAATCTTACTTGATGTAAGAAATCCTGCTGAGTTAATCAATGTTGGTTATATTAAAGGAGCAATGAATATTCCAGTAGATCAACTTCGCCAGCGATTGAATGAACTACCTAAAGACAAAGAGATCATCATTTATTGCCAAGTTGGACTACGTGGGAATGTCGCCTATCGTCAGCTTGTAAATAATGGATTTAAAGCTCGGAATCTAATTGGTGGTTATCGTACTTATTCTTTTGCTAATGCCTAATTAATCGCTTTAATCTCTAATAAAGGACGTAATCAGCGTCCTTTATACACTCGACACTCTGACAATTATGAGGTAAGTTTAGAAGTATAGACGTATAGAAACCCAAAACTTAAGGATAAGTTGTGCCGATCAAAATACCTGACCAACTCCCTGCAACTGAAGTATTACGTGAAGAGAATATCTTTTTCATGCAGGAATCTCGTGCTACCACACAAGCGATTCGACCTCTTAAAGTCATTATTTTAAATTTAATGCCAAAAAAGATTGAGACAGAAACTCAATTTTTACGCTTACTATCTAATAGCCCATTACAAGTGGATGTAGAGCTATTACGTATTGATAATCGCACTAGCAAAAATACACCAACCGAGCATTTAGATACTTTTTATCGTCAATTTGAAGGCATTAAAGATCGTAACTTTGATGGCCTGATCATAACAGGAGCACCACTAGGATTGGTGCAGTTTGAAGATGTTATTTATTGGGATCATCTACAAACCATCATGACATGGGCAAAAGATCACGTCACTTCTAGCTTGTATGTATGCTGGGCAGCACAAGCTGGTTTAAAGCTACTTTATGATTTACCAAAGCGTACACGTAAAGAGAAACTTTCAGGCGTTTATAAACATACTAACCTTGACCAACACCACCCTATTCTACGCGGTTTTGATGATCAATTTTTAGCACCTCATTCTCGCTACGCTGATTTCTCTGCTGATTATTTAAAGTCACATACTGATTTGGATATTCTTGCTACTTCCAAAGAAGCTGGTGTGTATTTAGCGGCCACCAAAGATAAGCGAAATGTATTTGTCACTGGTCATCCAGAATATGATTCATTCACATTACACAATGAATACGTTCGTGACTTAGGAGAAGGAATGGAACCAACGATTCCTGTTAATTACTACCCTGATGACAACCCTGATATTACACCAAAAGCGACATGGCGTAGTCACGGACACCTGCTCTTTTCTAATTGGCTTAACTACTGTGTTTACCAACAGACACCGTATGATCTTGAACATTTCTCTGAGCAAAACTTCACAAGAGATGAGTAACCTTAACTCATTTTAATTAGCGGGTATTATTCTTCATACATACCCGCCACAAGCACAAAACCACCACTACAATCTGATAAATAGAGCACATTTTGTCCTTTTTTGATAAAAAATGAGCTTTGGTTTAATTCAGATCAACCCTGCATCTATTTATAAAATCAACAACAATCTAAATGAGAACAAGCTCAATAAAACCCTATGAAATGTAAGGTATTAATAGCCTTAGTTGATTTTAATTATAATTGCGTTAACGCAGGTGGTTGTATGTTGTATTTTGAATTTCTCTTTTTATTACTCGTTCTCTACATCGGTTCTCGATACGGAGGGATCGGATTAGGGGTTGTATCTGGTATTGGTTTGGTGATTGAAGTATTTATCTTCAAAATGCCACCGACTTCTCCGCCCGTTACAGTAATGCTGATCATCTTGGCAGTTGTTACCTGTGCTTCAATATTAGAAGCCGCTGGTGGTTTAAAGTATATGCTGCAAGTTGCTGAGCGGATTTTAAGAAAGAATCCAAAACGCGTCACCATCATCGCTCCATTTGTAACTTATGCAATGACGTTCTTACTAGGTACAGGTCACGCTGTTTATTCAATCATGCCTATCATTGGTGATGTAGCATTAAAAAATGGTATTCGTCCTGAGCGTCCTATGGCTGCCGCATCTGTTGCGTCTCAAATCGCAATCACTGCTTCACCATTATCTGCCGCAGTTGTGTATTACCTAGCTCAACTGGTTGATATTGATGCCTCTATTACATTAATGTCGATTTTAATGGTTACTGTACCTGCAACGTTATTCGGTACTTTAATGCTGTCTCTTTATAGCTTACGTCGTGGTAAAGAGTTAGAGGATGATGAAGAGTATCAAGCACGTTTACAAGATCCGGTTTGGCGTGAAAAAATCCTAAATACAACATCAACATCTCTTGATGAAGAGCTACCAACAACTGCTCGTAATGCCGTTCTGATCTTCTTAGGTGCCATCGTTTCTATCGTTATTATTGCTATGTGGCCAGAAGTACGCACCATTACTGATGGCGGCGCACCAATCAAAATGTCTGTTGTAATTCAAATGATGATGTTGGCTTTTGGTGGTGTGATTTTACTTGCAACGAAAACCGATCCTCGTGATGTTCCAAATGGCGTTGTGTTTAAATCAGGAATGGTGGCGGCAATTGCTATTTTTGGTATCGCATGGATGTCAGATACCTATTTCCAATATGCCATGCCTCAATTTAGAGCCGGTATTGTAGATATGGTAACGCTTCACCCTTGGACGTTCGCTTTATCACTATTTATTGTATCTGTTGTGGTTAACTCACAAGCGGCAACAGCTCGTATGATGCTACCCGTTGGTTTAGCTCTGGGTTTAGAGCCTGCACTGGTTATTGGTTTAATGCCAGCAGTATATGGATACTTCTTTATTCCTAACTACCCATCAGATATTGCAACCGTAAACTTTGATAGCTCGGGTACAACTAAAATTGGTAAGTACTACTTTAACCACTCATTCATGTCAGTCGGTTTAATCGGCGTGGTTTCAGCCTGTATTCTTGGCTATGTCTTAGGCCAAATTGTGATTGGTTAATTCCACTAATCAATACAAAAAAAGCCCATGCAAATACCATTGCATGGGCTTTTATTTTCAATAAACGATGTTTTACATTGCTAAGCTAAAGAATAAACCAGCTAAACATGCACTCATTAAGTTAGCTAATGTACCCGCTAATACTGCTTTAAAGCCCATGTTTGCAACGTCAGCACGACGTTCTGGAGCCATCACACCAATAGAGCCTAATTGCACAGCGATTGAACTGATGTTTGCAAAACCACACAGTGCAAAAGTAATAATTACTTGGCTGTATGCTGATAACTGATCTTTATGCTGAACAAAGTCGATAAATGCAACGAATTCATTAAGAACCACTTTTTGACCAATGTAAGAACCAGCCATTACCATTTCAGCTTTTGGAATACCAATAACCCATGCGATTGGAGCAAATAAGTAACCAAATACGGTTTGCAGTGTAATACCAGCAAAACCAAACCACTCAGCAACCATTTCTAATCCACTGTTAAGCATTGCAATAACACTCACAAAGGCAATCAACATCGTACCTACAGCAACCGCAATCTTCATACCATTCATTGCACCACTTGCAAGAGCATCAATTACGTTGCTTTGCTCACTTTTATCAATGGTTACATCATGTTGGTCAACAGGCGTTTCTTGCTCAGGAATTAAAATCTTAGCCATTAATAAGCTACCAGGAGCAGCCATAAAACTTGCAGCAATCAGATATTTAAGTTCCACACCTAAACCAGCATAACCACCCAGTACACTACCGGCAACCGATGCCATACCACCCGCCATTACAGCGAACAGTTCAGAACGAGTCATTTGAGCTAAGAATGGGCGAATAAGAAGAGGAGATTCACCTTGAGAAAGGAAGATGTTACCTGTTGCAACGAGAGATTCTACTTTACTGGTACCTAAGAATTTTTGAATTCCGCCACCAAGAACAGAAATCACTTTTTGCATAATACCTAGATAATATAGAGCGGAGATTAGAGCACTGAAGAAGATAATAATAGGAAGGACGCGAATAGCAAAAATAAAACCAGAAGAAGCAAGATCACCAAAGAGGAATGCTATCCCTTCATCCGCAAAACCAAGTAAGCTAGAAACACCACTACTTAATCCCGCTAACGCTTTTTGCCCCAAAGGAAAATACAATACTAAAGCAGCAAAAGAGAGTTGTAATAAAAAGGCTTTAAATACTAATTTCCAGTTAATTGCTGAACGCTTCTCTGAAAATACCCAAGCACAAAAAATCAGTGCGCACATGCCTAATAGGCTAAATAAAATATTCATAATTATGCCTATGAGATTTTAGAATAAAATGAAGAAACAAAAGGAGCCGCCATCGTAGATGACGAGATCGGTGAAGAATGACTACACCAAGAGGAAGTTATAATAGAAATAAAGATATTCATTGTTTACCCTTTACAAGCTGTTTAACAGTAGCTGGTCCTAGTCCTTGGGGTCATTCACTGTATCCCTGTGACGGCTTGTATTGGGAGAAGGAGTATACATATAGATGATTTAAAATCACGAAATATGTGACATAAATCACCAAATTTTACTTATTTGAAAAAACAGAAGCATCTATTTACTACAAACAAATAAATTATTTTTCTCTACAGTATCCAAAAATACACATAATCAACTAAATTAATACAATAAGATAAAGGAAATATTATGGCGAGTATTGATCATATCGAAAAACTGGATGCGCTAGATAAGCTAAGTGTGGTGACATATCGTACAGGGATTACCCTTTTTGGTATCGCACTTATCCTTTTTAGTCTTGCGATAGCTGATGATATTGGATTAATCATTATAGAAAACGTTCACTTAATGGATTTTTCATTAACTTTAATCGCAGTATCATCTGCGATGAGTGCGGCTAATCTTCATGTTTATGATAAAACAGTAAGGCTGATTATTACTTGGGCTGCGTGGATAGGCTTAGTTTTACTCATCACGATTGATAGTGAACAATTGATTTGGCTTCCTATTGGGTTTCTCTGTGCTTGCTTCTCAGGCATTGCTCTTAAAGAATCCTTTTGTTTTAAGGTTATTGGTCTAAAAGCCATCCCTTTTCTATTGTGTATATCCATTTTAATGTTGGCTATCGAAGTATGGTTAATCGCTATTATTTGCTTATTTCTATCTGGAATTATCTTCATTTTTCTTGCTATTCAAAAATGGAGAATGCCCCTTCATTTTGATATCGGCAATAAAGCGAATTACCAGATTTAACCTTACACTCGCTGTCGATTTACTATATAGCGACTAATTACGCTTATCTCAACTTATACATCAAAGATTTGTAGCAATAAAAAGCCCTAAGTTACCTTAGGGCTCTCTTACTAACTAAAACGTATATTTAAAAAGTGAGTTAGTATTCTTCTACGGCAAATAGTGTTTCCATATTCAAGCCTTGGTTCGTCATGATTTCTCTTAAACGACGTAGACCTTCTACTTGGATCTGTCTTACGCGTTCGCGAGTTAAACCAATCTCAACGCCTACTTGCTCTAATGTTGCAGCTTCATAACCAAGTAAACCGAAACGGCGAGCAACAACTTCTTTTTGTTTAGGGTTTAATTGCCCTAACCAACCCACCAATGACGTATTAATATCATCCTTTTGTGTTTCTGACTCTGGGTCACTATTTTTAGTATCAGGAAGGATATCTAATAACGCTTTATCTGATTCACCAGCCACCATTGAATCGACTGAAGCGACACGCTCATTTAAACGCAGCATTCGACTAACATCACTTACTGGCTTATCGAGCTTTTCAGCTATTTCTTCTGGTGTTGGTTCATGATCAAGCTTTTGAGAAAGTTCACGTGCTGCACGCAAATAAACGTTAAGCTCTTTTACAACATGAATAGGTAAACGGATGGTACGCGTTTGGTTCATAATGGCACGTTCAATGGTTTGACGTATCCACCATGTGGCGTAAGTAGAGAATCGGAAGCCTCTTTCTGGATCAAACTTTTCAACAGCTCGAATTAGGCCAAGATTTCCCTCTTCCACCAAATCCAATAAAGCAAGACCACGATGATTATAACGACGAGCGATCTTCACGACCAATCGAAGGTTACTCTCAATCATTCGAGCTCGAGCGGCTTCATCACCTTTTAAGGCTAAGCGACTAAAATAAACTTCTTCTTCTGCTGTTAGTAGTGGAGAAAAGCCAATTTCACCAAGATACAGTTGCGTTGTATCCATAACTTTCTGTGAACTGCTTACTTCAAGACGTTCAGACTCTTCTTCAATACTGGTTAATTCAGCATCATTAATTGTGTCTAAATCGAACTCTTCAACTTCTTTAGTTACTGCATTGCTTTTACTCATAGCGCCTCCCCATGGCGAGCCAGCAAGACATTACAACTCAGCTATGTCATCCTTTTATGGTAAATACCTCTGTGGATTTACCGATTTCCCTCTAAAGCGGATCTCAAAATGCAAACGTACACTGCTCGTACTAGAGCTTCCCATCGACGCGATTTTTTGTCCCGCTGTGACGTTTTGGCCTTCTTTCACAAATAATGCTTCGTTATGAGCATAAGCACTTAAGTAATCATCGTTATGTTTAATGATAATTAAGTTACCGTACCCTCTTAATGCATTACCAGCATAGACCACAGTTCCTTTTGCTGTTGAGATGATATCTTGACCACGTTGGCCTGCAATATCGATCCCTTTGTTTCCTTGGTCTCCTGTAGAGAATTTAGCGATGATCCGACCTTTTGTTGGCCATAACCAAGAGTCCACCTTTTCCGTTTTTTGTTGTACTGGTTTCGGCTTCGGTTTAGGAGCTGGTTTTGGCTTAGCAACCGGTTTAGGTTTTGAAGATGTTATCGTTTTGTTGGAATTAACATACTCCTTAGGTTTGCTGTTTTCAACCTTTTTTGTGCTTTCTTTTTGTACAGTTGATATTTTTTTAGCACTCGTTGTGGTTGGTTTTGGCTTAGGAGCAGGCTTATTTGTTGCGACAGGAACAACGGCAACCGCTGTCGCCGTCGAGCTTGAAGACGAATTAGATGGTGTGACTGAATGTCCGTCACTGCCATAGGCAGGAGCAATATATTTAGGCCCCCACAATTTTATTTTTTGGCCAGGATGAATCATATAAGGCGCTTTAAGCTCGTTGTATGCAATGAGCTCTTTTACGTCTTTATTTGTAACATAAGAAATGAAATAAAGAGTATCACCTTTCTCTACGGTGTAATAACTGCCGCGATAACTACCTCGCTCTGCTCCGTTATATGCAGAACTAGAGCTATTAACACTCGACACTGGTGCAGGACGATGTGGTCCCATAGAACAACCAGAAAGAAACAAGCTAACAACAGCTGCCATTAACCATAAGCGTATAGAAATAAGGTTGATAATCATTTTTCTCATTATATTATGCTAATTCACCTGCAACTAAAGGCACAAAACGAACCTCTTCAATCACTTCAGAGAAAAATTCCTCTCCCTGACGAGTAATTCGTAATAACTGCTGCGACTCTTCCCCTACAGGGATAACTAAATGTCCATTATCTTTTAATTGAAATAACAAGTCATTAGGAATAGATTCTGCAGCTGCAGTTACAATGATGGCATCAAATGGACCTTTTGATTCCCATCCCTTCCAACCATCACCATGCTTTGTTGAGACATTATATATATCCAATTGTTTCAACAATCGTTTCGCATTCCATTGTAACGATTTTATACGCTCAATAGAGTTAACATGCTCAACTAATTTAGCTAATACAGCCGTTTGATAACCAGAGCCAGTTCCCACCTCGAGTACATTTGATGTAGGTGTTAACTCTAATAATTCAGTCATTTTCGCTACGATATAAGGCTGTGAGATCGTTTGACCTTCACCAATAGGAAGTGCGTTATTTTGATAAGCTTGATGTGATAAAGCTTCTGGAATAAAACGCTCTCTTGGTAACTCACGAATAGCCGCTAAAATAGCTTCGTTTCTAATGCCTTGTTGGCGCAAAAATTGATCTAATAATTCAGAACGCGAATTAAGCATTATTTAGAACTCTCTAATGATAACCAATCAGTAATCATACCTAATGAATCATGAGCAGTTAAATCGACTTGTAATGGTGTTATTGATACTCGGTGCTGCTTTACAGCAAAGAAGTCCGTTCCCTCACCTGCATCTTGTTTTTTGCCTGGAGGGCCTAACCAATAGATGGTCTCACCACGAGGATCAGTATCTTTAATCATGCTCTCTGCATGATGCCTTGCACCTAATCGTGTCACTTCCCAGCCCGTTAATTGCTCGTATTCGCAATCTGGCACATTCACATTCAATACTTTTTGAGTGGTTAATGGGGAAACTAAATGGTTATTAACTATTTTTAATGCTACTTGAGCTGCCGTATCAAAATGATCGCGTCCAACCAAAGAGATAGCAATAGCGGGCAAACCTAAAAAGTGCCCTTCAGTAGCAGCCGCGACGGTACCTGAGTACAAAGTATCATCACCTAAGTTTGCTCCATGATTGATACCTGCAATAATCAAATCAGGCAAGTTATCTTTCATTAATTCATTCAATGCAAAGTGAACACAATCTGTTGGTGTCCCTTGCACTGAATGAATGTGTTCATCAATTTGACGAACACGTAATGGGGATTCAAGAGTTAAAGAATTTGATGCACCAGAACGATTACGATCAGGAGCTACTATCGTAATATCGGCAATGTCAGCTAATACACGAGCTAACGTATTTATCCCTTCAGCAAATACACCATCATCGTTACTAAGCAAAATGCGTAACTTCTTCACTCTTGTCTCCATATTAATATTAATCGTTTGAGCTATAAGTACGCTCAACTTCAATTTCTTGTAGCAATTCACGTACGATTACCGTAGCAAAACTGCCTGAAGTTAATGAGAAGTTTAGCGTTAACGTATCGCCTTCAGCTGACCATGTTAGGTTTTCAGGATGCAGTTCAATGGCACGACGTTCATGACGCATACGGTTACCACGAATTAGCGCCATTAAATCCGGTTCAGCATCTAAATGAGATTGTTCTAATGTAAGAGCTGTGCCTGTCGTTGGTAATTGATTATCTCCAGCTAATGCTGCCGTGATAGATAATTCGCCATTTTGAATTTTTTGAATACTCTCTTCAGACGTCACATTCTCATTTACGATACGGTCATTGCGATCAAGTAGAATATCACCATCAACAGGTTGAGAGAAGTAACCCTCTGTTATTCTTTGAGAAACAATGTGGTTAAAAATCCAAGAACGAGCTGCTGATAAATAAAAGCTACGCTTGCTGTTATCACGAGTACGAACATTATCTCGTCCCCAACGACGAGCTTCGTTAACGTTATTACCTTCATGTCCAAAACGTTGTGAACCAAAGTAATTAGGAACACCAGTCAGTTTTACTTTTTCTAGACGCGCTAACACATCTTCAATATCGGTGACTTCCGTTGCGATAACTTGAAACTGATTACCTTGTAAATCACCAGGACGTAACTTTTTGTTATGGCGAGTAACTTCTAAGATCTCAACACCAGGATGTGTAGCTTCAAATTTAGCAAAGTTTAATTCATCGCTGTTAGCAACTTGAACACTTAGCCATTGCTCAGTCACGGCATGGCGATCTTTCAACCCAGCCCAACTAACATTTTTAGATTTAACACCACAGAATTTTGCCAATTCATTAGCAACATATTTGGTATTTTCACCCGTTTTACGGATTTTAACCATTAAGTGTTCACCGCTACCTGTGAACTCAAAACCTAAGATCTCTTTTACAATAAAGTGCTCAGGAAGTTGTTTTAATTTACCTGTTGCTACTGGCTTTCCGTATAACCACGAAAAATTAGACATGATGTCTGACATAAATCTATCTCTTAAGATGCTTTAACTAACAGCACTACTGCTTCACAAGCAATGCCTTCTTTTCTACCGGTAAAACCCAAACGCTCAGAGGTTGTGGCTTTTACATTAACGTTATCTAGCTCTGTTTCTAAATCTTCTGCGATTGCATTACACATCGCTTGAATATGAGGAGCCATTTTAGGAGCCTGAGCAATGATAGTGACATCCGCATTTCCCAATACAAAGCCTTTCTCTTTTACACGGCGATATACATCTCGAAGTAAAGCTCGGCTATCCGCCCCTTTCCACTTATCATCTGTATCTGGAAAATGGCGACCAATATCACCTTCAGCTATAGCACCAAGTAGCGCATCACATAACGCATGCAAAGCGACATCACCATCAGAATGAGCAATTAGGCCTTGCTCATAAGGAACGCTTACTCCACCAATAATGACTGGGCCTTCACCGCCAAATTTATGTACATCAAATCCATGTCCAATTCTCATTATTTGGTTTCCTTTTTCATTTTTTGAAGATAAAACTCAGCCAAATCGAGATCTTCTGGTTGGGTGATTTTTAAGTTATCGGCACGACCTTGAACCAGTTTAGGTTGATATCCCATTAACTCAATAGCTGAAGATTCATCAGTAATAGATAAATTTTTATCTAATCCTGTTTGCAGGGCTGAGTACAATAATTCTGTTGTGAATAGTTGTGGTGTTAACGCATGCCACAGCACACTACGATCAATCGTTGTCTCAATGCATTGTGCTTGAGTAGCATGTTTCATCGTATCTCGCACTGGTGATGCTAATATGCCACCAATGTGTTCGGGGATCACTTCTGCAATTAATTTATCAATGTCAGAATGGCGAATACAAGGGCGAGCGGCATCATGAACCATAACCCACTCACTTAATTGATGCTCTTGAACGTACGATAAACCAGACAACACCGAATCCGCACGCTCTTTACCGCCAGAAACTCGAATCACTCGGTTATCATGAACAAGAGTTAATTCTGGGAAATAAGGATCACCGTCAGTAATCGCAACAACGACTTTATTAACTAAAGGGAAAGCTAATAACTGTTCGATTGTATGTTCTAAAACGGTTTTTCCATTTAATAATAAATACTGTTTAGGGCGGTCGGCTTTCATTCGGCTTCCTACCCCTGCGGCAGGAACAATTGCAGTAATCGACAATGGTGTAGTAAGAGCCATTAATTACCCCTCACTGTTTTCATCAATAATTCGATAGAATGTTTCGCCTTTTTTTATCATTCCCAATTCATGACGAGCTCTTTCTTCAATGGCTTCAGAGCCTTTTTTCAAGTCATCAATCTCAGCAAACATTTGTTCATTACGGTTACGTAAACCCTGATTGACTTCTTCTTGCAAAGCAACGTCATTTGATACTTGCGCATAATCGGACATTCCATTTTTTCCAAACCATAAGGTGTATTGCAACCACCCTAAAGCGATCAATAAGAAAATGGCAAATGTACGCATAATTGCTCCGAAAATAAGAAATGATAAAAGAAGGCTAACTATATCAATCCAGCATTAGAACTTCACTAGCTGTCTGACAGAAATAAAAAAAACCGCCTCAAATGAGACGGTTTTATATCGAAATTCTAATCGAACGATTAAGAACTAAAAATCAAATTCTCAAAAATTGAGATTATTGACCTTTAACTTCTTTAAGACCGTTGAAAGGTGCTTTTTCACCTAGAGCTTCTTCGATACGGATTAGTTGGTTGTACTTAGCAACACGGTCAGAACGGCTCATAGAACCAGTTTTGATTTGACCTGCAGCTGTACCTACTGCTAGATCAGCAATAGTTGCATCTTCAGTTTCGCCAGAACGGTGAGAGATTACAGCTGTGTAACCTGCGTCTTTAGCCATCTTAATTGCAGCTAGAGTCTCAGTTAGAGAACCGATTTGGTTGAACTTGATAAGGATAGAGTTAGCTACGCCTTTCTCGATACCTTCAGCAAGAATCTTAGTGTTTGTAACGAATAGATCGTCACCTACTAGTTGAAGTTTGTCACCTAGTAGTTCAGTTTGGTGCTTGAAGCCAGCCCAATCAGACTCGTCTAGACCATCTTCGATAGAAACGATTGGGAATTGGTTAGCTAGCTCAGCTAGGTAGTGGTTGAACTCTTCAGAAGTGAAAGTTTTACCTTCGCCCTTCATGTTGTAGATGCCAGCTTCTTTGTCGAAGAACTCAGATGCTGCACAGTCCATAGCAAGAGTAACGTCTTTACCTAGTTCGTAACCAGCAGCTGCAACAGCTTCTGCGATAACTTCTAGAGCTTCAGCGTTAGACTTAAGGTTAGGAGCGAAACCACCTTCGTCACCAACTGCAGTGCTGTAGCCTTTAGACTTAAGTACTTTAGCTAGGTTGTGGAATACTTCAGCACCGATACGTAGACCTTCTTTAAGAGTTTTAGCACCAACTGGTTGGATCATGAACTCTTGGATGTCAACGTTGTTATCAGCGTGCTCACCACCGTTGATGATGTTCATCATTGGTAGAGGCATAGAGAATACGCCTGGAGTGCCGTTTAGTTCAGCAATGTGAGCGTATAGAGGCATAGATTTAGCAGCTGCAGCAGCTTTAGCATTTGCTAGAGAAACAGCAAGGATTGCGTTAGCACCGAAGTTTGCTTTGTTGTCTGTACCGTCTAGGTCGATCATGATTTGATCGATTTCAGCTTGGTTTTTCGCATCTTTGCCGATTAGAGCTTCAGCGATTGGACCATTTACAGCTGCAACAGCTTTAAGAACACCTTTACCTAGGAAACGTGCTTTGTCGCCATCACGTAGCTCAAGAGCTTCACGAGAACCTGTAGATGCGCCAGATGGAGCAGCAGCCATACCTACAAAACCACTTTCTAGGTGAACTTCAGCTTCAACTGTTGGGTTACCACGAGAATCGATGATTTCACGACCTAGAACTTTAACGATCTTAGACATTGTGTTTCCTCTTTACTTTTCTTTAATTTAAAAGCTAAAAATAGCCGTCCAACATTGGACAGCTACTCGTAAATCCTATTACTTTTCTAATTCACCGCGCACGCTTTCGCCTGCAGCTTTAACAAAACCTTCAAATAATGGGTGACCATCACGAGGTGTTGATGTGAATTCTGGGTGGAATTGCGCAGCCACAAACCATGGGTGGTTAGGGATTTCGATAATTTCCACCAGCTTCTTATCAGCAGATAAACCAGAAACCTTAAGGCCTGCTTTTTCTAGCTGAGGAAGTAAGTTGTTGTTTACTTCATAACGGTGACGGTGACGCTCTTCAACTGTTGCATTACCGTAAAGCTCACGAGCTTTTGAACCTTTAGCAAGATGACATAGTTGAGAACCAAGACGCATTGTACCGCCAAGATCTGATTTCTCAGTACGCTCTTCAACATTGCCTTCGCTGTCAATCCACTCAGTGATAAGACCAACAACAGGGAATTTCGTGTCTTTAGAGAATTCAGAAGAGTGCGCCCCTTCCATATTAGCAACGTTACGCGCATATTCAATTAACGCAACTTGCATACCTAGACAAATTCCTAAATATGGTACTTTATTTTCACGAGCGTATTGTGCAGCAAGGATCTTACCTTCAACACCGCGGTCACCGAAACCACCTGGAACTAGAATTGCGTCTAGGCCTTCAAGGATTTCAGTACCTTTAGATTCTACATCTTGTGAATCTACATACTTAATAGTGACGTTTAGACGGTTTTTCAAGCCCGCATGTTTTAATGCTTCATTTACTGACTTGTAAGCGTCTGGTAATTCAATGTATTTACCAACCATACCGATAACAACATCACCAGTTGGGTTAGCTTCTTCATAAATTACTTGTTCCCACTCAGAAAGATCAGCTTCAGGAGCTGTAATACCAAAGCGTTGACATACTAAATCATCAGTACCTTGTGCTTTAATAAGTTGTGGGATCTTGTAGATTGAATCTACGTCTTTCATTGAGATAACTGCTTTTTCTTGTACGTTACAGAAAAGAGCAATTTTCTTACGTTCGTTTGCTGGAATAACACGGTCAGAACGACAAACTAAGATATCAGGTTGGATACCGATAGAAAGCAGTTCTTTTACTGAGTGTTGAGTTGGTTTAGTTTTTAGCTCACCAGCAGCACCTAGGTAAGGTACTAGTGTTAGGTGCATGAACATTGCACGCTCACGGCCTAATTCTACTGCTAGTTGACGAATCGCTTCCATGAACGGTAGAGATTCAATATCACCAACTGTACCACCAACTTCTACGATTGCGATATCGTGGCCTTCAGCGCCAGAGATAACACGTTCTTTAATCGCATTAGTAATGTGAGGGATAACTTGGATAGTAGCACCTAAGTAATCGCCGCGACGTTCTTTACGTAGAACATCTGCGTATACTCGACCAGCAGTAAAGTTGTTACGCTTAGTCATTTTGGTGCGGATGAAGCGCTCGTAGTGACCTAAGTCTAGATCTGTTTCTGCGCCGTCTTCCGTGACGAATACTTCACCGTGTTGAGTAGGGCTCATTGTGCCTGGATCAACGTTGATGTATGGGTCAAGCTTCATCATAGTGACTTTTAAGCCACGAGCTTCAAGAATAGCTGCTAATGATGCTGCTGCAATACCTTTACCTAGTGAGGATACAACCCCGCCAGTTACAAAAATGTAATTCGTCGTCATACGTTACCTGAAATTGGTGTAATGAGGAATAAAAATGGATTTCATCTGGACGGGAAGTGAATATACCAGAACCGCTTTATCGCCACAACGTGAAAAGTATCACAGTTAATTGATTTATTTTTTGCTCCAAATCAATTCCGCTCACTTCGCTTAATTTTTTCCCACTCAGAATCTAGCTCATTCAAATCACATTGCTCTATTTTTTTACCTTTTTTGGCGACGTTCGCTTCAATTTGACGAAAACGACGCTCAAATTTGTTATTTGCTTTGCTTTGCTTAAAGCTTGCTCTGGATTTTTTTCTAAATGACGCACTAGATTTACCGTAGCAAAAAGTAGATCGCCTAATTCTTCTTCTACTTTTTCTTCATTTCTGGGTACTTTATAGACCTCTTCTAGCACTTCTGCCACTTCTTCATTTACTTTATTTGCAACAGGTTGTAACTCATCCCAATCAAAGCCGACTTTGGCGCACTGCTTTTGTATTTTATTTGCTCTTAGTAAGCTTGGTAAAGCCGTTGGAATTGTATCTAAGATGCTTTCTTGAACTGGTGTTTGTTGATTGTTTTTCTCTTTATCTAAACGTTCTTGTTGTTTTACTTTATCCCAATTGGCTGCAATTTCAGCATCAGATGAAAAATTATCTTCGCCAAAAACATGTGGATGACGGCGAACCAATTTTTCATTTAAAGTTTCTAGTACGTCATTAAAATCGAACAATTGCTCTTCTTTAGCGATTTGCGCGTAGAAAACCACTTGAAACAGTAGATCTCCCAACTCTTCTTTTAAATTGCTCCAGTCCTTTTTATGAATCGCATCCACCACTTCGTATGTTTCTTCTATGGTGTGTGGAACAATAGAATCAAAGGTTTGTTTTTTATCCCAAGGGCACCCTTTCTTTTCGTCTCTTAGTTGAGCCATGATAGAGAGTAACTGTTCAATATTATTTGGGGTGGTCATATTTATTCCCTGTGATTGGTATAAAAACAAAAAAAGCTGTGACCATTATAGTCACAGCTTTCTTAATCACGATGAATTTTATTTTTTAGTCAATTAGCCTAATAGACTTACTGCTGCATTTGGCGCTTGCTTTGCTTGTGCCAAAATAGATGAGCTTGATTGGCTTAAGATCTGACTCTTAGTTAAGTTTGTTGTTTCTTTAGCGAAATCCGTATCTTTAATCTGGCTATTAGAGTCAGAGATATTTTCGTTGATGTTCGTTAAGTTTTTAATTGCACTATCAAAACGGTTTTGAATTGCACCTAATGAAGCACGGTTGCTATCTACGTATTCTAGAGCTGCATCGATAACGTCAATTGAACGCTGTGCACCGCCAACAGTAGTTAAATCCATTGATGCTACTGTATCATCAGATTCGCCACCCATTTTTAGTTCATTAGCTAATGAACCGCTAAATTCTAATGGAGAAGAGATCGTCTCACCTGACATGAATACTTGAAGTACACCATCTTCAGTAACAGATGCGCTTAGCTCATTTGTTTGACCGTTAATGTAAGTCGCTAACTCTTCAATATCATCACCTGTTTTTGCTGTGATATTGATTTCTTGAGCGTTACCATTCTTATCATTGTAAGACACATTGAATTGCGTATTCTCTGCACCAACTTTCCAGTTAATGTCACGACCTTCTTCAGCAAAGTAAGATTTACCGCCCATTGTCGCTTCATCAGCACGCATGCTATTAAGTGTTACTGCAACGGCTTCACCTGAATCTGCACCAATTTGGAATGATTTAGTACCAAATTCGCCGTTAATTAAGCGTGTACCCGCAAAAGATGTTGTTTCAGCAATACGGTTTAATTCATCAGTTAATGAACTTGCTTCTTCTTGCATTGCAGCACGATCAGCATCAGTGTTTGAACCGTTCGCAGATTGAAGAGATAAGTCACGTAGGCGTTGAAGAACGTTAGTTGTTTCCTTCATTGCACCTTCAGCAGTTTGCGTAATAGACATACCTTCATGTGCATTTCGTACTGCCACGTTTAGACCACGACTTTGCGCAGTCATACGGTTTGAAATTTGTAGACCAGAAGCATCATCAGCAGCACTGTTAATTTTCGAACCTGAAGACAATTTTTCCATTGAATCAGTTTGGGCAGCAGTTGCATTGTTCATATAACGTTGTGCTGTCATTGCCGAGATATTTGTATTTACTGAAATTGCCATTGTATTTGCTCCGGTCAGGCTTCATTTATTGTTATAGGGTTGAAGCCTATAATTCATCGTTGATACACATATTTACGGCCTACAATTTCAGAACTTGAGATTTTTTTTCAATAAAAAAGCCGAATATTTTAAAAAATATCCGGCTTTAATCTATCTTATTGATAAAACAGTTAATTTATTTTATCTATGGCGGTTATGACAAGCGAATGGCTTCCATTACATCTTTAACTTGTTCAACTCGTGTAATCAATCGACCGACAATATCGGCATTAAAAACCTCAAGATCAAAGTCCATGATCGTTAACTGCTTCTTGTAATCATTGCGGCTCTTCATGCCTGACACTTTAACTTTTTCATTAGCAAACAGAGTCGTTAGATCCTTTAACAGCCCAGTTCGATCCATTGCTGTAATACGTAAAGTCAGGATATAAGAGCCAACAAAACCACTTCCCCATACCGTATCAATAATACGTTCTGAAGCATGATGACGAAGCTCGTTTAGCTGATCACAGTCACTGCGGTGAACTGAAATACCACGGCCTTGTGTAATATACCCTGCAATTGGGTCACCCGGAATTGGCTGACAACAACGCGCTAAATGCGTCATTAAGTTATCAACCCCTTCAACAACAACTGCATCTTTACGTTGTTTGCTCTGTGCTTGTGCCTGAGCTTGCGCTTTTGCTTCTGATTCTTGAAGTTGCTCAAGCGCCTTTTGATCTTCTTGCTCTGCCGTTGGTTTATTTACTAGCGCATTGATGTGATTTACGATCTGGTTAATACGAAGATCACCACTACCAATCCCAGCAAAAAGTTCATCGGTTGAATTTACATTGAAACGCTTAAGAGCATAACGCTCAGCATCTTTCAATGTTCCACCAATTTTAGCTAATTCAACTTCAAGGATCTCTTTACCTGCGTCTAGGTTTTTCTCACGACTTTGCTTTCTAAACCACGCATTAATCTTAGCGCGAGCACGGCTCGAGTTAACAAAACCCAATGTTGGATTTAACCAATCACGTGATGGATTTGGTTCTTTTTGAGTGATAATTTCAACTTGATCACCCATTGATAATTGATGCGTGAAAGGAACAATGCGTCCACCAACCTTAGCACCAATACAACGATGTCCTACTTCTGAGTGAATATGATAGGCAAAGTCGAGTGGTGTTGCTCCCATAGGTAAATCGACCACATCACCGCGAGGCGTAAAGGCATAAACACGATCATCAAATACTTGGCTACGAAGTTCATCCAGCATTTCGCCCGAATCAGACATCTCTTCTTGCCAATCAAGTAACTTACGTAACCATGTGATTTTTTCATCATAACCACTACGGCTGTTACTACCCGGACCTTCTTTGTATTTCCAGTGAGCAGCAACCCCTAACTCTGAGTCTTCATGCATGTCCTTAGTACGGATCTGAATTTCTATGGTTTTACCTTCAGGACCAAGAACAACAGTATGAATAGATTGATAACCATTGGGTTTTGGGTTTGCTACATAGTCATCAAACTCACTTGGTAGGTGCTTAAATTTGGTATGAACAACCCCCAAAGCCGCATAACAATCTTGCAGTTTATCAGCAATAATTCGAACCGCTCGAACATCAAAAAGCTCATCAAAGGCCAAGCTTTTCTTCTGCATTTTTCGCCAAATACTGTAGATGTGTTTAGGTCTACCGCTTACTTCAGCATTGATATTACATACTTTCATCTCATCACTTAAATCAGTGACAAAATCATGGATGTATTGCTCACGAACAATTCTTCGTTCTGAAAGTTGTTTCGCGATTTTTTTATAGGTATCCGGTTGTTGATAGCGGAAAGAGTAATCCTCAATTTCCCACTTTAATTGACCAATACCTAGACGGTTGGCAAGCGGAGCATAAATATTATTACACTCTTTCGCAGCAGCACGACGCACTTCATCTGGTTCATTTTTCACTTCACGTAGATTACAAATACGTTCAGCTAGTTTAATGATCACACAACGAAAATCATCCACCATAGCCAGTAGCATACGGCGAATATTATCGACTTGGTTTGATGCTGACTCAGGCCCTACGGTTGCATTTAATTGTCCAATTGAGTCCATCTCTTCGACGCCCTCAATGAGTTTTTCAATTTCTTTACTGTAATGCTCTGTGAGGATTTCTTTATCTAGAAGACCACTCGACACCAATGGGAAAAGTTGTGCAGCAACCAAGGTGGCTTTATCCATACTCAGAGTGATTAAAATTTCAATCATCTCTCGGCCACGCCATAACAATAGCTGGCCATTTTCATGGGACGCCACTAATTCCTGACAATGCAGGTAAACTTCTGTCAGTTTTTTTGAAGTGGGTTTATCTTGTTCGAGGCTGTCTATCCATTCAGCTAACTCGAACGTTTCATTTTCCTTTAGATGTGCTCCGCGAACTGCGACCATGTCCGTTTCCTATTAATTCTCTAATCTGTAATTCTTTTGATCCCGCCTAACGAACTCAAGAATGAGTTAACGTTCAAACAATGCCATAGATTCCAAATGCCCTGTATGAGGGAACATATCAAGCATACCTAGCCTAGTAAGCTTGAAACCGTGTTGAATAAGTAATTGGCTATCGCGCGCAAGTGTTGCTGGGTTGCACGAAACATAAACCACGGTTTGAGGCTTTAATTTTGCCACAGTTTCCATCACACCTGCAGCCCCTGCTCTGGCAGGATCCAGTAAAATTTTTGTAAACTTTGTGCTAGCCCACACTTGATCGCTAGCCTCTTCTTCTAAGTTAGCTTGATAAAACGACACATTAGAAAGATGATTTCTTTCGGCGTTCAATTTTGCACGTTGAACCATGTCATCAACCCCTTCAATCCCCACTACTGTTTTTACTTTTTTAGCTAATGGCAAACTAAAGTTTCCTAACCCACAAAATAGATCCAATACGCTGTCGTTTTCATTTAAATCTAACCAAGATAAAGCTTGCTCTACCATTTGTTCATTGACGTTACGATTTACTTGAATGAAATCTTTCGGCGTAAAATAAATTTTGGTGCCATCAATAAGATAAAATGGTTCTTCTCCACGAACATGATTTAATACATCCGCTTCAGGCATTAGGTATAGGATTAAATTGCGTTCTTCACAATAATTAACTAACGCTTTCTGATCCTTCTCATTAAAATCTGCCACATGGCGAATAAGTAAAACGCTGCCATTATCTGCTTGTACAAGCTCAACATGACCTAGGTTTTTCTTACCTTTTAACTGATTTAATAAAGTAAATAATGACTCTAAATGTTGATCTAATTCTTGAACAAGAACAGGGCAATGGCGAACATTTACAATTGCCTTACTCTGTTTTTTACGAAAACCAAAATCAAGCTGATTGGTTTGTTTATTGAGCATTAAACTGATGCGAGCTCGACGACGGTAACTCAGTTCCTCACCCATAATAGGCTGAACCATCTCACATTGTGAGACACCTTGCTTTTTCATCAGTTCTTGTAGCTTTTCATTTTTCGCTACAATTTGTTCTTCATGTTGTAGATGCTGTAAATTACACCCACCACATTCATGATAATGCTGACAAATCGGTGTTTGGCGCTTTTCACTTTTCTGCGCTAACTTGATCAGTTTTGCACGAGAAAATTGCTTCTTTTGCTCAATAAACTGAATGATCGCTTTTTCACCAGGCAATGCTCCCTCAATAAACACGGGTTTCTTATCAACAAAAGCAATTCCAGCTCCGTTGTGATCTAATCGAACCACATCAACTGATAGATGTTTTGTGTTTACAGAAGCTTTCTTTTTCGGTTTGAAGAATTGCGCCATTATTACTGCCTGGTTTACAAAAATTAGCTCCATTATACCGAAACCATATGAAGATGCAGTCTTGATTTACGTTCTATCTTGCGCTTTCGACAGAGAATAATTGAGCTTAGCCTCTAAGTTGATTAAGCTACGCCCTCAAGGAAGTTAAACGAATCGAATTTATATGAAAAAATACGGCCTACGTGCACGAGTCATAACGCTAACATTAGCGCCTACATTAATTATCGGGTTACTGCTGAGTGGTTTCTTTACCATGAACCGATACAATGACTTAGAGAATCAATTAATCTCTAGTGGCACAAGTATTATTGAACCTCTTGCTATCTCTAGTGAATACGGAATGACAGGAAAAAACCGAGAAGCGGTTCGTCGTTTAATTAGTTACGCTCACAGAAAGCATTCCAATATTGTTCGTAGTATTGCCGTATTTGATGAGCATCATGAGCTTTTTGTTACTTCTAACTTCCATCCAAACTTTGAAAGCTTAACGTTTCCTAAAGATAAACCCATTCCATTACTTCTTGATATTTCCTTTCAAGAAGAATCTCTGATTTTAAGAACCCCTATTCTTCCTGAAGGTAAGTTCTCAGCTAATTTCGACTCATCTCATATCAATGAGCCATTAGGTTATATCGCCATTGAACTTGATCTTTCTAGCTTACGCTTACAGCAATACCAAGAGATATTCTCTGCGTTACTCGTTCTTGCTTTAGGTTTAGGTCTATCCGGTATCTTTGCTTATCGTTTAATGCAAGATGTGACTCAACCTATCTCACACATGGTAAGTGTGGTTGATAGGATCCGCCGTGGCCACTTAGATGTTCGTATTGAAAATAAACTGCATGGTGAATTAGATACCCTAAAAAATGGTATCAACGCCATGGCTATCTCACTATCTGAATACCATGTCGAAATGCAACAAAGTATCGACCAAGCAACCTCTGATCTTCGAGAAACCTTAGAACAGTTAGAGATTCAAAACGTTGAGTTAGATATTGCGAAAAAACGTGCTCAAGAAGCCGCTCGTGTGAAATCTGAATTCTTGGCAAACATGTCACACGAGTTAAGAACACCGCTTAATGGTGTAATTGGTTTTACTCGACAAATGCTAAAAACCTCATTGTCTGAGAACCAGCAGGATTATCTACAAACGATTGAACGTTCAGCGAATAACTTACTGACAATCATCAACGATATTTTAGACTTCTCTAAACTGGAAGCGGGTAAATTACTATTAGAAAACCTACCATTTGATTTCCAAGATAGTCTTGATGAAGTTGTTAGTTTATTAGCACCAAGTGCTCACGAGAAAGGATTAGAGATCACCCTAAAAATTGATCAACGTGTACCATCTGGTTTAATCGGCGATCCACTACGTATTCAACAGGTTCTCAATAACTTAGTAGGTAATGCGATTAAGTTTACCGAAAAAGGCAACATTGATATCTCGGTTGAGTTAAAACACTTAACTGATGATTACGTTGACCTGCAGTTTGTGGTTCGTGACACCGGCATTGGTATTTCTGAACGCCAACAAGCGCAACTTTTCCAAGCATTTAGCCAAGCAGATGCCAGTATTTCTCGTCATTACGGTGGTACAGGTTTAGGCCTTGTTATTACCCAAAAACTAATTTCTCAAATGGGTGGTGAGATAGGCTTAAGTAGCCGTCTGCACCAAGGTTCTACCTTCTGGTTTACGATCAGAATGAACCCAACAGATCTACCTATGCTGAATGATCATGACATTACTCAGCTAGAGAAGAAAAAGCTGTTACTTATCGAACCAAATATGCAATCGGCTTCTATTTTGCAGCAACAATTTATTAGTCATGGTGTCTTTGTTACTTATCGCTCAACACTACCTGAAATTATCGAGCCACATGACTACGCGTTGATCAGTTTAAGCTCGAACTCAAAACCGAGTATTGAAACGATCCAAGAGATGACATCTCAACTTTCAGCTAACTGCTCAACGATCATCGTTGGTCTACCAAGTACCGAGCTTGCTTTAACTGACGAACTAAACCAGTTCTCGCATATTACGTGTCTATCTAAACCGTTTGCGAAGAAAAAACTCTTAGACGCTCTACTTGTTGAGAAAGATCTGCAACCCGTTCCTGAGTTGCCTGATTTAATGGCTCATGCTTCTGAAGAGCAAAAATTACCAATTAAAGTCATGGCTGTTGATGATAACCCAGCTAACTTGAAACTGATTTCAGCACTATTAAGTGAGCAAGTAGAAACCGTTATTACCTGTGATAATGGTTTAGATGCGGTTCAACAAGCCACAGAACAGCACTTCGACATTATTCTTATGGACATTCAAATGCCTAAAATGGATGGGGTAATGGCATGTAAAGAAATACGTAAAACAGCACTAAACGCACAAACACCAGTTGTTGCTGTTACTGCACATGCGATGGAAGGTGAGCGTGAACGCTTAATTAGCGAAGGCATGGATGACTACTTAACTAAGCCAATCGAAGAGCATGTTTTACAACAAGTGATCATTCACTGGAGTCCATTAACGGACAACAGCGACGTTGAAAAAATCACAATATTAGCGGATGCAATCCCTGAACTTCATGTCGAAGAAGCCAATGATAAAGTCATGGGCAGTATCGATTGGGAAGCGGCATTAAAACAATCAGCAGGTAAAGAAGACCTTGCACAAGAAATGCTACAGATGTTGATCGACTTCATTCCTGAAGTAAACGAATGGATTGATAAGGCGTTAGAAAGTGATATTTCTGAAGAAGAACTTTGCCATTATATTCATAAGCTACATGGCAGTAGCTCATATTGTGGTGTCCCACGCTTGAAGCAACTTTGTAATTTAATTGAAACGTCATTACGACAACATCAAACTATCTCAGATATTGAACCAGAGCTGTTTGAGCTGCAAGATGAAATGGAAAAAGTAACTAAAGATGCAAACCTGCTATTAAGCAATAAATAACTGAACGTCTGATTAAATGATAAAACCAATCTAACCGTAAGTTAGGTTGGTTTTATTTTAAGATTCGAAGATTACGGTTGCTACTGCATAATGACGTTCATCAGAAATAGTA
This sequence comes from Aliivibrio fischeri ATCC 7744 = JCM 18803 = DSM 507, assembly GCF_023983475.1. Taxonomy (NCBI): domain Bacteria; kingdom Pseudomonadati; phylum Pseudomonadota; class Gammaproteobacteria; order Vibrionales; family Vibrionaceae; genus Aliivibrio; species Aliivibrio fischeri. Next base: position 2,370,158 of record NZ_CP092712.1, read on the forward strand.
AGATGAATATTCGCAATATGACTTTTTTGGGAAAGCTCTAACGCCTTTCCTGACAAGGTTAACATTGGTTTTCCATTTTCATCATTTGAAATCGTAAAATCATGAAAAGTAACACCATGAGCAATGCCAGTGCCTAATGCTTTTGATGCCGCTTCTTTAGCAGCAAAACGCTTAGCTAAAAACCGCCCTTTCTGTTTTAACTCTTGATATATTTCAAATTCAGACTGACTTAAAATACGTTCTGCAAATGCATCTCCTGAGCGTGAAAGGGCCTTCTCAACCCTTTCAATCTCTGCAATGTCAGTACCTAAACCAACAATTGCCATTACTTACGAGCACCTAGCATAATACGGTGCATATCCGAAACCGCCTTTTCTAAACCATCAAACATCGCTCGTCCCATAATTGAGTGACCAATGTTTAGCTCGTAAATCTCAGGCAGTGCAGCAATGGCTTCTACATTATGATAAGTCAAACCATGACCAGCATTTACAATAAGCCCTTTACTTGCTGCATAGCTTGCACCAGCTGCTATCTTCTTCAGCTCATCTTGCTGTGCTTCTTCTGTTTCAGCATCAGCATAAGCACCTGTATGAAGTTCGATGAAAGGAGCACCACACTCAACAGCCGCATCAATTTGCTCTTTATCAGCATCAATAAACAAAGATACCTTAATGCCCGCCTCTGTTAGCTTTTGAGTTGCAGCTTTCACTTTTTCTAGCTGACCTGACACATTCAGGCCACCTTCTGTTGTTAACTCTTCACGTTTTTCAGGAACAAGACAAACAAATTCAGGCTTGGTTTCTAAAGCGATCCCAACCATTTCATCTGTAACAGCCATTTCTAAATTCATTCGAGTTTGCAGCGTTTCACGCAGAATACGTACATCTCGATCTTTAATATGACGGCGATCTTCACGTAGGTGAATCGTAATACCTGCAGCACCAGCACGCTCAGCGATTTCTGCTGCGTGTACAGGATCCGGATATTTAGTACCTCGCGCATTTCGAAGGGTTGCTACGTGATCGATATTAACGCCAAGTAAAATTGAACTCATTTTAGAATACTCCTTGTTCTAGGAAGAAACAGTTCCCTACTTTTTAGGGGCTTACCGCCAAGATACGGCTTTAAGGCTATACGTGTAAAGCGTTTTGCCGCTTTTAATTGTTCTGGTGTGGTAAATCGTCGCTCACTAATGGCAATAAGCTCATTACCTTTAAAGCTCATTAAAGGGTCATGACGAATGGACGCCATGAAACCTTGTTGCTCACGGTAACGATAAGTCATTTCAGGAGAGACCATTTCACCACTGCCTGCACAATGTAAGAAATCAACGCCGTAACCCATTGCTGATAATAAAGCCAATTCAAAACGTCGTAGTGCGGGTTCTGGGTTGGTACTCTGAGCTAATTCAGTTAAAGCGGTGAGGTAATCAAGAAAAAGGGCTGGATATGGGGTTTCTTGCTCTACAACTCGCACCAATAATTCATTGATGTACATTGCTGAGTAAAGATTAATGCCAGTAAGAGGAATGCCTAAGCTGATGGTTTCAGCTTGTCGCAGCGTACGCATGGATCCTTTACCTGACCATTTCATCAGCAATGGGGTAAAGGCTTGTAGTACACCTTTTAAATTAGAGCGCTTACTTCTCGCCCCTTTGGATATAATAGATAAACGGCCATACTCTTCGCTAAACACATCTAAAATTAGACTGCTTTCACTATATGGTCTACGGTGCAGGACAAAACAGCGTTGTAAGCCTTCTTCCACGTTTCTTACCCATTTAATTAACTATACGCTTCGCTAACGATAAAGCTTTGCTTCTAGAGACTATAAAAGATCTCTTTCGTTATAACAAAAAATCCCAAACAACTTAAAATAATCTGATTAAGTTATTCGGGATCCTGCTCTCGCTCTTATAGTTTCTAGTTTCTAGTTTCTAGAAATTATAAATCGTCGATGTAACCTAGAGAACGAAGTGCTCGCTCATCATCAGCCCATCCAGATTTCACTTTAACCCAAAGCTCTAAATACACTTTACGGTCAAATAAACCTTCCATATCGATTCGAGCTTCGCGGCCAATAGTTTTGATCTTTTCACCGTTCTTACCGATAACCATTTTCTTCTGGCCATGGCGCTCAACAAGGATCAAACCATTGATGTGGAAACCATCCATTTTTGGATTGTAATCAAAACGCTCAATTTCAACGGTTACTGAATAAGGCAATTCTTCACCAGTAAAACGCATCAATTTTTCACGAATAATTTCTGATGCCATGAAACGTTGAGAACGGTCCGTTACGTATTCCTCAGGGAAGTGGTGAACCGCTTTAGGCAAGTGCTCACGAACTAACTTATGAACCACATCTACGTTAGAACCTGTTTTTGCTGAAATTGGCACAACATCAACAAAATCCATTTTCTCCGTCATCTCTTGTAAGTGAGTCATAACGTCTTTTTTATCTTTAACGTTATCAACTTTATTCACTAACAATACTGTTGGGAATTCAGATTTTTTCAGTTTGTTTAGAACCATTTCATCGTCAGGAGTCCAGTGAGTACCATCCACAAGGAATAATACTAAATTCACATCACTTAACGATGAGTTTGCAGCACGGTTCATTAAACGGTTAATTGCTCGTTTTTCTTCGATATGAAGGCCCGGAGTATCAACATAAATCGCTTGATAATCGCCATCAGTATCAACACCCATAATACGGTGACGAGTCGTCTGAGGTTTACGTGAAGTAATCGAAATCTTCTGACCTAAAATTTGGTTAAGAAGCGTTGATTTACCTACGTTTGGGCGGCCAACAATAGCAATGAAACCACAATGTTGGTTGTCACTTACTGCTTCTGACTTTCCTTCTGATGCGAAATACGCGTCTAAATCAAATTCTTTTTCATCTGACATTAGTTAAGTTGTCCTAATGCAATGTCAGCAGCCGACTGTTCTGCCTTGCGGCGACTGCTTCCTTTTCCGATAACCGGCTTATCCAAGCCAGCCACGATACATTCAATAGTGAACTCTTGATTATGAGCTTCACCTTTAATTTTAGTTACTGTGTACGTTGGTAATGGCTTACGACGACCTTGTAAGTACTCTTGAAGACGTGTTTTCGGGTCTTTTTGAGATACGCCAGGTTCAATTGATTCAAGGCGAGTGTTATACCAAGATAAAATAATGCCACGTACTGTTTCAGTATCACTATCTAAATAGATAGCACCGATAATTGCTTCTACCGCATCCGCTAAAATAGAGTCACGACGGAAACCACCGCTTTTCAATTCGCCAGGGCCTAAGTATAGGTAATCACCTAGCTGAAACTCACGACCAAGCTCTGCTAATGTATGACCACGAACTAATGTTGCACGCATACGACTCATATCACCTTCATCCACTTTAGGGAAACGGTGGTACAAATCATCTGCAACAACAAAACTCAAAATCGAGTCGCCTAAAAACTCTAGACGTTCATTGTGTGTACCATTAGCGCTACGGTGAGTCAGTGCTAACTTAAGAAAACTTTCATCTTTAAATTGATAGCCAATTTTCTTTTCTAAGCGTTGTAGTGAAGAATTCATATATTTTTAATCAGTCTATGCCACCGATGCGATTAAAACGAACACCAGTAGGAATAAAGGAAGGCAGCATGCTATCGCTACCACGGTCAAATTCAAAGCTGATCCAGATCCCGACCGCTTTACCAACCAAGTTCGTTTCAGGAACAAATCCCCAATAACGACTGTCAGCGCTGTTGTCACGATTGTCACCCATCACAAAGTAGTTACCTTCTGGTACTACCCATTCGTTGTAACCAGGTCGAGGTTGATACATCGACACACGATCTGAACGCATAGGGTTAACCAAAATATCATGCGTTGTATCTTTCGCTAATTGCTCAGTATATTGAACTAAATTAGTGCGATCTTGCATGAATTCACTGTCTTTCATATTCGTTAATGGAATGATGTTACATTGGCTTTCGCCTTTTGGTTTCACACACAATTGCTTAGATGAGCTATAGATAACCGTATCACCAGGTTCACCAACTACACGTTTAATATAGTCGATATTTGGTTGTGGTGGGTATTTAAATACCACAATATCACCACGCTCAGGTTTACCCGTTTCTACAAGTTGTGAACGCCAAACAGGGTCTTTAATTCCATAAGAGAATTTTTCAACCAAGATAAAATCACCCACCAATAACGTCGGCATCATCGAACCGGATGGGATCTGGAACGGCTCATAAATAAATGAGCGCAACACTAAAACAATACCAATTACAGGAAAAATAGAGACAGACTGCTCAATCCACGCTGGTTGTGGGGCTACTTTTTCAAGTGTCGCCTCATCAACTTGTCCATTCGCTTGTTCACGTGCTGCTGCAATTTTTTGCTTACGCTTTGGTGCCCATACGAATTTATCAATTGCCCAAATAACACCAGTAAACAGGGTTACTAGAACCAATATCAGTGAAAAAGTGTTAGCCATTACATTCCCTTCGGTTGTTAAGTGTTGCATAACAAAGAAAGCGAAGACCATGGATCATCGCTTTCTTTGAGTTGTAATAAAGCTTAAATTTACAGAACTCTGAAGATTCAGAAATCAGAAAATTAATCTTTACCTACATGAAGAATCGCAAGGAAAGCTTCTTGTGGTAATTCAACATTACCAATCTGCTTCATACGTTTCTTACCTTCTTTTTGCTTCTTCAACAGTTTTTTCTTACGGCTAATATCACCACCGTAACATTTTGCAATTACGTTTTTACGTAGTTGCTTAACTGTTGAACGCGCAATAATGTGAGCACCAATTGCTGCTTGAATCGCGATATCAAACATTTGGCGAGGGATGAATTCTTTCATCTTCTCAACCAACAGACGACCGCGACCTTGTGCATTATCATGGTGAGTAATGATAGCTAATGCATCTACTCGATCACCATTGATTAATACGTCTACGCGAACCATGTTTGATGCTTCGTAACGCTGGAAGTTGTAATCCAGTGATGCATAACCACGAGATGTCGATTTCAGACGGTCAAAGAAGTCCAAAACAACTTCAGACATTGGAATATCGTAAGTTAGTGCAACTTGGTTACCGTGATAAACCATATCAACTTGTACACCACGTTTTTCAACACATAGACTAATTACGTTACCTAAATAATCTGCTGGTACTAAGATGTTACAACGAGCAATTGGTTCACGAATTTCATCTAAATCGTTAACTGCTGGCAGTTTTGATGGACTATCTACGTACAGTAAATCGCCGTTATTTAGTACCACTTCGTAAACTACTGTTGGTGCTGTAGTGATGAGATCAAGATCGTATTCACGCTCGAGACGCTCTTGAATGATTTCCATGTGAAGCATACCAAGGAAGCCACAACGGAAACCAAAACCAAGTGCCGCTGAACTTTCTGGTTCATAGAAAAGTGATGCATCGTTTAGGCTTAATTTACCAAGAGCATCACGGAAGTTTTCATAATCATCAGAAGATACAGGGAATAAACCTGCATATACTTGTGGTTTTACTTTTTGGAAGCCAGGTAGACGCTCTTCACACCCGCCTTTCGCGTGTGTCAATGTATCACCTACAGGAGCACCAAGAATATCTTTGATACCACAAACAACCCAACCAACTTCGCCAGTATTCAACACATCAGTATCGATTTGTTTTGGAGTGAAGATACCAATACGGTCGATACCCCAAACTTGGCCAGTGCTCATTACTTTGATCTTGTCATTTTTCTTCAGTGAACCATTTTTAATTCGAACTAAAGAAACAACACCTAAGTAGTTATCGAACCATGAGTCGATAATAAGTGCTTGTGTTGGTGCGTCAGGATCACCTTCTGGTGCAGGAATAGATTTAACGATAGTTTCAAGAACTTCATCAACACCTAAACCCGTTTTTGCTGAACAGCGCGTTGCGTCTGTTGCATCAATACCAACGATCTCTTCGATTTCTTCAGCTACACGATCTGGATCTGCCGCAGGTAAGTCAATCTTGTTTAAGATTGGCACTACTTCTAGGTCCATTTCTATAGCTGTGTAACAGTTTGCTAGAGTCTGTGCTTCTACACCTTGACCCGCATCGACAACCAATAGCGCACCTTCACAGGCAGCAAGTGAACGCGATACTTCGTAAGAGAAGTCAACGTGTCCAGGTGTGTCGATAAAGTTTAGTTGATAAGTCTCACCATCTTTAGCCGTATAGTCGAGCGTCACACTCTGGGCTTTAATAGTGATACCACGTTCACGTTCTAGATCCATTGAATCAAGAACTTGCGCTGCCATTTCACGGTCTGACAGGCCACCACAAACTTGGATTAGGCGGTCAGATAGTGTCGATTTACCGTGATCGATATGGGCAATAATAGAAAAATTACGAATGTGCTTCATGAATGATGTGACAAACTCAATTAGTTAATAGGATTGGATCGTGAGATCAAGTTGTGGGATTCTACCCAATTTCTGAGCAAGTCGCTATCTTATCGTGCAGCATTTCCCAAGTTTGTGTCGGAAAGTGGCTCTCCTAGCACTCTAAGTAAGCTAACTTGTTGTTCTGTTTTTTGCTCAATATGATGAGAAAGTCTTTTTGCTAATTGGTAACCACCAAGGGAAAATAAAGTCGATACAACAATTGTTGTGAGCTCTCCAACACCAATCATTGGGCTTAAAAACCACTCAGACAATAACGCACCAAGCAATAAAAACAGAAGTGGCGTTAAATAAACAATAGCAGCGGACTGCAATAAATTCTTCTCAGGTAGGCCAATTTCAACCAATTGACCTACTGATAACTTTTTCTCAGTATGAAATGCCCAATGATGGACTTTTCCAGGTAGCGCTTTAGAAACAATCCCTGTTCCACAAGAGTCTTTTGATGAGCAGTGGTTACAACTTGTTTTTTGTTGGCATCCCACTACTACAATATCTTCTTGTACTTCAAGAACGGTAGCTAATGCAGTCATCATTTTGATTACTTATCCTCAATAATTGGTTTTGATTCACTAAAAACCACTGATTCAGCAATACGTTTAGCTGTTAATGCTGGGATGTCACCAACAACACTGATTTCATAATCGCCTTTAATATAACTATGTAATGAACGACGACCTTGGCGAACAAGCTGTTCTTTATGACTGAGTTTATCGGCTTCTGAGATATAAACCGAAAAATTAAATAGACCATCAGAATACATCTGACTTTCCACCGCTCTTTGGTTCATGGCTAAACGATAACGATTAAAGTGAATATTTTTAAATCCACTCGGTATCCATGTTACTTCCCACGTCGCTTTATCATTTGTTGAACTCGGAATCGAAATTACTTTAGGTAACTCAGCATCACCTAATCGTTGTGTCATATACGTCGCAATTTGGTCATTTACGGTATAAGAAATCACACGATACTGTTCGATAATGTCACCTTCTCGACTAACTAAGTCAGTACGCATAGGGAGATGACTACGTTCATCAATCCAAACAATATAAGAGTATCTATTACCGTCTTTTGAAACAATTCGCACTACTTGAGATGCTGTACCCGCTTCTCTTGCTCGACCTACCGATACAAAATCATAATATTGCTTTAATTTCGCAATATCTTTATGCAAAAGAGGAATAATAGGCGCAACAATCGCCTCTGATTTAATCGTAAACGGCTTGCTGCCTTGCTCTAAGTAACTGATCTCATTATTTCTACGTATAACCTCACGCATTGAACCACTAAGATAAACTAAGTGAGACAGTGTCATATTCTCTGAATGTGAGTGACGATACATAAAAGGTTCTATGCTACTTTTCTTAACTAAAATATAAGAAAGCTCATAATTTAAATTATGGCTAGCCTCTCCCATCAGATGCAACAAAGCCTCAGCAGAAGGTTTTTCTTCAGCTGAGGCCATTATTGGAAAGAAGCTGACCAATGCAATAAAGCTGATCAGGATACGTTTCATCTATTCTGCCAATGTTGAATTTTGTTCTAATAGCTCTCTATCAATCGAACCATCGTGAGCATTCAAACGAAGTTGTAATTCATAATCTTGTAACATCGCATTAATACGCTTACGTTGCTCCATTACATCCGCTTCACTTGAGGTTTTATTCACTAATGAATCACGCGTTAAACTCACTGGTTCAGCACTGCCACTAAATGGAATGGTATCAAGTACTTGAATATCCCCACTTGCAGGAATGGTACTTGGCTCTGAACCGTTATACTGCTGAACACCAACAATAACAACCAATGAGAAGCAGGCTGCCATGGCTACTTGGCCAAATTGAGTTAACCAACTAGGTAATGTCTTCTTTACTTCACTTGGTGTAGGTTGCGACGGCATAAACTCCGTCACCGTATCATTCATAGAATGAGCGGGTTCATCCTCAAGAGCGAGAGCAACGTTGGCAGCAATATTCCATTCTTTGCTGTCAGGTGCATCGCCTCTCATAACATCACCAATTAAATGGTAATTTTTCCAAGTCTCTGCATTTTCACTGTTTGATAAGGATTCAATGAACGCATTGTCCATTTCTTCATTATCTATAAACGCAGATATTTGTTCTTTATCAGTCATTGTCTTCACCGTTTGACCGTTGGAAATAATTAACGCTGCATTAGCGGTTGGATTTTTTTCTCAACAACTTCACGAGCTCGGAAAATACGCGAACGAACCGTACCAACCGGACACTCCATTACAGCAGCAATTTCTTCATAACTTAAGCCCTCTAGCTCTCGTAATGTAATTGCTGTTTTTAAATCTTCTGGCAATCCATCAATTGTTGAAAAGACGATTTCTCTTAACTCTTCTGACAACGATAAATTCTCTGGGTTCGTGATTTCCTTTAATGCACTCGCCCCTTCATAATATTCCGCCTCTTCTGCATCAACATCTGATGCTGGCGGCCTGCGTCCTTGAGCAACAAGGTAATTCTTAGCTGTATTGACTGCTATGCGATACAACCAAGTATAAAATGCACTGTCCCCACGAAAGGTTGGTAACGCACGATACGCTTTAATAAACGCTTCCTGGGCTACATCAGGCACATCACCACTGTTCTTTACGTAACGAGCAACAAGGTTACATACTTTGTTTTGATATTTTACAACAAGATGATTAAATGCTTGTTTATCGCCACGTTGAACACGCTCAATTAAAACTTGATCTGTTAACTGCTCACTCATTGGAGCGGGTACTCCCATGTTATTCTTCTTAGATGCGCATTAAGTCTACATAACGCAATAGCTTATAATGAACCAGCTATACCACGATTAACTTGAGCACTATGTATGAGTTTCTAATTCTTAGAAAGTTCCTTTATTATTACATTTTTTTATCAATTTAATATATCTATATCAATCCATGAGGTTTTAAAATCCTTTTTGCTGATATTTACGAACTTTTATTCTTGATATTTAAGATTCCATTCCAAAATGTGACGCAACCGGATAGATTCTGGTAAAATGATCGGATTATCACAGGAAAATGATGAATATATGAACATAACCAATGAACACAGTTGTGACGTTTTAGTCATAGGCAGTGGTGCTGCTGGTCTTTCTCTTGCCCTTAGAGTCGCACCACATGGAAAGGTGATCGTCTTAAGTAAAGGCCCTCGAAATGAAGGCTCAACCTATTACGCTCAAGGCGGTATTGCTGCTGTATTTGATGAAAGTGATACGGTTGAATCACATGTTGAAGATACCCTTGTGGCAGGTGCACACATATGTGACCGAGATGTCGTTACATTTATTGCAGAAAACGCAAAACATTGCGTTCAATGGTTAATTGATGGCGGCGTTCCTTTTGATCACGATGATGAAAAAGAAACCGATATCTCCGATCCTAAATTCCATTTAACTCGTGAAGGTGGACATAGCCACCGTCGTATTTTGCATGCTGCAGATGCGACAGGTAAAGCAATGCAGAATTCACTGCAAGAAAATGTGCTTAACCACCCAAATATTACTATTTTTGAACGCCACAATGCGTTGGATTTAATCACCGAAGATAAAATTGGTGGTGATGCGGATAAAGTTGTTGGTGCTTATATTTGGAATCGTGATGCAGAACACGTTGAAACCGTTCGTGCCAAATTCGTTATTTTAGCCACTGGCGGTGCATCTAAAGTATACCAATATACATCAAACCCAGATGTATCTTCAGGTGACGGTATTGCAATGGCATGGCGTGCTGGTTGTCGAGTTGCTAACTTAGAGTTTAACCAATTCCACCCGACCTGTCTTTTCCACCCTGACGCACGAAACTTCTTAATGACAGAAGCATTACGTGGTGAAGGTGCTTATTTACGCCGTCCAGATGGTACTCGTTTTATGCCAGATTTCGACGAGCGTGGTGAACTTGCTCCACGTGATGTTGTAGCTCGAGCTATCGATTATGAAATGAAGCGTTTAGGGGCAGACTGCATGTATTTAGACATCAGTCATAAGCCTGAAGACTTCATTCACCATCATTTCCCTACCATTAATGAAAAACTGCTTTCATTTGGTATTGATATGACAAAAGAGCCAATCCCTATCGTGCCTGCTGCTCACTATACTTGTGGTGGTGTAATGGTTGATAAACAAGGCCAAACCGATATTGATGGTTTATTTGCCATTGGCGAAGTAAGTTACACCGGCCTTCATGGTGCAAACCGTTTAGCATCAAACTCATTATTAGAGTGTGTTGTATATGCTTGGTCAGCGGCTGAATATATTATTAAAGATATGGATAAACGCGAACTACCACCAACATTACCAGCATGGGATGAAAGCCAAGTTGAATGCTCTGATGAAGAAGTGGTTATTCAGCATAACTGGCACGAATTGCGTCTATTCATGTGGGACTACATGGGTATCGTTCGTACTGATAAACGTTTAGAGCGTGCACTGCGTCGTATTCAGTTACTAAAACAAGAAACTCATGATTATTATAGTAATTTCAGAGTTTCTAATAACTTAATTGAACTACGAAATCTATTAGATGTATCAGAATTGATGGTACGTTGTGCAATGAAACGTAAAGAAAGTTGTGGTTTACACTATACGCTTGACTACCCAGAAGCATTGGAAGAGTCCGGCCCTACTATTTTAGTGCCAACCAACTTTAAGTAAGCGCTAACCAAGTTTATTTAATAACGACAACATGACTACTTTAAGAGCACCATTAATTGATGGTGCTTTTTTTTATCTATCGCATCTGAAAATAAATAAAAGTACTGCTTTGCATAAGCATTTTCAGCATAAATAATGCTTAATGAGCGACTATTCCACAGTACCCGTTTAACAACCCAATCACGATGATCATCGGTTTCTTTCTTTGAAAAAGTATAGCTACCTTGCAACTCTAATAGCTGATGGTAAGTAGCGTTCACTTGTTTATAAATGAAGTAAAAAAACAGGGGAAGGATTGGAAATGGGATTATCCCCATCAATAATATCGCCCATCCAAAGCAGAAATAACTACCATTTAGGAAAAGATAGGCGATATAAGAGAAGTTCAGCGTTATTTTAACGTAACTTGCTGAGGTTGTGCTCAACGATTTTATCTACCATAGATGCATGAGCAAGATTGTCACTGCGCCCATGTCCCATAATCCATGTAAATAAATCAGGATCATCGCACTCTAACAATGAAACAAAAGCTTGTTGTTCAGCTTCTGTAAGCTCTTCAAAATATTCATCAAAGAATGGCATTATTACCACGTCTAATTCCAGCATTCCACGACGGCAAGCCCACTTAACTCGTGCTTTTTCTTCGGCACTGTACATACTGTCCCCTAGCGTAAAAAATAAAATAACGGCCTTGAGTTTATCAGTCTATTTCAACGACAACCATGATCTAAAGTCATAAGATTAAGAAGATGCGACATGAAACTACTTGTTTCTTTTTACTGACATTTAAAATTTAGACATTTACTATAAAGAACATAACCTAACTTAAATAAGAGTTTTATGATGAGCACTCTATTCCCAGCATTAAATTTAAATAAAGATGAGCTATTACCAAGCTTCACTGTCTCCGAGTTAAATGATTGGGCATTAATCACAATGATTGGTGCAGATAAAAAATCATACCTACAAGGTCAAGTTACTTGCGATGTTGTTTCTTTAGCTCAAGATGAGATCACCTTCGGTGGGCATTGTGATGCAAAAGGGAAATTATGGAGTATCTTCCAACTCTTTCATCACAATGATGGCTACGCTTTATTTCAGCGTAAAAGTGCTATCGAAACAGAATTAACTGAAATCAAAAAATACGCTGTATTTTCTAAAGTCGATATTTCAATTAGTGATGAAATTTTACTTGGCTTTACTGGTGATAAAGCCCTTGAATGGATAAATCAGCATACTGATTCAAATGCCAACGTCCGAGTATCTAAATTTGGTACGTTTGCCAAAGTTAGCGATACACAATGGTTACTAGTAACAACCGATGATAAAAAAGAGGAACTTCTTTCTTTATTATCAGAAGCAACACTATGCGATGAGGCTATATGGTCTTTACACCACATTAAACACGCCTTACCACAAATAGATGCCCCACTATGTAACGAACATATCCCTCAAGCATTAAATCTACAAGCTATTAATGGTATTAGCTTTAAAAAAGGGTGCTATACAGGCCAAGAAACCGTAGCAAGAGCAAAATATCGCGGTATAAACAAACGTGCTATGTACTTACTTTCAGGTATCTCTGAAGCACAACCATCTGCCGGCGATGCTATTGAGCGTAGTGTGGGCGAAAATTGGCGTAAAGGCGGAACCATTGTTTCGGCATACCGCTTTGAAGATGGCTATACCCTTGCTCTAGCAATCCTCCCGAATGATTTAGATGAAGATACACAATTCAAACTTCAAGAATCTATCTGGGAAAAAGTAGAATTACCTTACACACTTAATGATGAGTAAGTTGCAAACATCTGTGACGGGTCTGCTTGATAAAGAGCAGATCCCTTATAGAATACTTCCACATAAAACCCCCGTAATCAGTGTTCAAGATGCCGCTGAACAACGTGGAGTATCTCCATCTCAGATGGTTAAGACGATTGTTTTACGAGATATGGGTGGGCGATTGGCTCTCGCTTGCGTTCCTGGAGATCAACAAGTAGATCCAAAAAAAGTACGACAATTATTAGATTGCCGACGCATGACCTGTGTTTCACCTGATGAAGTAAAACTGATTACAGGCTTTGAGATTGGTACGATAAACCCAGTAGTAACCGCGACACCTATGCCTGTTTTTCTAGACATTCATTTCCAACGATATCAATACATTAATATATCCAGCGGCGATAGAATGGCAGGAATTGAATTAACGCTCTCTGACTTATGTCATTTATGTCAACCAACTCTAGCTTCTTTGTGCCGAGAATTGGATTAATTTACATTCTTACATAACGAACTTGATCCATTACTCATTTCGCCACATCAAAAGATGAATTATTATTTATTTTTTATGAATAAGTAGCATTTTGGTTGATTTTTAGTTATTTTAATTATGTTCTTTTCTTACGAAAGAGCGCATAAATTGTTTAACTCCAAACAATTTACTCCAATATACCTATATATATTGGAAATGCATCTGTGACTGTTTGCCCGAACTCTGTTTCGGGCTTTTTTTTAATATTTTTATCTAGATAAAGATCAAATATCAGCATATTAAAATATTAATAATATGCTCCTCCTCACCTTATCCCAGTTTTGCAACATATATGTCACATAAATTTGGTTATAATACTATCCAGAGCATAAAAGCTCGTTTGTTTTAATCACTGAAGGATAATGTGATGCGATTTTTTAAGCACTATGCACCGAGCATGATTGCGAAACATATTAGTCGACTATTTAATGGAAAGATTCATATTCACGGCATTGGCGAGTTTCGATTTAAAGATGGTCGATTAGTGGCTCCTACAGAAGCGGAGCGTAAACACTATAAAATGGTAAAAGAAATTAACTCAGAAATAACTCGGTTGAAAATGGCTTATTAAAAATAAAGGTAGCATTGCGCTACCTTTTTTGTTTTTAGCTAAATATTATTTTTTTGCTATTTCTGGTAAATGCCCAGATAAGCCTAGCGCTCTTTTTAAGCATTCATCTTTAACAGGCGATAACTCATTCGTTAATGACATTCCCACTCCTCGAATGAACTTCTTAACTGGATTGCTTCCAGAAAATAACTCTTTAAACCCTTGCATAGAGGCGATCATTTGAGCGGCTTCTGCTTTTCTCCATCGCTCAAAAGAACGTAAATTAACTTTTAAACCGATGTCTTTACTTTCATTTTGTAACGCTAAAATCGTTTCAGCTAATGCAGCAGCATCGGCAACTCCAAGATTCACACCTTGCCCTGCTAAAGGGTGAATAGTATGCGCAGCATCACCAACTAATACCGCTCGATCACGAACGAAATCTTTGGCATAACGCATCTTTAATGGAAAAGCTTGGCGAGCACCTTCAACAGAACATAACCCAAGTTGATTATCAAATGCCGTAGTTAGACGTTTATTGAAATCGTCTTCAGGCATCGAAACTAAATCTTCGGCTTGCAAAGGATCAAGGGACCATACAATAGAGCTTAAATTCGGTTCACCTAATGGTAAAAATGCAAGCGGTCCTTCTGGTCTAAATATTTGTCGAGCGGTTGCATTATGAGCATCTACCGTTCGAATATTTGCAACCAGAGCGCTATGACCGTAATCCCAATGTGTTAAAGGAATATCTAACTGATTACGTAACCATGAATTTGCACCATCCGCACCAACCACCAGCTTTGCGGTAATGGCTTTACCTGATTCTAAATTAATCCAAGCTTCACTTTCGCCAAACATAATATTAGTGCATCGTTCTGGCGCTAATAATGTAACGTTTTCTTGTTTTGAAATTTTATCCAAAAGAGAAAGTTGTATAACTCGGTTTTCGACAATATGCCCTAAATTATGCTGAGCGATATCCTCTGCTTCAAATTCAATTTTAGCAAAGCTGTCTTGCTCCCATACTCGCATCGATGTGTATGGTGCTGCACGACGTGACAAGATTCCCTGCCATGCTCCAACATTATTTAAAATATTTTCACTTGCTCGACTGATCGCTGAAACTCGAATATCAGGTAAAGAGGCTAATTCCTCTTCAGGCAGTTGGCTTTCAATGACTGCGATTCTTAATCCACTGTTTTCTAATGCAGCGGCTACGGTTAAACCAACCATACCGCCACCAATAATCGCAATATCTACACTCTGCATCATAATTATCTTTTCACTCTACCCATTGCTCGTAATGTCACGGGTTTTAATAAAAAACGTAAAGTATCAACCGCATACAAACCAATATTTCGTCCAATTACCATTGGGAGTGAATGAGTTGCAAAGATAGAAATTAATCCTGCAGTCATCGTTATGGTTTGCTGTTGGTCTGGTTCTCGTCGATTCTGATACTCAGCTAGCACCGAATAATCACCAATATCTTGACCATTCAAAGAAGCTTGAGTAATACATTCGCTTAATGAAAATACATCTCTTATTCCAAGGTTAAACCCTTGGCCTGCTATCGGATGCAGAGTTTGAGCTGCATTACCAATAGCAGCAAAACGATGGGAAACATGCTGTTTTTGACGACGAAGTAACAAAGGATAATGTGCTCGCTTACCCGTTTTTATTAGCTTACCAAGGCGCCAACCAAATTCACTTTGTAAATGCGCTAAAAATTGCTCATCACTGTACTCTAATATTTCCTGCGATGCTTCAGGAGTAACACACCATACAAGTGAGCTACGACCATTAGACATCGGCAAGAGAGCGACAGGACCATGCTCAGTAAAACGCTCAAATGCTTTTCCTTGAGGATGAAGCTCTGTTGTCACATTAGCAATGATAGCGACCTGCTCAAAATCAAACACTTCAGATTCTAATTGCATGCTTTTGCACGTGGCAGATTCAGCGCCATCTGCTGCAACAACCAAAGATGCAGAAATAACCTTTCCTGTAGAGAGCGTTATCTTAGTCAGTGCTAACTCTCGCTCAAGATGAGAAACCGATGCAGGGCAAATAAGTTCTATATCTGAAGAGTTTATTAATTTTTTATGATAAAAGTCACCAATATCAGCAAGCTCAACAACATAACCAAGATCATCAACATTCAATTCTTTTGATGTTAACTCTGTTATTCCTGCGTGTTGCTGATCTGAGATGTGAATATGCTTTATTGGTGTTGCTAACGGGGCGATATCAGACCACAAAGCAATATCTTTCAATAGCTGCGCAGTTCCATTAGAAAGAGCAATACTTCGAGAATCATAGCCTGGGTGAGAATCAAGTTTTGGTTCGACAGCTTCAATAACCGCAATCGAAAGACGCCCTTGATTCATTTTTTCTAATGCTAAAGCGAGTGTTGCTCCCGCCATCGCACCACCAACAATAACTACATCATAATGTGTCATTCTAGAGTCCATTAATGCACTGTTTTAGATGCATCAGTATGTATTTGCTGACCTAATTCGGCATGAATAGTAAGAACACAAATACGTACATGCTCTACTATTTGTTCAAAGAGACTTTCTTGTTCTTCAAGATCATCATCTTCATCAATACCTAAGCGTGCAATTTCTTCTAAATCAGCTAACGCTTCTTTCAATGCATCAGATGTTTTATCTAATTTAAGCTCAACTAAACCTAAACCAGAGATAAAATGGTTAACCCACTCACTTAACCCATCAGCTCGATTCATTAAGCTCTCTTTCTCACTAGGAATTAGTAGCTCTAAAGCCAACTTCTCAGCCGTTAATTCAGCAACTGTGCATTGAAATACCGCACTTCCTACTTTAATTGCACTGTCTGGCCATCCCATCCCATCGTTAGTGTAATCATAAATCAATGGCTTCCAGGTTTGATCGTCAAGAGATAGACCACCGCTTATCATGCCAACTAATAAACCATGCAATTCTGATGGTGTAACTGCAAGTCCACTGTCTTTTAAAGCTGACTCAACGGTTAAAAACTCTGGCATTTTAATTTCGCTCATATTTGACGATCTCTAGATTAGGATTAATATCTCCATGCTACCACTTCATGCATTTTCAGAAAACTCACTATCTCTCGCAATTGAGTATCTTTTCATCAGATTGTTGTTTTATTAAGAATATAGTTAACCACCATCAACAAAGCGATGCGAAATACTTGAATCTTTTTACATCATTTCTTATAGTTTCATTCACTTATCACTGGTTATTTATGAAGTCAGTGAATCTTATAGTTTAACGATGAGTAATGTATTGATGACAAGCCAAGCCGTGCAAGTCCAAATATTAGGACGAGCCATCAAGGTTAACTGCCCTGCTGGTCAAGAAGCTGCATTAAAAGAAGCCGCTCAAGATTTAGATAATCGTGTAAATGAATTATCTGAACGAACCAAAGTAACCAATACTGAACAGTTATTGACTATTACGTCGTTAAATATCTGCTACGAACTTCATGCGGCTAAAAAAGAGGCAAGTAAACACTCTTCTGATGTTTATGAACGCATGGGATTGCTTGCAAGCGCATTAGAAGCTGCAATTTCTACAGTTAAGCCTAGCCAAACAGAAGAAAGTACGGCAGAATAGAAACATCGCTAAGGATAGCAAAAGAATAAAATTTACCCTGGAGTGTTTGTAGGCGGATCTATGTCCCTGAGCCGATAAGCACAAATTAGGGTTAGTACTTGTTTGCTATTGAGCATGCTCGGCTTGTACTGAGAAGCCTACGGTAAACTTTGCTGATCCGCCTTGAACCTAGGGTTCAAGGGCTACGACCACTACGGCACTTTGGGGTATTCCATGACATCTCGTCGACTCATTCGACAATCTACACGTCAACGTCGTAACGCTTTATCTCCTATTGAACAATCTCAAGCAGCCAACGCTCTTGTCCAGCAGTGCTCTATCAACCCTGTAATTCAAAAAGCACACTCTATTGCAGTCTATTTATCTTCCGATGGTGAAATTGATACCAATCCACTCATCACTTGGTTATGGGCACAGGGCAAACAAGTCGCTTTACCTGTAATACACCCATTCTCAAAGGGGCATTTATTATTCCTTGAGTACACTGAAAACTCACCGCTTGTTCATAATAAATATCAGATCCTAGAACCCAAACTAAACAAAACTAAAATTATACCGACCTCTGAATTAGATCTAATTTTGACGCCGTTAGTTGCTTTTGATCATACTGGTAATCGTTTAGGTATGGGCGGAGGATATTATGATCGAACACTCTCTAATTGGCACTCCCATCAGCAAGGTCCAATGCCGATAGGGTTATCACACACTTGCCAGCAAGTTTCATTGTTACCGATTGAATCTTGGGATGTACCACTTCCTCAAATCATCACACCTCAAAAAACATGGCACTGGTAAATAGTTAGCCGAAACCGTTTGCTTTGCTTGTATTTTATTCATTTTTTACGCTTTACTGACTTATTTTTTCTGACGAAGAAAAAACTCTACGCTATAATCACGCCGCTTTCATTTGCACATTATATTTCTAGGAGAAGGTCATGACTCAAGACGAGATGAAAAAAGCAGCTGGTTGGGCAGCGTTAGAATACGTAGAAGCTGGCAGCATTGTTGGTGTGGGTACAGGTTCAACCGTAAACCATTTCATCGACGCACTTGCGACCATGAAGAATGAAATTAAAGGCGCAGTATCAAGCTCAGTAGCTTCAACAGAGAAGTTAAAAGAACTAGGTATTGAAGTTTTTGATTGTAATGATGTTGCAGGCCTTGATGTTTATGTTGATGGTGCCGACGAAATTAACGGCAAAAACGAAATGATTAAAGGCGGCGGCGCAGCTCTTACTCGTGAAAAAATCGTTGCTGCAATTTCTGATAAATTTATCTGTATTGTTGATGACACAAAGCAAGTTGATGTTTTAGGTCAATTCCCTCTTCCTGTTGAAGTTATTCCAATGGCTCGCTCTTATGTTGCTCGTGAGTTAGTTAAATTAGGTGGCGATCCTGCATACCGTGAAGGCGTAATTACCGATAATGGCAATGTGATCCTTGATGTTCACGGTATGAAAATTACAGATGCAAAAGATCTAGAAGATAAAATCAATGCTCTTCCAGGCGTAGTAACTGTAGGTTTATTTGCACACCGCGGTGCAGATGTCCTATTAGTAGGAGCTCCAGAAGGCGTTAAGAAGTTCGACTAAATAACTACCTTAACTTAATGCTCCCTTATTTAATAGGGAACAAAAATGTTATTTCATTACAACGGTGCTCATTAGCACCGTTTTTTATTAACTATTCCGTAATTTTCTTACCCAAACTGATTATTTTTTGATACTTTATAATCAGCAAGCAATAAATCACATCATAATTTTGTTTTTAAGGATAAGAACGACCATGGCAAAAGTATCTCTGGAAAAAGAAAAAATCAAAATTCTTCTTTTAGAAGGATTGCACCCATCTTGTGTTGAAGTTTTCCAAGCAGATGGTTACACCAATATTGAATACCACAAAGGTTCACTCTCTGAAGAAGAACTCTTAGAAGCAGTAAAAGACGTTCATTTTATTGGTCTTCGCTCCCGCACTCAATTAACACAAGAAGTCTTTGATGCTGCAAACAAATTGGTTGCTGTTGGTTGTTTCTGTATCGGCACAAACCAAGTTGATTTAAAAGCAGCCGCAAAGCGTGGTATTCCTGTATTCAATGCTCCTTTTTCTAATACTCGAAGCGTTGCTGAATTAGTTTTAGGTCAAATTCTACTATTACTTCGTGGTATCCCAGAAAAGAATGCATTAGCACACCGTGGTATTTGGAAAAAAAGTGCTGACGCTTCTTTTGAAGCTCGAGGCAAACGTTTGGGTATCATAGGTTATGGACATATCGGTACACAATTAGGGATTTTAGCTGAAAACCTAGGTATGCGAGTTTATTACTACGATATCGAAAATAAACTTTCTCTAGGTAACGCAACTCAAATCCCTACCATGAGTGAATTATTAAATAAGTGTGATGTGATCTCTCTACATGTTCCTGAAACAGCTGGAACAAAAGACATGATGGGGGCAGAGGAATTTGCTCGTATGAAACCAGGCGCTATCTTTATTAACGCTGCACGTGGAACTGTTGTAAAAATTCAAGATCTATGTGACGCATTAGAGTCTGGACATTTAGGTGGCGCAGCGGTTGATGTGTTCCCTGTAGAACCAAAAACAAACGCTGACCCATTTGAGTCACCATTACAAAAATTTGATAATGTAATCTTAACACCACATGTTGGGGGTTCTACTCAAGAAGCTCAAGAAAACATTGGGGTTGAAGTTGCGGGTAAACTAACAAAATACTCAGACAATGGTTCAACATTATCATCAGTTAACTTCCCTGAAGTGTCACTTCCTGAACATACTGATACATCACGTTTATTACATATCCATGAAAACCGTCCAGGTATTCTAACTCAAATAAACAGTATTTTTGCTAATGAAGGCATTAACATTGCAGCTCAATACTTACAAACATCAGCAGATATGGGCTATGTTGTTATTGATGTTGAAACCGCACGAGCTGAAGAAGCTCTGGTTCAACTAAAAGCAATTGAAGGCACTATCCGCGCTCGAATTCTTCATTAAGATAAATAAAAAATGGGCAGCTTAATTAGCTGCCCATTTTATTCATATTAAATAATGTAATCAGTTAAGTCGATATACAACAGATACAGAGTCAGAAATCACCATTTGATTATCCTGATAACTTTCAGCTGTATTTGCAGCACTATCCATCGCCATACTTCTCATTAGTACAGGTTGGCTGTAATTATTATGATATGAAACCTTCCAAACCCCTTTAACAGAAGTACCAAATCCTTTAGCTAAAGATGCCGCTTTTTCATTCGCATCTTTAATCGCTTCTAAACGAGCCGCTTCAATGTATTGCTTTTCTTTACTTGTTTTTAATTCAATATGGTTAATACGATTAATCCCCTCACCCAAGGCTTTATCTAAATAACCATTCAATTTATTCAAATCCATTACGGTAACGGTAATATTTCGAGTGGCTTTGTAACCAACAAGCTCTGGCTTTTTGCCTTTTGGATAACGGTATTCAGGGGTTAAACGAATATTACCACTATTAATATTCTCACGTTTAACGCCTTGTACTTCTAAGCGAGCTAAAAATCCAGTTACTGCTTTATCCGCAGCCTGTTTCGCTTTTTCTGCTGTTGCCTTACTTTCAACGACATCAACTGAGAACTGAGCCATATCAGGTACAACAAACACTTCACCTTTCCCTGATACTTCAAGATGAGGAAAGTCTGGTGATGCAGCCATTGCTACAGGAGTTAAGAAAGCTGATAAACACAAAACACTTATTATTTTTTTCATTTTTTATTCTCAAGATAATGTCATATTTCTATGACTCTAATAACAGCAAATAATTCCTTATCATTATGCATGTTAAGGCAAAAAAAATGCTACCCGAAGGTAGCATTTAATATTTTGATTTAAATAAAAAATTAATCTACTTTATTTAAATGAACATCCATTTGTGGGAATGGGATCTCAATACCTTCGTTATCTAGGCCTTCTTTAATCGCTTGAAGCGTATCAAAGTAAACATCCCAGTACTCAGCAGTTTTACACCATGGACGAACAACAAAGTTCACTGATGAATCAGCTAGAGCAACAACACCAACCGTTGGAGCTGGTGTTTTCAATACACGAGGATCTGACTCAAGTACTTTTGTAATGACTTCTTTTGTTTTCTTCAGATCCGCACTATAAGAAACACCAATAACATGATCTACACGACGCGTTGCATGGCGAGAATAGTTTGTAATTGGACTACCAATAACACCACCATTTGGTACTACAACCATTTTGTTATCAGGTGTAGTTAGGATTGTTTGGAAGATTTGAATTGAATCAACCGAACCCGCAACACCACCAATCTCAACATAATCACCAGATTTAAATGGACGGAAAGCAACAATCAATACACCAGCTGCAAAGTTTGATAGCGAGCCTTGAAGCGCTAAACCAACCGCTAAACCAGCCGCACCAATCACAGCAACAACCGATGCCGTTTGTACGCCAACTTTACCTAATGCAGCAATTAATACGATGATGAATAAAAGGTAACGAACAAGAGTGTGAACAAAGTCAACAACCGCTTTATCCATCTTTTTCTTTTTAAGTACGTTACTTACACTGTTCGCTACTTTTTTAACGATAATGTTACCGATAAAAAGAATCGCGAGAGCTGAAATAATGTTTACACCATAAGTAATAAACAATTCAGTATTATCTGTTAGCCAATGCTCTAAATTAGCTACACCAGTTGTAGCTAAATCAGTTACAGCGCCTTGATCTGCCATTTGATTTGTCCTTTTATAGTTATTCTCAAAAAATTGAGAGGGTTGCCATTATTTTGACATTACGCCGATTTTAACACTTTCTATGTTAACTTGGGGGTAAAATCCATTTAAAAACCAGATTATTTCACGACTTTCTCTTCTATAAGAAGCTGAAAAAGTTTAAATTACAACCACCTAGTTAATATAACTAGTTAGGTACAAATATGAAACACTTTGTTGACATTTTATTTGTTGAAATATGGGGTTATTTATTCTGTTCTTCTCGCTTAAAGACTAACGTAGTCGCCGTAGATTCCGCCTCAACAAAATAATACCCATCACTATCAAAACTCTTTAGCTCTTCAACATTAGAAATCTTATTTTGAATAATAAAGCGAGCCATTAATCCTCGAGCTTTTTTCGCATAAAAACTAATAATTTTATACTGTCCATTTTTACAATCTTTAAAGACAGGAGTAACAATATCGGCTTTTAGCTCCTTTGGCTTAACCGATTTAAAGTACTCATTAGATGCTAAATTAACTAATATTTCAGAATCTTGAGCTTCTAACTCTTGATTAAGTTTATTAGTAATTAAACTCCCCCAAAATTGATACAGGTTTGAACCTCGTCCATTTTCAAGCTTAGTTCCCATTTCAAGACGATACGGCTGCATTAAATCCAACGGCTTTAATAACCCATACAAACCAGATAACATTCTCAAATTGGTTTGGGCATATTCAATCTCACTTTCGCTCAAACTGTTTGCATCTAAACCAGTGTATACATCCCCTTTAAAAGCAAATAAGGCAGGTCGAGCATTCTCTTGAGTAAACGTCGTTGACCACTCTTCAAAGCGAACAGCATTTAGACTGGCAATTTTATCACTTACTTTCATTAACTTAGCGATATCAACAGGCGTTAATGTTCTACATGCTTTAATTAACTCAGCCGAATCTGAAATGAAATCAGGTTGAGTAAAAGCAGATGTTGGTAGCGGTGTTTCATAATCGAGTGTTTTTGCTGGAGAAACCACAATAAGCATGAGCAAGATATCCCTGTGTATTTTTATATATACAAGATATTAACGATTCAAATAAAAAAAAGCCACGCTCGAATGCATGGCTTTATCTATTTATTTGATGGGCAAAAACAATGACTATTTTTGCTCTTTTGTATTATCCCAAATCCCTTCCTCTAATTGCGAGTGAAGCTCTGGATAATCTTTACTATCAAAGGTAGGTAATTTACCTTCTTTAAGTTGCTTATTATAATCTTTAGCAAGCTTAATCACGGTTCCTGACAGCAATGCGATGGCTATTAAGTTTACAATTGCCATTAATCCCATTGATACATCCGCTAATGCCCATACCGTAGGTAATGAGGATAGCGCACCAAACATTACCATACCCAGAACGATCACTCGGAAAATACCAATGCCTGCTTTATGATTATGCTCTAAGAAGATTAAATTCGTTTCTGCATAAGAGTAGTTGGCAATAATCGAAGTAAAAGCGAAAAAGAAAATCGCTACAGCAACAAAAATACCGCCCCAATCACCAACTTGACTTGTTAATGCTAACTGAGTTAATTCAATACCCGTGACTTCACCATGAGGAACATACTCACCAGACATTAAAATGATAGCTACTGTCGCAGAACAAATCACAATTGTATCCATGAATACACCTAGCATTTGCACATAACCTTGAGATGCTGGGTGCGGAGGATATGGTGTCGCAGATGCTGCAGCATTCGGAGCTGACCCCATACCGGCCTCATTCGAAAACAAACCACGCTTAATACCATTAATCATAGCTTGAGCTATTGCATAGCCTAAACCACCAGCGGCAGCTTCTTGTAAGCCAAATGCACTCTTGAATATCAAGCTAATGACACTTGGTAGCTTTTCAATGTTGGTAAACATGATAAAGAAAGCAATTGCCAAATAAGCTAAAGCCATTACTGGAACAACAATTTCAGCAGTACGTGCAATTGTTCTAAATCCGCCAAAAATAACAACGGCAGATAAAATGACAATCGCAATAGCAACATATAAAGGCTTCCACCCAAATGCAGTTTGCATTGCACCAACAATAGAGTTGGCTTGAACAGCGTTAAATACAAGACCAAATGCGATGATTAAAAATACTGAAAAGAGCACGCCCATCCAGCGCATGCCAAGTCCCTTCTCCATATAATAGGCAGGACCACCACGATAATTACCGTCATCGTCTTTGGTTTTATATAATTGCGCTAATGTGCTTTCTGCAAATGATGTTGCCATACCTAACATCGCAATCAACCACATCCAAAAAATAGCACCAGGTCCACCAGCGGTAAGCGCAACAGCGACCCCTGCCATGTTCCCTGTACCAACTCGAGCCGCTAAGCTCGTACATAATGCTTGGAATGATGAGATACCTGATGTGTCTGACTTTCGACTGTCCTTCAATACCGAAAACATATGTCCAAAATGACGGAATTGAATAAAACCCAATCGAACAGTGAAGTAGATACCGATAGCAACTAATAAATATACAAGTACTGAACCCCATAATAGGTCATTCAATAAATTAATAAGACTTGCCACTTTTCCCCCTCAGTTACATTCGTAAAAACACATACACACTTAATATCATTAAGTGTCCCCTTCTCGTCCCAACCTTAAACTATCATTCTATTAATTATGGGATTACCCCTTTATTCACTTTCATGAATTATTTATGCATTTAATGATGCTTAAGATTGGCGTGCTGAATGATGATCAGTATTTAATAAAAAATCAATAGAAAACACATGTTCTGAAGGTGACACTTTTTCTACAATTTCAGAAAAAAGCGCTATCAAAGCAACAAATAATACGCATATTAATGACATTTCAATCAACAAAATTCCAAAATTAGATTGGAATAATGAACAGTAAATAAAGGTAATTAAAAATAATGCCTAAGAGAAAACAACAAGATACTTACTACTATATTAGATATTGTTTTTTAATCGGCATCTTAATACCAAACCAAACGTTTGCTAATAAACCGAATGATGACAGATAACCAATGGCACTCCCGTTAACAAAAAACAAACACAAAAAAATTAGCTATCTTTTAATTTTTTATTCCTTTATGACGCTCATTTTGAGTATTAATTATCTATATATTGCATTTAAGTGATCGTTATCTCATAAAAAATTCATAAAAAATCAACAAATGAGAAACAGTTCAAGGTCATAATCTATTCTCTATGATACTTAATAGCATGCTAAATGGATGGTTTTACTCTTTGTAATAATTAATAAAATGAGGTGCTTATGGATGGGTACACACTAAACGATATATTAGCAACGAAAACAACAACGACAAAAAAGAAGCAAGCCAAACGTCTATGGCGTGAGATTGAAGAGATTCAAGATCGTCGTCAATTATTACATGAACTTAAAGAGCTCGACCCTTTTTTCAACGGCAATCTAGACGATGTTTATCTAAAATAATCAATAAAAAAAGGAGAGTCTAGCGCTCTCCTTTTTTATGAAATGACCTTTACCTAACTTTTTTCGCTAATTCTCGATAACGTTTATCAACGGTCTCACCAAAAACAGGGTCATCTATTTCTTTCCATCCTTTCTCAAGGGCATCCCAATCGTCCGTTGTTAAGTGCGCTTTTAAAAAAGGAAAAATCTCTTGCTCTTCTTGTGTTAAATGATCTTTTATGCGTTTAGTAAATGCCTTCAAATGATCTTTAAATATGTCTTTAGGCACAATGGCATCATTTAGAATCATATCAATCGTAATTGAGAAATCTTCAGTATCTTGTGAAAGAGTATGGTGCGCTTCAAGCAAGTCACTTACCCCCTCATGTTTACCATAATGATCAATGTAATATTGATAAATCATATCTTCTTTAGGATGATGAGTTTTTTCAGCAAAAGAAGATAAATAATCAACGCCTTCACGAATTACATTATAGTTAACTGTTTTTTCATCCTCTAATCGTTCCAACTTACTATCAAGTAATTGCACAATACGATTTATGTATCCATGCTCCTTATAAATACTTTCAATAAGCATCCTGTCCTCCTTTACTTTGTAAACTATTACAATAGATAAGTGTATATCATCAGTATGAGAGCACAGGATTTAGTTCAAATTTTATCCAGTTAACTTAATGTAACCGATCCCCAATTGATTTCAGATAAGTTTTGTTGGCGTAACAATTCATTCGTTTGTGAAAAATGCTTACAACCAAAAAAACCACGATGTGCTGATAAAGGAGATGGATGTGGAGCCTGAAGAATAAAGTGACGTCTTGTATCAATATTCGCTCCTTTTTTCTGAGCGTGAGCCCCCCACAGTAAAAAGATAACGCCTTCCATATCCTCATTGATTTTTTTGATAATGGCATCAGTAAAGGTTTCCCAACCAAACTTGGCATGAGAATGAGCTTTTGCTTCCTCAACAGTCAGAACCGTGTTCAACAACAGCACTCCTTGTTCTGCCCATGTTTTTAAGTAACCATGCTCAGGAATAGTAAAATCAGGAATATCTTCAGCCAGCTCTTTATACATATTACGTAGAGAGGGAGGAATTTTTACTCCTGGTAACACAGAAAAGGACAAACCATGTGCTTGCCCCTCTCCGTGATAAGGATCTTGACCAAGAATAACCACTTTAACGTCATTAAAAGGAGTTAAATCAAACGCAGTAAAAATATGATCTTCTTTTGGAAAAATATGTTTTCCAAGAGAGCGCTGGGCATCAATCTTTTCCGACATAGATTGATAGTAAGCCTTCTTTTTTTCAGCTGATATAATAGAGTCCCAAGTTAATACCATTACTTTTTCTCACTTAGCGTTCTTAATTGAGCTATCTCATCTTTCCAAATATCAGGATCAATCGTTTCCAAAACTAACGGTATATTATTAAATCGGTCATCCTGCATAATATATTCAAAGCAATCCCAACCGATCGTTCCTTGCCCCAACGAATGATGACGATCAACTCGACTACCTAATTCGATTTTCGCATCGTTAATATGCATACCTCGTAAATATTGAAAACCAACAATACGTTCGAATTCAGCGAAAGTATGTTCACACGCTTCTTTTGAACTTAAATCGTATCCAGCAGCAAACGTGTGGCAAGTATCAATACAAATCCCTACTCGAGATTTATCTTCGACTTGTTCAATAATTTGAGCAAGTTGTTCAAATTTCCATCCAAGATTAGTTCCTTGCCCTGCCGTATTTTCAATAACAGCAACAACATCAGGAACCGCTTGATGAGCAAGATTGATCGATTCAGCAATTAAAGATAAACATTCATCTTCTGAAATTTTCTTTAAATGACTCCCTGGGTGGAAGTTTAATAAAGTTAAACCAAGTTGATGACAGCGCTCCATTTCATCAATAAAAGCCGCTCTTGATTTTTCAAGCTTCTCAGTTTCAGGCGCACCTAAATTAATTAGGTATGAGTCATGCGGTAGAATTTGATCACTACTAAAGCCAAATCGCTTACAGTTAGCCTTAAAATCAGAGATGATTTTCTTTGTTAATGGTTTTGCTACCCATTGACGTTGATTTTTTGTAAATAAAGCAAAAGCATTAGCGCCAATTTGATAAGCGCGTTTTGGCGCTTGATCAACACCACCAGCAGCAGATACATGCGCACCAATATATTTCATCTCTGTTATTTCCTTTCAAAATTTATTTCGTCTTATTATTACGGTAAACACTTTATTTGTCAGTACTTCTCTGCCCTACCCATAATTAGCTATATAAATCACGAATGAGGTAAATAGCTAATTTTGTAGTAATTTTACTACAAAATAGAAAAAGACAAACAAAACCAATAACCATAAAAAACGTGCCACAAGCAAGCTATATGGAACTTTATTGATTTAGGACAAGATTTTCAATCTGAATTAATTGAAAGTTTTTGTAGTTTTTTGACATATATCAATATACAAAGTAAGGGTATCATGTATATAATGTGACCCATAAGATATTTAGAAAATAACCACAAAGTGGACTAGGAGAAAGTAAAATGATCACAGGTATCCAAATTACTAAAGCTGCAAATGACGATCTTCTTAACTCAATCTGGCTACTAGATAGCGAGAAAAACGAAGCACGTTGTGTTGTTGCAACAGCAGGTTTTGAAGCTGACCAAGTTATCGCAGCAAGCGAACTAGGTGAGTACGAAAGCCGTGATGTAGCTATCGAAAAAGCACCAAAAATTGAAGGTGGTCAGCACCTAAATGTTAACGTTTTACAACGTGACACTCTAGAAGATGCTGTTAAACACCCAGAGAACTACCCACAACTAACTATCCGTGTATCTGGTTATGCTGTGCGTTTTAACTCTCTAACAACAGAACAACAAAAAGACGTTATCGCACGTACTTTTACTGAATCTCTATAATTTTATAGTCGATTTAAAAATACGAAACGGCACTCAATGCTCATGAGTGCCGTTTTTTTATACCAATCACAGTAAGTATTTAACTGCTAGGGTGCTCAATTATTTACTACGATTGATATTATTACTTTAGCCATATAAAAAAGTCCCTTTGATCATTAACCAAAGAGACTCATCTATTTCAATCTTAGTGCTTATTGAACTTTTCTTAATACTGCTTTAAGTGCATCAAAATCATTATCTAAATCTTCAGATAACAATTCCATCGCATTATGCTTGGCTAATGGAGCAGGTAGCTCAATATCATTGCCTAGGATATCTTCAACTACTTCTTTAAACTTAGCTGGATGTGCTGTACATAAGAAAAGGCCAGTTTCACCGTCAGAGAGTTGCTCATTCAATATACGATAAGCAATGGCACCATGAGGCTCACATAGATAGCCAGCTTGATTCATCTCTTTTAATGTTTCAGCACTTTGCTCATCAGTAACTGCACCTTTACCAAGAGTTTCTAATCCCCATCCTAAACGCTGACATAGCTCTTCAATACGAGGCCAGTTATTTGGTTGACTTACATCCATTGCATTTGAAATCGTTGGGATCGTGACTTTAGGTTCCCATTGACCCGTTTCAAGATAACGAGGAACGGTATCATTAACATTCGTTGCAGCAATAAAGCGTTTTACAGGTAAGCCTAATGATTTCGCCAATAATCCCGCAGTCAAGTTGCCAAAATTACCACTTGGCACTGAAATAACGACATCATTACGTTTTTCTTTTGGTAGTTGAGATACCGCCTCAAAATAGTAACAAATTTGTGCCATCAAACGGCTAATATTGATTGAGTTTGCAGAGTTTAATCCAACTTCTTTACGCAGTTCTGCATCATCAAAAGACTGTTTTACTAATGCTTGGCAATCATCAAAATCACCATCAACAGCAACGGTATGGATATTCTTACCTAATGTACAAAATAACTTCTCTTGCAGCGGACTGATTTTACCTTTCGGGTAAAGAATGACGACCTTAATATTGTCCATACCATAAAATGCATGAGCAACAGCCGCACCGGTATCACCCGATGTTGCCGTTAAAATAGTGATTTGTTCATCGCTATCAGTCACAGCACCTAGAGATTGAGCCATAAAACGGCCACCAAAATCCTTAAATGCTAATGTTGGTCCATGAAATAATTCTAACGCATAGACATCATCTTTAACGGCTTTAATCGGTGCAGGGAATTGAAATGCATTCTCAACCATACTTCTTACGGTATCTTGAGGCAGCTCCTCTTTGATAAAAGCAGATAAAATTTTAGTACTACGAGAAATAAAATCCTCAGCAAGAAGTGCATCAACATCATCAAATTTAGGTAATTCTGATGGAAAAAATAGTCCTTGATTGCGACCTAAACCTTGGCGAACCGCTTGGCCAAAAGAGACCTGCTCATCATTTTCTTTTATGTTATACAGCTTCATAGTTTACTTCCTGTCACTTGTGATCCTTGCTTATCTAAACGACAAACATGAACAAATCCTTCATTATTTTGAATGTAATTTTCTTGTAGCCAACGAGATACTCTATCCGCTACATCTTTATCTGTGCATATACTAAAAAGTGTCGGTCCTGAACCTGAAATCCCTGTCGTTAATGCACCTGCTGATGCTGCGTATTCACGAGCTTTAGCAAAGTTTGGTAACAAGCGCTCTCTATAAGGTTCAGCCACCACATCTTTAATCATCTTTGCTGCGAGTTCTGGTTGTTTTGAGTAACAAGCATGAATAAAACCAGCAAGGTTACGACCATGTGCAATCACATCTTGACGACGGTATTGAGAAGGTAAAATCTCACGAGCTTCAGCGGTTGATACTTTAATTCCAGGATAAGCCATAACCCAATACCATTCATCAAAGCATGGAACTTCTTGACTAATAATACCAAGCTCTTCCACCATTAACTGTAAGCCACCAAGGTAACATGGAGCTACATTATCATAGTGAATACCACCTGATATCTGCCCTTCCATTTCGCCCATTAACGCCAATAGTTCCACGTCATTTAAAGGGTTATCGTGAAATTGGTTTAATGCATCTAACGCCGCAACAATAGAACAAGCACTAGAACCAAGGCCTGAACCAATTGGCATATTTTTCTCTAAAATCATGTGAACATTCTTTAATGCCACATTTTTTTTATTCAATTCACGAGAAAATACACACCAACAGTCGTAAACAATATTGTCTTTAGGGTTTTCAGGTAATTTATCCACAAAGCTGCCAGCGGTAGCTAATGTAAATGCCTCACTTCCAAGCTCAACTAAAACACGATCACCCAATAGTGTACCGTCAATAGGTGAGACTGCTGCGCCTAATACATCAAAGCCAACACTGACATTTCCTATTGATGCAGGAGCATAAACAACAACACTCATTTTATACTCCTAATTTCCAACCAAGCGTACGCATTAAATCAGAGAACACGCCAGCAGCGGTTACTTCGGTTCCTGCGCCATAACCACGCAATACTAATGGGATAGGTTGATAATAACGGCTATAGAAAGCCAATGCGTTTTCACCATCTTTAATCTTAAACATAGGATCATCGCCATCTACTGCAACAATTCTTACTTTACATTTGCCATCTAAGATCTCACCAACATAACGCAATACCTTGCCATCTTCTGCTGCAATAGCCGATTGCTCAGCAAAATACGCATCCGCTTCAGGAAGTCGAGCCATAAACTCTTCAACCGTACCTGAATCGTCAAAGCCCGGAGGTAATGCTTGCTCAACTTCTACATCATCCAGCTCAATTTCAAGTCCAGACTCACGAGCTAAAATTAATAATTTACGTGCAACATCCATTCCTGAAAGATCATCTCGAGGATCTGGCTCTGTAAAGCCATTTTCTTTCGCTACGTTTGTCGCTTCGCTTAATGACATACCTTCATCTAACTTACCAAAGATATAAGAAAGAGAGCCAGACAAGATACCGTTGAACTTTTCAAGCTCATCACCTGCTGCAATCAAATTCTGTAAGTTTTCGATAACAGGTAAGCCAGCACCAACCGTGGTTTCATACATAAATTTACGACGAGTACCACGCGCAGCGTTACGTAACTGATGGTAATAAGCCATTGAATCCGTATTGGCTTTCTTATTCGGTGTAATAACGTGAAAACCAGCTGATAGGAAATCAACGTATTGAGCAGCTATACCATGATCTGATGTACAATCAACAATAACTGGGTTAATGATATGATTACGTTGAACCAAAGCAATTAAACGAGCTAAGCTAAATTCTTCAGACGTATTGCTCATGCGCTCACGCCAATCCTCTAGCGGAATACCTTTGCTATCCAGTAGCAACCCTCGGCTGTTTGCCAAACCACATACTCGAATTTCAATGCCTTTCTCTGCCAGTTTTGACTGTTGGCGTTTGATTTGATCAACTAGTTCACCACCAACACCACCAACACCAACAACAAAGACATCTAAGAAATGTTTACTATTGAATAGGTTTTCATGACATGCTTTTATCGACTCAGATACTTTATCTTCAGGAATAACAGCAGAAATCGCACGCTCAGAAGATCCTTGCGCGATAGCAATAATATTCACATTAACTTCAGTAAGAGAAGTAAAGAATTGAGAGGCTACGCCTTTCGATGTACGCATACCATCGCCAACCAAAGTAACAATGGCAACATTATCTGTAAATTCAACCGGCTCTAATAAGCCATCTTTAAGTTCTAATTCAAAGGCTTCTCTTAGTACTTGCTCTGCCTTGCATTTATCTTCAGCTTCAATACAAAAACTTATACTGTATTCTGATGAGGATTGAGTAATAAGGACAATTGAGATCCCTGTAGCTGACATAGCACCAAATACACGGCTTGCCATACCAACCATGCCTTTCATACCCGGTCCACTAACATTAACCATTGTTAGGTTATTTAGTGTCGTAATCCCTTTAATAGCAAGATTATCTTCACCGGTATCTTGACCAATTAGAGTCCCTGCACCTTGAGGATTAAAGCTGTTTTTAATTAGACAAGGAATGTGGAATTGAGCAATAGGAGCGATTGTTTTCGGGTGAAGAACGGAAGCACCAAAGTAAGAGAGCTCCATAGCTTCTTGATAACTTAATGATTTTAATAGACGAGCATCATCAACTAAACGTGGGTCACAATTATAGACACCATCTACATCAGTCCAAATCTCACAACATTCAGCTCGTAAACATGCTGCAAGCACTGCTGCTGAATAATCAGAACCATTACGACCAAGAGTTACCAACTCTCCTTTAGCATTACCAGCAGTAAAGCCAGGCATAATATTTACATGACCTTGTGGCAATGGTTCATTTTTAAAGTTTAATGTTGATACATCGACATCTACTGCACCTTCAAGGTAATCGCCTTTCGCATATAGATACTTAACGGGATCAATTAAGCTTGCTGGTTGACCTTTTGCTTCTAATACGGCTTTCATCATGACAATAGAAATGCGTTCACCTTTACTGATGATCTTTGCATATACATTATCTGGACACATGCCAAGTAAGGTGATCCCATGGGCATATTGACGTAATTGTGAAATAGAATCTTTCAGCTTATTTTCAAGTAATTTAAGATCAACTTGTGGAAGGGTGTCAGAAATACCGCTAAACAATTGAGTAAAAACAGATTCTAGTTCTGAGATTTGTAATTCTGCCTCACCATTGGTAAGAAGATTATCAACCACTGAAACTAATTTATTTGTTACTTTTCCTGGCGCTGATAATACGACAGAAACTTCTTGTTGCTGTGCATTATTAGCAATAATGTCTGCGGCACGTAAAAAACGTTCTGAATCAGCTAATGACGAACCACCAAATTTTAATACTCGCATTTCTTCCTCCCTAAAAACGAGTGTTACTGCAATATCCTTACTGCATAACTAACATCATCATAACCTTTTCGTTTGATAATAAAAGAATACAATTAAGAATTAGTAACAAATTTGCAAAAAAAAAGCCTGCTCTGGTAATCAGAGCAGGCTTTTTCATATACTTATACGTATCAGCCCACCCCAGCAACCATGGTGCCGGTAATTGTTGTGGTAATAATCATAGAGCTGATAATAAACATATAATAAATTCTAAAGTAAATTGTTTGTCTTATGTAACATTTACCTTACTTAGAGCTAATAAGTCAATGAAAAGTTTATTTATTTACTCAATAAAATATACAAACTAATCACCAAGACCTTGAATAATAAAAACAAATATTTTATTTATTTATAAAATTTATTTAAATTAATAACTCTTTACTCATTAATAACCCATTGAGATCTGCGTAAATATAATCTCCTGGAGAAATCATTTTTCCATTAATAGTAAGAGAAACCTGCTGCTCTCCTGCGCCTCTTTTTTCTGTTTTGAAAGGCGAAGTTCCTAGTGCCTTTAGGCCTAATGGCATGGTTTGTATTGCACCGACATCACGTACAACACCATAAACAATCACTCCTTCCCACTGATTTTCAACAGCTAAGGTAGCAACTTGATCACCAAGTAACGCTTTTTGACGCGATCCATTTCCATCTATGAATAATACTTTGCCCTTTCCATTCTGCTGGAGTACTTCTCTAACCAAAGAATTATCTTTATAACAACGAACCGTTACAATCTCGCCATAAAAACACGCCTTCCCGCCAAAGTTTTTAAAATCGATATCAACTAACTGCACTTTATCTTCAAACTGATCACAAATATCAGGTAATAAATCCATTTTATGTTCTCCTTGTTTGTAAAATCGACTATACAATAACAACATTTTTCAAATTACTTAGTTAGTATTCGCATAGATATTTACAATTTCAATATAGATATGTTGCCTTATTTATTACTACACTCTATTGTTATCGGTTGCTATTGATATAAATCAATAAAATGTATGGAAATAAAAATCGCTTATTGTTAGAGTGGTGTTAAAGGATTAAAATCCTGCTTCTAATGGAGTTTCAGTAAGCAGCTCATCAAATTAGAGCTTTATTTTATTATTGATTTTATATTCAATAATAACCACCAAGGATGGCGTACCGTTTAGGTTTCAATTCTTCTATATTACTTTTTATTAACTATTGAAGAATCTATTTTCCTATTTGTAAATTTTTTATTATAGAATTAAAATTTGTTAATTCTACTTTTGACTTTAACCAGTTAGTTAGGTACCGCCCATGCAAACCCCACAGATCCTAATCGTTGAAGATGAACACGTAACTCGTAATACGTTAAAAAGCATTTTTGAAGCTGAAGGCTACAATGTTTTTGAAGCTAGCGATGGCGAAGAAATGCACAAAGTGCTTTCTGAACAGCAGCTTAATCTTGTGATTATGGATATTAACCTGCCAGGTAAAAATGGCCTTCTTCTTGCTCGCGAACTTCGTGAACGAGGCGATATGGCATTAATGTTCCTAACAGGCCGTGATAATGAAGTTGATAAGATTTTAGGTTTAGAAATTGGCGCTGATGATTACATCACAAAACCATTCAACCCACGTGAACTGACTATTCGTGCACGTAACTTATTAACTCGTTCAATGAACCAAAACACAGTTGTTGAAGATAAGAAAATGGTTGAGCGCTATGTGTTCAACGGTTGGACTGTAGAAATCAACAGCCGTTCTCTTGTTAGCCCAAGCGGTGAGAGCTACAAGCTTCCACGTTCTGAATTCCGTGCTCTGCTTCACTTCTGTGAAAACCCAGGCAAAATCCAGACTCGTGCAGATCTACTGAAAAAAATGACTGGTCGTGAGCTTAAGCCACACGATCGTACAGTAGATGTAACTATCCGTCGCATCCGTAAGCACTTTGAATCTGTAACTGATACTCCAGAGATCATCGCTACAATTCACGGTGAAGGCTACCGCTTCTGTGGTGACCTAGAAGAGCTATAAGAACCTCTTCTTATATGACTTTTAAATAAAATGCCCAGCTATCACTAGCTGGGCATTTTTTTATCTATATAACATAGCATCAATATACAGTATCAACACTCACGTTGGTTTCAATAATCCACTCACCACTTGCTTTAATCGCTATATCTACTTTTTTATTTGCATCTAAAGTGTGGAATGTCTGTCCAGCTATTTCCCAATTATGATTATCTTGAACTCGTACTTCATATTCCTCTTCGGTTACTTCCCAAGAGTCGTCACCTTGACGTAATTCAACACGTTCAATATTCAATTCAGGTGCAATGACTTGTTTTGAGCTCAAACCTAATGCAAAGTTAACTTTACTCTCATCGCTGTCTTCACCAATAGTTGGCATTTGATCAATCCAAATAGCTGAATTCAATTCAATTTTGGCATTCATCATTTCAATTTTATTATCTTGTTTCCAATCCGCTTCTGATTGATTCGTCATTTGACAACCAGATAAAGCTGTTATTAGTGTTGCGGCAAATAGTACCTTTTTCATATTATTCCTTACTTATCTTGCTGCTCTAACCAGCTTTTTAAAATTTGAATATCATGTTCGTATTCATTTTTGATTTCTTCAACCCAATCATCAATATTTTCCCACCACGCAGGTAAATCTGGTGATTGTGCTTTCTGTGCGACTTGTTGGATATGCTTTAACCCAATCGAACCTGCTGCACCTTTCATTTTATGCGTTTCAAACACAATGCCATCTTGGTCTCTGGCCGTCATGTTTGTATCAAGTATTTGAATGTATTCTTTCATGCTTTTTTCAAACATTTCGATATTCGCATAAATAGGTTTTGTTCCTACTATCTCAATATAAGACTCTAACATTTCTAGATCGAGTAAACATTCAATTAGCTGATCATTTTCAGTTGGCTCAGAAGACGCTTCTTGTTCTTGTGGTACCCTTGGCGTTTCTGTCTTCTTCTCTGACATTGAAAATTGCTCAAGTACCTCTGTTAACGCTTTAACACTGAGTGGTTTACTTAATGCTTCATCCATTCCATTTGTAAAGTACTCATCTTTTTCTTTAAGTAAATTAGCCGTTAATGCAATTAATGGTGGTAAATTATCAAACTTATCACGTAATGCTTTAGCAACATCAAACCCAGTCATATCTGGTAATTGAATATCTAAAAGCGCTAAATCATACTTAGTTGGATCAAATTGCTTTATTGCATCTTCACCGCACATAGCAACATCAACGGTATGACCTAAACTTTCTAATAAAGAACACGCAACAGTGACATTAAGTTCAATATCTTCAAGCATAAAAATGCGTAATGATTTTGAGCTTTTGGTTTCCGGCATTGCCTCTTCTTCTTCAACATGATCTACGAGTGGTACATTAATGGTTACCATGAAAGTACTTCCAAAATCGACTTCACTAGTAACAGTGATATCACCACCCATTAAATTTATCAGCTCTTTTGATACCGCTAGTCCAATCCCGGTCCCTACAGCATGTAAATTATCCTTGCCTTGCTTAACTTGATAATACATAGCAAAAACATTTTCTAATTCTTCTTCAGGAATACCGATTCCTGTATCTTCTATCTCAAAGGTTATCTCTGCGCTATCCTGATGTATATCCGCACTCACAGACATAACAACCCCACCTTCTTTGGTAAATTTGGTGGCATTACCAACAAGATTCCATAACACCTGTCTTAATCGAGTGCTATCTACACTGATATGAGGAGGTAAGTCGGTCAAGCGCTCAAGATCAAAACGTAACCCTTTTTGTTCAGCCATAAGCCCCGAAATGTTTTCCATTTCAGTGACAAAACTAATGAAATCTAGCGGTTTAGGGAAAAGCTCTAATTTACGACGATCGAACTTATCCATATCGATAATATCGTTAAAAATATTACCTAATGTAATGGCGCTGACATTAATGGTTCTCATGTAATTATGTTGTTCATCATCTAAACGAGAGTCCAACAACATTCGGCTTAAACCGACAATACCATTTAATGGCGTACGTAATTCATGACTGATGGTTGAAATAAAGGTCGTTTTATCACGGCTCGCTTTTTGTAATGCATCTTCATATTCTTTACGTTCAGTAATATTTCGTCCAAAACCAACCAAGCCTAAACGACGACCATCTTTGCTATAAAATGGAATTTTACTCAATTCAAAACACGCTTTACGACCATCAGGGTAATCAAGCCATTGTTCATAGGTTAATGCTTGGTTTTCTTGTAAAACTTGCCTATCCGTATCAATAACTTTTGCGGCAACTTCGGCATCGTATACATCTTTAGGAGAGAGGCCAATCAGCTCTTTTTCTAACTTGCCAGTCAGCTGCTCCATGGCTTTATTACAGCCAGAGAATAGACCAAGATCGTTTCGGTAATAAATAATATCGGGAGAGGTATCTAAGTAAGATCGTAATAATGCGGTTTGTTCTGCTAATTCTAATTGTGCTTTCTCACGTTGGAATACTTCATTTTCGAGATCTTCCATCGCTTCTTGTCGTGCT
This sequence comes from Aliivibrio fischeri ATCC 7744 = JCM 18803 = DSM 507, assembly GCF_023983475.1. NCBI lineage: Bacteria > Pseudomonadati > Pseudomonadota > Gammaproteobacteria > Vibrionales > Vibrionaceae > Aliivibrio > Aliivibrio fischeri. Next base: position 2,408,387 of record NZ_CP092712.1, read on the forward strand.
TCTTCTGCTTTTTCACGTTCTTCAATTTCTTGATTTAGCTTCTTTACATTCCCTTTTAGCTTTTTGTTTAAATCAAGATCTCGAGTGCGCATCTCTTCAAGTTTACTCACCAATTTAGACAATCGTTGACGAGAATCTTCTAAATGTTCAACCACCACAGATAAAAAGAACACAGCCCAAGGCGTGATCAATAAACCAAAAAATACAGAGCGAATAATATCGAGGTCATTCACTTCACCGCTCAGAACAAGCGTTACACCAACTTGAACAATAACGGCGAGTGCAACTAAGGCAATGGCAAGTAATAGACTAAAACGGACAATGCCAAGCCTTACCATAAGATCGACATAAAATTGCGCGAGAATTTTTAACTGCTTCATAAACATACCCTGATAATATTCACATAAATAATATCAGGGTTAGATGCATTTGAGTTATTTTTTCAGCTCTGGGGCAGTATATTTGAAAGGTTGATCAATCAATGAACCTTGAGGACCACTATTATTTAATGCCATACCGACATTAGTTAATCCTAACCATCTTGGTTCACACCACAATGGAGATAATAGTGTTGGTTGACGTGCGGTTGCTGACACTCGGTGATAAACCACTTCAGGTGGCGTTAAACGAATAAGCTCACAAGCAATATCAACATATTCATCCATTTCTGGCGCATCGAGTTTGCCAGCACGCCATGCTTTTGCCATTGTACTACCTTCAACAATATGCAAAGGATGCAATTTAATACCATCAGTTCCTGTCGCTAATACTTTATCTAACGTTTGGCGGTTATCATCTCTAGTATCACCAGGTAATCCAATAATTAAATGCGTACATACTTTAATACCTAAAGAGCGAGCTTTACGAGTAATGGCATCATAACAAGCAAAATCATGTCCACGATTAATACGTTTCAATGTTTTATCATTCGCTGTTTGTAGACCTAGCTCTAACCATACTTCATAGCCATCGTCGACGTACCCTTTAAGCAAATCTAATACCGCATCTGGAACACAATCAGGACGAGTGCCGACACAAAGCCCGACAATATTGGCAGCTTTTAACGCCTCTTCGTACATATTTTTTAAAACTTGTACTTCAGCAAAAGTACTTGTATAAGCTTGAAAATAAGCCAAATACTTTTTCGCCCGCTGAACTTCACCCGCTCTATCGGTCAATTGATCATGAATCGATTTAAATTGTTCTTGTTCGTCAGCAAATGAAGCAACATTACAAAATGTACAGCCACCTTTACCTATTGTTCCATCTCGATTCGGGCAGCTAAATCCACCGTGCAACGTCAGTTTATGTACTTTTTCGCCATATCTGCGTTGTAAATCTTGTCCAAAAGTATTTGCTAATTCGTGAAGTTGCATTGGAGTAACCAGTATTAAATCAAGCACTTACTTTACAAATAAAAAGAAGTTTTCTTGTTATTTATGAAAGTTGCTAACTCGTTTGTAAAAAAAGACCGTAAATAATAACGATATTCCGCTATCTCTATTCTAATTTATATCAATAAAAGTCGCATAAACTGGCAATTATTAGAGGAAAACACCGTTTTATATTAAATATTTATTCATTTTGATGAAAAAAAGTGAAATTTACGTGCAACTTTAGTTGGTATTTAATATGACAAAAATGTAGGATAGTTACATCGTTAATTAGTTTAATTTGCCACCAATATGGTTATTGGGGCGTTTCGATAGTGATATCTACCCTCTTTAAACAAGTACTACGGATAAAAGTATTTGATGGATATCACAATGGATTGGTTAGTTTGCACGTCACAATAAGTGATGCCAGTAAACACCAGAATGGATTCAAACTTGCAACCTCTTGAGACTAACTCACTGCAAGTTCGATTTGAAAATTAGCAAAGGACTAGACAGAAACTTACGTAGAGAAGTTGTGTCTGCATTAAACTGGAAGGAAGTATCTATGGTAGATAGAGAGCAGAATGCACAAGGCATGTATACTCCAGAACTGGAGCATGATGCGTGTGGTATCGGTTTTGTCGCTCACCTAAAGAACCGCAAATCTCATGATGTGGTAACTCAAGCACTTGATATGCTAGCTCGAATGGAGCACCGTGGCGGTCAAGGCTGTGATCCATGCAGTGGTGATGGCGCGGGTATTCTTTTACAGAAGCCACATGAGTTTTTATTAGAAGAAGCCGTTAAACTCAGCATTAAATTACCTTCTTTTGAAAAATATGGTGTTGGTGTTGTTCTATTCCCTAAAGATGAACACAAACGTCAACAATGTAGAGATATTTTAGAGCGTAATGCACAACGCTTGGATTTAGAAATCCTTGGCTACCGCGTTCTTCCTGTCGATAACTCAATGCTAGGAGATGATCCTCTAAGCACAGAACCACAATTTGAACACGTATTTATTTCTGGTGGCCCATCAATGAGCCCTGAAGAACTAGAACGTAAATTATATGTTTTACGTAACTATACAGTTCGTGTGTGTTTAGAAAGCATTTCAAATATCGGTGATGATTTTTACATTAACTCTCTATCGTACAAAACCTTGGTATATAAAGGTCAATTAACGACTGAACAAGTACCACAGTACTTCTTAGATTTACAAAATCCAACGATGGTAACAGCCTTAGCGTTAGTTCACTCTCGTTTCTCAACCAATACTTTCCCTCGCTGGCGTTTAGCTCAACCATTCCGTTACATTGCACATAACGGTGAAATCAATACAGTTCGTGGTAACTTAAATTGGATGAAAGCGCGTGAAGCGATCATCGAATCTGATTTATTCACTCAACAAGAAATTGATATGCTACTGCCTATCTGTCAAGAAGGCAGCTCTGACTCATCTAACTTTGATATGGCTTTAGAGCTTCTGGTTCTTTCTGGCCGTAGCTTGCCACATGCACTAATGATGATGATCCCTGAAGCATGGCAAGAAAATAAAAACATGGACCCAACGCGTCGTGCATTTTACCAATACCATGCAAACGTAATGGAACCATGGGATGGCCCTGCTTCTGTTTGTTTCACCGATGGTGTACAGGTAGGTGCAACGCTTGACCGTAATGGTCTTCGCCCTTCTCGTTATACTGTGACAAAAGATGATTTCCTTGTCATGGCTTCAGAATCAGGTGTTGTTGACATTGCACCTGAAAACGTTGAATTCCGTGGTCGTTTACAGCCAGGACGTATCTTTGTTGCTGATTTAGAGCAAGGCCGCATTATTTCAGATGAAGAAGTAAAAGATGGTATTGCTAACGCACAGCCTTATCAAAAATGGGTTGAAGAAAACCTATTAAGTTTGAATAAACTGCCTGAAGCAACAAACCAATTCAGTCAACCATCTCCTGAACGTCTACTAAACCGTCAACAAGCGTTTGGTGTGACATCAGAAGAAGTAAACGAAATTATCCTGCCATTAGCAAAAACTGCGTATGAACCCTTAACTGCAATGGGTGCCGATTGGCCATTAGCGATTCTTTCACATCAATCTCAGCATTTATCTAACTACTTTAAGCAATTATTTGCACAGGTAACTAACCCGCCGATCGATCCGATCCGTGAGCGTATGGTGATGTCTCTGAATACCTATTTAGGTAAAGATCAGAACTTACTGACTGAAACACCTGAACACTGTCAAAAAGTAGAACTTGAATCCCCTGTTCTTTCTAACTCTGAGTTAGAAAAGCTTCGTGCGATTGATAACGAACACTTACAAGCTAAAACGCTTGATATCGTTTTCCAAGCAAATGAAGACGCAGGCAAACTTGAACGAGCACTTAAACGTATTTGTCAGTATGCAGAAGATGCTGTAATCGATGGTTACTCTATTATCCTTCTGACAGACCGTGCAGTGAACTCAAACCATGCTGCAATTCCTGCAATGCTTGCTGTAGGTGCTGTTCATCACCATCTAATTCGTAAAGGTTTACGAGCTAAATGTGACATAGTTATTGAAACGGGTGACGCTCGTGAAACTCACCATTTTGCAACACTCGTTGGCTATGGCGCTAACGCAGTAAACCCATACCTTGTTATTGAAACCATTGTTGAACTGCAGAGAACAAAGAAACTTGATCCTGAAGTATCAACAAAAGAATATTTTGATAACTACCGTAAAGGGGTTAATGGCGGTTTACTTAAGATCTTCTCTAAAATGGGTATTTCAACACTGCAGTCTTATCATGGAGCTCAAATCTTTGAAGCGCTTGGTATTAGTAAGCCAGTTGTTGATAAATACTTCACTGGTACCGTTTCTCGTATCCAAGGTCTAACGATTGATGATATCGCAAAAGAAGTACTTATCCGTCACCGTGTAGGTTATCCAACGCGTGAAATCCCAGTGCAAGTTCTTGATGTTGGTGGTGTATACCAATGGAAACAACGTGGTGAAAAACATCTGTTTAATCCTGAAACGATTTCACTACTACAAGAATCAACTCGTAATAAAGATTACGCTCAATTTAAGAAATATGCGAAAGCAGTAGATGATCAAGGTGATGATGCAGCAACACTACGTAGCCAACTTGATTTCATTAAAAACCCTGCAGGTTCAATCCCTCTAGAAGAAGTAGAGCCAATTGAGAATATTCTGAAACGTTTTGCAACTGGTGCAATGTCGTTTGGTTCAATTTCTCATGAAGCTCACTCAACACTTGCAGTGGCAATGAACCGCATTGGTGCTAAATCTAACTCAGGCGAAGGTGGTGAAGACCCTATCCGTTTTGAGAAGAAAGATAATGGTGACTGGGAACGTTCAGCTATCAAACAAGTCGCATCTGGTCGTTTTGGTGTTACCTCTTATTACCTAACTAACGCTGATGAGCTGCAAATTAAGATGGCTCAAGGTGCAAAACCAGGCGAAGGTGGTCAACTACCTGGTGATAAAGTCGATGATTGGATTGGTGCAACACGTCACTCTACTCCTGGGGTTGGTCTGATTTCACCACCGCCACATCATGATATTTATTCTATCGAAGATTTAGCACAACTTATCTACGATCTGAAAAATGCCAACCGTAAAGGACGCGTTAACGTTAAGTTAGTATCTGAGGCGGGTGTTGGTACTATCGCTTCTGGTGTAGCGAAAGCAAAAGCCGATGTGGTTCTTATTGCTGGTTTTGATGGTGGTACAGGTGCATCTCCAATGTCATCTATCCGTCATACCGGTCTTCCATGGGAGCTAGGTCTAGCAGAAACACACCAAACGCTACTGAAAAATGGTTTACGTAACCGTATCATTGTTCAGTCAGATGGCCAAATGAAAACACCTCGAGATCTTGCAGTAGCAACGCTTCTTGGTGCAGAAGAATGGGGTGTAGCAACGGCTGCTCTTGTCGTTGAAGGCTGTATCATGATGCGTAAGTGTCATAAAAATACGTGCCCTGTAGGTATCGCAACGCAAAACAAAACACTTCGTGAGCGCTTTGATGGACGTGTTGAAGACGTGGTGACGTTCTTCCAATATATGGCTGAAGGCCTACGTGAAGTGATGGCAGAACTTGGTTTCCGCTCTATAGATGAAATGGTTGGTCAATCTCATAAACTTAAGGTTCGTGATGACATCGGTCATTGGAAATATAAAAACCTAGACTTAACACCGGTTCTTCATATTGAACAACCACGTGCTGAAGATGGTATTTATAACCAAATTCAACAACAGCATAACCTTGAAGATGTTCTGGATCGCAAACTTATCCAAGCCGCAATTCCAGCATTAGAACGAGGCGAAGCCGTTACTGCTGAATTTGACATCATTAATACAGACCGAAGTGTCGGTACTATGCTGTCAAACGAGATTTCAAAAGTGTATAAAGACCAAGGTTTACCTCAACCGATGAACGTTAAATTCAACGGTTCTGCAGGTCAAAGTTTGGGAGCATTCCTAGCTAAAGGCGTGAAATTTGAAGTTGAAGGCGATGCGAACGATTACTGGGGTAAGGGCCTATCAGGTGGTACGCTAGTTCTTTACCCAGATGCTAAATCAACGATTGTCGCTGAAGATAACATTGTTGTTGGTAACGTTTGTTTCTACGGTGCAACGTCAGGTGAATCTTACATTCGTGGTATGGCTGGTGAACGTTTCTGTGTTCGTAACTCAGGTGCCAAAGTGGTCGTTGAAGGTGTTGGTGATCACGGTTGTGAATACATGACTGGTGGGGTTGCTGTTATCCTTGGTTCAACGGGTCGTAACTTTGCTGCTGGCATGAGCGGTGGTATCGCTTATGTTTGGGATAAATCAGGCGATTTTGAATCCAAACTAAATCCTGAGCTTGTTGATTTAGACCCTATTGAACAAGAAGATAAAGATCTTCTATTAGAAATGCTAACCAAGCATGTTGAATTCACAGGAAGTGAAGTTGCTCAGTCTTTCTTAGATAACTTTGAAGCTAACTTAGCCTCTTTGGCTAAAGTAATGCCGCGAGATTACAAAGCGGTACTTCAAAAGCGTAAAGCTGAAGCACAACAAGCACAAACGGAAGAAGTGGAGGCAGTATAATGGGTAAGCCTACTGGTTTTTTAGAGCATGGTCGTGAACTTCCAAAGAAGATCGACCCTAGTGTTCGAATTCAAGACAATAAAGAATTCGTCTTAAACGAAGAGTTTGGCGACAAAATTAATACTCAAGCATCTCGCTGTATGGATTGTGGTGTACCGTTTTGTCATAACGGATGCCCTATCGGTAACATTATTCCTGAATTTAACGATGCCGTTTATCGTGATAGTTGGGAAGAAGCATGGAAGATCTTAAGTTCAACAAATAACTTTCCAGAATTTACTGGTCGAGTATGTCCAGCTCCTTGTGAAAGTGCCTGTGTTCTTGGTATCAACCAAGATCCAATCACAATTTGTAATATCGAGAAAACAATTGTAGAGACGGCATATCGTGAGGGCTACGCACAACCGAAAAAACCTCGTTCACGAACAGGTAAAACGGTAGCCATTGTTGGTTCAGGTCCTGCTGGCCTAGCAGCAGCAGAGCAACTTAATAGTGCAGGCCATTCAGTCACCGTATATGAGCGTGACGAAAAAGTAGGTGGACTACTTCGATTTGGTATTCCAGATTTTAAATTAGGCATGGACATTATTGATCGTAAAATCAATTTAATGGCTGATGCAGGTATTAAGTTCGAAGTTAATGCTCATATTGGTATTGATGTTAATGCACAGCAATTACGCCAAGATTTTGATGTAGTTCTACTTACTGGTGGTTCTACCGTGCCACGAGATCTACCTATTCCTGGTCGTGACCTCAATGGGGTTCACTTTGCAATGGAGTTCCTAGGTCAAAATAACCGCCGTGCTAATAACATGGATTTAAAAACCAAAGAAATCCACGCTAAAGGTAAACACGTTGTGGTTATTGGTGGTGGAGATACAGGTTCTGACTGTGTTGGTACTTCCAATCGCCATGGTGCAGCAAGCATTACTCAGGTAGAGATCATGCCGATCCCACCAGAAAAACGCCCTGCAAATATGCCTTGGCCTCAATATCCGATGATCATGAAAACAACCACTTCTCACGAAGAAGGTTGTGAGCGTCATTGGAATATTTTAACCAAAGAATTTATCTCTGATGATGCTGGTAATGTAAAAGGTCTTCGTATTGCAGATATCGTTTGGCAAGATGCGAAGCCAGGTGAACGCCCAGGTTTTGATGAAGTTGCAGGCAGTGAACGAGTTATTCCTTGTGACCAAGCCTTCTTAGCTATGGGCTTCTTACATCCAGAACCAACCGGTGTATTAGCGCAATTAGACATCAAGTTAGACGATCGTGGTAATGTGGCTACAGAGGGCTTTGCGACAAATCAGAAAGGTGTTTTTACGGCAGGAGATATGCGAACAGGACAATCTCTGGTTGTTCGTTGTATTAATGAAGGTCGTGAATGTGCTCGTGAAATAGATAGCTATTTAATGGGTGGCTCTAATTTAGAAGCAAAAGCGGATTCATTAATGCTTTCTGCTTCATAATTTACTAAATTCAGGTTTCCTTCCAAACCTTTGGCCAACATTTCGATGTTGGCCTTTTTTCTGCTTCATAGCTAAAAACCGACAATTTAAATACGATTTTTAGTATTTTGTACTTATACTTCTTTAATAAACACCTAAATCTATAATAAAAAGTGATTAATTATATTTATGAAAAAATTACTTCTCACTCTAGTTAGCTCTTCATTACTTGTTGCTTGTAGTCAAAGGACGGAATCAATGGAAGACAAATCAATCGCTCCTTGTGGAGATAAACCCAACTGCATATCAACACTCGACGAGCGTGAGGAGTTTACTGCAAAACCCTTTATATTAACTAGTTCAGCAAATATGAAAGCAATCAGCCATATTGCCAGCCAATTAAAAGGAGCTAAATTAGTTGATATTAATAATGATTACGCTCGCATTGAATGTACAAGCTCTATATTTCGTTTTGTTGATGACTTAGAGCTACGAATTTACGGTAATACTCTTATTGTTCGCTCTGAATCGCGAACAGGTTATTCAGATTTTGGAGTAAACCGGAAGCGAGTGGAAAAACTAAGAGCATTATTAGAAGAAAAGGGACTGATTTCCCAATAAAAAGCCTAACCAACTGAACTGCCACTTCGCAGTGTCAACTTCACTTATTCCTGTTTCTATAGACGTAAAAAAGCCCTAATCTTTCGATTAGGGCTTTTTCAAATAAGTGGCTACGTTAACGGGACTTTCTATCGACCTTGAAAGCGACACGTCCCCCGGCGTGACAGGCCGCTAAGCTCTCCAATAAAAAGCCTAACCAACTGAACTGCCACTTCGCAGTATCTACATTCACTTATCCAGTTTCTACAGACGTAAAAAAGCCCTAATCTTTCGATTAGGGCTTTTTTAAATAAGTTGTCTCGTCCTGAAATGTGTTTACACATTTAGGACTTTTATATGACAAATCAAGAAAAAACAAAGAATAAGCGAACTCAACGCGATTATTCATTAGGCTTTAAATTGCAGCTTGTTGCCGCTATAGAAAAAGGCGATATGACCTATAAGCAAGCTCAAAACATTTATGGCATTCAAGGTCGATCTACCGTACTTACTTGGTTAAGAAAACACGGTAAGATGGACTGGTCTCAATCACCTAAGATTATTATGCCTAAATCCCCGAAAGCGAAAGAATCGCCTGCACAAAAAATTAAACGTTTAGAGCGAGAGCTTGATGATGAAAGAATGCGTAATTTATTACTTAATGAAGTAGTGAATATCATGGACGCAGAACATGGTGCAGGCCTTAGAAAAAAGTATATTGCCAAGGAGCAAGAAGTCTTCAAAAGCAGAAAATGATCAGCTTAGAGCGAGCTAGTCAGCTACTTGGCATTACAAGACAATGTATATACCAACAAGAACGTAGAGCTCTGAAACGTGCCGTTGAACTTTCACCGGTTAAAAATATGGTGCAAGAAATTCGTCGATATATGCCTCGTATTGGAGGTAAAAAATTATATTTTTTACTTAAGCCCAAATTCATCACTCATGGCATAAAGTTAGGCAGAGATAACTTTTTTTCCTATTTAAGAAATGAGTGCTTATTAGTAAAACCTAAACGAAGTTATACAAAAACTACCTATAGTAAGCATTGGATGAAAAAACATCCTAATTTACTTAAAGAAGTAACACCTCAAGCATCTGAAGAGGTTTTTGTTAGTGATATCACTTACGTTCAATCACAAAAAGGTATTCATTATTTATCTTTAGTAACAGATGCTTATAGTCGAAAGATAATGGGATATGAATTAAGTGATGAAATGAAAGCTACTGATGTAGTCAAAGCTCTTGATATGGCGATAGATAGCCGTCAATATCAAAGGAGTACGATTCATCATTCAGACCGAGGATTACAGTATTGTTCAAAGGTTTATCAGGAAAAATTGAATAAAAATGATATTAAGCCATCAATGACGGATGGTTATGATTGCTATCAAAATGCATTAGCAGAGCGAATAAATGGGATACTTAAACAAGAGTTTCTTTTGTATGACTGTAAAGATTTAGAGGAGTTAAGGCATTTAGTTGAAGAATCTATTTTTATTTATAATGAAATGCGGCCACATTTAAGCTTGGGAATGAGTACACCAAATCAAGTACACAAAAAAGCCAAGTGCGTACGCACTTAGCTTTCAATTAAAAATCGTCAACGTATTTTAGGACGAGACAAGTGGCTACGTTAACGGGACTTTCTATCAACCTTGAAAGCAACATGTCCCCCGGCGTGACAGGCCGCTAAGCTCTCCAATAAAAAGCCTAACCAACTGAACTACCACTCCGCAGTGTCTATTCAGCATATTGCTATTTTTGATTTTACTTTTTATCAAAAAGTAAAAATAAATTGGAAGCCTGGCGATGTCCTACTCTCACATGGGGAAACCCCACACTACCATCGGCGCTATTACGTTTCACTTCTGAGTTCGGCATGGGATCAGGTGGGTCCATAATGCTATGGTCGCCAAGCAAATTCTTTCTCTTTATTTAATAAAGAGTATCTGGAAAGCTATATTGTGTTCTTAATCACATTCAATTCGTTTCTTGCAACTTTAAATCCGTTCAAACCCCCTTGGGTGTTGTATGGTTAAGCCTCACGGGCAATTAGTATCAGTTAGCTCAATGCCTCGCAGCACTTACACACCTGACCTATCTACGTCGTAGTCTCCAACAACCCTTTAGGATACTTAAAGTATCAGGGATGACTCATCTCAGGGCTCGCTTCACGCTTAGATGCTTTCAGCGTTTATCGATTCCGAACTTAGCTACCGGGCAATGCCACTGGCGTGACAACCCGAACACCAGAGGTTCGTCCACTCCGGTCCTCTCGTACTAGGAGCAGCCCCCTTCAATCATCCAACGCCCACGGCAGATAGGGACCGAACTGTCTCACGACGTTCTAAACCCAGCTCGCGTACCACTTTAAATGGCGAACAGCCATACCCTTGGGACCGACTTCAGCCCCAGGATGTGATGAGCCGACATCGAGGTGCCAAACACCGCCGTCGATATGAACTCTTGGGCGGTATCAGCCTGTTATCCCCGGAGTACCTTTTATCCGTTGAGCGATGGCCCTTCCATTCAGAACCACCGGATCACTATGACCTGCTTTCGCACCTGCTCGAATTGTCATTCTCGCAGTCAAGCGGGCTTATGCCATTGCACTAACCTCACGATGTCCAACCGTGATTAGCCCACCTTCGTGCTCCTCCGTTACTCTTTGGGAGGAGACCGCCCCAGTCAAACTACCCACCAGGCACTGTCCGCAACCCCGATAAGGGGCCAACGTTAGAACATCAAGCATACAAGGGTGGTATTTCAAGATTGCCTCCACAAATACTGGCGTACTTGCTTCAAAGGCTCCCACCTATCCTACACATGTAGGGTCAATGTTCAGTGCCAAGCTGTAGTAAAGGTTCACGGGGTCTTTCCGTCTAGCCGCGGGTACACTGCATCTTCACAGCGATTTCAATTTCACTGAGTCTCGGGTGGAGACAGCGTGGCCATCATTACGCCATTCGTGCAGGTCGGAACTTACCCGACAAGGAATTTCGCTACCTTAGGACCGTTATAGTTACGGCCGCCGTTTACTTGGGCTTCGATCAAGAGCTTCGACCGAAGTCTAACCCCATCAATTAACCTTCAAGCACCGGGCAGGCGTCACACCGTATACGTCATCTTACGATTTAGCACAGTGCTATGTTTTTAATAAACAGTTGCAGCCACCTGGTATCTGCGACTCCCGGCAGCTTAGAGAGCAAGTCTCATCACCGCTAGGAGCGTACCTTCTCCCGAAGTTACGGTACCATTTTGCCTAGTTCCTTCACCCGAGTTCTCTCAAGCGCCTTAGTATTCTCTACTCGACCACCTGTGTCGGTTTGGGGTACGATTCCTTACAATCTGAAGCTTAGAGGCTTTTCCTGGAAGCATGGCATCAATGGCTTCACTACCGTAGTAGCTCGACATCGTATCTCAGCCTAGTGTATTCCCGGATTTGCCTAAGAATACAGCCTACATACTTGAACTTGGACGACCGTCGCCAAGCCCACCTAGCCTTCTCCGTCCCCCCATCGCAATTGTAAGAAGTACGGGAATATTAACCCGTTTCCCATCGACTACGCCTTTCGGCCTCGCCTTAGGGGTCGACTTACCCTGCCCCGATTAACGTTGGACAGGAACCCTTGGTCTTCCGGCGAGCGGGTTTTTCACCCGCTTTATCGTTACTCATGTCAGCATTCGCACTTCTGATACGTCCAGCACGCTTTACAACGCACCTTCAACCGCTTACAGAACGCTCCCCTACCCAATACAGTAAACTGTATTGCCGCAGCTTCGGTGTATAGTTTAGCCCCGTTACATCTTCCGCGCAGGCCGACTCGACCAGTGAGCTATTACGCTTTCTTTAAATGATGGCTGCTTCTAAGCCAACATCCTGGCTGTCTGAGCCTTCCCACATCGTTTCCCACTTAACTATAACTTTGGGACCTTAGCTGGCGGTCTGGGTTGTTTCCCTCTCCACGACGGACGTTAGCACCCGCCGTGTGTCTCCCGGATAGTACTTACTGGTATTCGGAGTTTGCAAAGGGTTGGTAAGTCGGGATGACCCCCTAGCCTTAACAGTGCTCTACCCCCAGTAGTATTCGTCCGAGGCTCTACCTAAATAGATTTCGGGGAGAACCAGCTATCTCCAGGTTTGATTGGCCTTTCACCCCTAGCCACAAGTCATCCGCTAATTTTTCAACATTAGTCGGTTCGGTCCTCCAATTGATGTTACTCAATCTTCAACCTGCCCATGGCTAGATCACCTGGTTTCGGGTCTATATCCAGAGACTGAACGCCCAGTTAAGACTCGGTTTCCCTACGGCTCCCCTAAACGGTTAACCTTGCCACTGAATATAAGTCGCTGACCCATTATACAAAAGGTACGCAGTCACACCACGAGGGTGCTCCTACTGCTTGTACGTACACGGTTTCAGGTTCTATTTCACTCCCCTCACAGGGGTTCTTTTCGCCTTTCCCTCACGGTACTGGTTCACTATCGGTCAGTCAGTAGTATTTAGCCTTGGAGGATGGTCCCCCCATATTCAGACAGGATATCACGTGTCCCGCCTTACTCGTTTTCACTGATGATGAGATGTCGGTTACGGGGCTATCACCCTGTATCGCGGCACTTTCCAGAGCCTTCACCTGTCTCATTAAAAGCTTAAGGGCTAACCCAATTTCGCTCGCCGCTACTTTCGGGATCTCGGTTGATTTCTCTTCCTCGGGGTACTTAGATGTTTCAGTTCTCCCGGTTCGCCTCACTACGCTATGTATTCACGTAGTGATACGTGCTTATGCACGTGGGTTTCCCCATTCAGAAATCCCAGACTCAAATGGTTTTTACTACCTAATCTGGGCTTATCGCAAGTTAATACGTCTTTCATCGCCTCTGACTGCCAAGGCATCCACCGTGTACGCTTAGTCACTTAACCATACAACCCCAAGAGGTTTCGTATGGACCATTTGCTTTCACTTTTAAAAAGTGAAGACAAAACAGCAACCAAGGTTGAACTCGTCGCTATCTCTGTATAAAAGATAGGGAGTTCTGGTTTTTCGCCGGATTCAAAATACAAGAACACTTGAATGTGTTGTTCTTCGTTTTACAAAGTAAAACAAAGGATATTAAGAACTTTTAAATTTTGATTTAACTTAATTACAGCCTTGAGCTGTTTTGTTTTACTTTATCAAAAGTAAAAATAAATTAAGCTAAATCAGTCAGCTTTCCAAATTGTTAAAGAGCGATTTCACGCTTATGCGTGTAACCATTTTTAAAGACACTCAAAAGAGAGAATATTTAAAGATGGTATCCCGTAGGGGAGTCGAACCCCTGTTACCGCCGTGAAAGGGCGGTGTCCTAGGCCTCTAGACGAACGGGACACTAAGATACTCTAAATTTAAAACCTAATTAATCTGTGTGAACACTCATAAATCGCAATCTATCGTTTAAGGAGGTGATCCAGCCCCAGGTTCCCCTAGGGCTACCTTGTTACGACTTCACCCCAGTCATGAACCACAAAGTGGTGAGCGTCCTCCCGAAGGTTAAACTACCCACTTCTTTTGCAGCCCACTCCCATGGTGTGACGGGCGGTGTGTACAAGGCCCGGGAACGTATTCACCGTAGCATTCTGATCTACGATTACTAGCGATTCCGACTTCATGGAGTCGAGTTGCAGACTCCAATCCGGACTACGACGCACTTTTTGGGATTCGCTCACTATCGCTAGCTTGCAGCCCTCTGTATGCGCCATTGTAGCACGTGTGTAGCCCTACTCGTAAGGGCCATGATGACTTGACGTCGTCCCCACCTTCCTCCGGTTTATCACCGGCAGTCTCCCTGGAGTTCCCACCATTACGTGCTGGCAAACAAGGATAAGGGTTGCGCTCGTTGCGGGACTTAACCCAACATTTCACAACACGAGCTGACGACAGCCATGCAGCACCTGTCTCAGAGTTCCCGAAGGCACTAAGCTATCTCTAGCGAATTCTCTGGATGTCAAGAGTAGGTAAGGTTCTTCGCGTTGCATCGAATTAAACCACATGCTCCACCGCTTGTGCGGGCCCCCGTCAATTCATTTGAGTTTTAATCTTGCGACCGTACTCCCCAGGCGGTCTACTTAACGCGTTAGCTCCGAAAGCCACTCCTCAAGGGAACAACCTCCAAGTAGACATCGTTTACGGCGTGGACTACCAGGGTATCTAATCCTGTTTGCTCCCCACGCTTTCGCATCTGAGTGTCAGTGTCTGTCCAGGGGGCCGCCTTCGCCACTGGTATTCCTTCAGATCTCTACGCATTTCACCGCTACACCTGAAATTCTACCCCCCTCTACAGCACTCTAGTTCACCAGTTTCAAATGCGGTTCCGAGGTTGAGCCCCGGGCTTTCACATCTGACTTAATGAACCACCTGCATGCGCTTTACGCCCAGTAATTCCGATTAACGCTCGCACCCTCCGTATTACCGCGGCTGCTGGCACGGAGTTAGCCGGTGCTTCTTCTGTAGGTAACGTCAAATGCTGCAGCTATTAACTACAACACCTTCCTCCCTACTGAAAGTACTTTACAACCCGAAGGCCTTCTTCATACACGCGGCATGGCTGCATCAGGCTTTCGCCCATTGTGCAATATTCCCCACTGCTGCCTCCCGTAGGAGTCTGGACCGTGTCTCAGTTCCAGTGTGGCTGATCATCCTCTCAGACCAGCTAGAGATCGTCGCCTTGGTGAGCTCTTACCTCACCAACTAGCTAATCTCACCTGGGCTAATCTTAGCGCGAGAGGCCCGAAGGTCCCCCTCTTTGGTCCGAAGACATTATGCGGTATTAGCTATCGTTTCCAATAGTTATCCCCCACACTAAGGCATATTCCCAGGCATTACTCACCCGTCCGCCGCTCGACGCCCTTAACGTTCCCCGAAGGTTCAGTTAAGTCGTTTCCGCTCGACTTGCATGTGTTAGGCCTGCCGCCAGCGTTCAATCTGAGCCATGATCAAACTCTTCAATTAAAGTTTTTTTGGTTGCTCTGTCTTTTCTATAAAGAGAAGCAGAAACAAAACCGACTCAATGATTAATACTGATTGTTACATAAAAGTAATTTTGTGTAGTCACTCAGTTCATTGATATCTTGTTTACTTTCATTTTAAAAAATGAAAACAAACTGGTTTGATTATCAATTCACAAGTGCCCACACAGATTAATAGGTTTCTAATTTTTAAAGAGCTTACTAACAAAGCAGACTGTGATGTGAATCACTCTCTCCGTGTCAGTGGATGCGCAGTATAGGCGTATCAGATTTTGATGCAAGCATTTTTATTAAAAAAATAACCAACCGAACAATAAATAAACACAACGTTCAAAATACAAGCAAATTTACTTATTTATTTCAGAATAAACATCAAATTCCATATCTCCTAAGTACTATATACCTATGTTACAATCATCTACTACTCTAACTTTTATTGAGATATAAACATGAAAATTGGCATTATTGGCGCTATGGAACAAGAAGTTGCCATTCTTAAAGACAAAATTGAAGGTCTATCAACAATAACTAAAGCTGGTTGTACTTTTTATACTGGTACATTAAATGGCGCTGACGTTGTTTTATTACAATCAGGGATTGGTAAAGTTGCAGCAGCAGTTGGAACCACTCTTCTTATTGCTGAGCATAATGTTGATGTCGTTCTTAATACAGGTTCTGCGGGTGGCTTTGATTCATCATTAAATCTTGGTGACGTGGTCATCTCAACAGAAGTTCGCCACCACGATGCTGACGTAACTGCTTTTGGTTACGAAATGGGACAAATGGCTCAACAGCCAGCTGCATTTATTGCTGACGAAAAGCTAATCACAACTGCTGAGCAAGCGTTAACTGAAATGAGTGATAAGCACGCTGTTCGCGGATTAATTTGTACTGGTGATGTTTTTGTTTGTACTCCTGAACGCCAAGAGTTTATCCGTACTCACTTCCCTTCAGTAATTGCAGTAGAAATGGAAGCCTCAGCGATTGCTCAAACATGTCACCAATTCAATACACCTTTTGTTGTCGTTCGAGCTATTTCAGACGTAGCAGATAAAGAGTCACCAATGAGCTTTGATGAATTCCTTCCTCTTGCAGCACAAAGCTCATCAGAAATGGTATTAAACATGGTTACTTTATTAAAGTAATCTTATTTAATTGAGTCAGTTCCTCTGGCTCAATTTTATCTTCTTTTATATATAAAGAATCACCTCATGCTAGATAAATTAACTCTCTTTATTTCTGATTACTCTTTACTGGTATTATGGGGGGCTTTAATTTTTCACCTCATCATTCCTATTTCACCCCAGTTTCATCCAATGTCTTTTTGGCACAAATTTGCTTTAATCCTAGCTGAAAAGGTAAATACATCTCGTCCTTATCAACAACGTTTATTATCAGGGTCCCTTGCATGGGCATTAATGATTATTCCTGTAATCATTGTATATATTGCAGCTGTGCCTCTCATTTGGAACATCCCTCTTTTTAATCTTGGGTTACTATTGTTATCACTAGAATGGCGTGGTGTCGAAAAACTGTGTAAAGATACGATTCATGCCATAAATAAAGAAGACAAAAGTAAAGCAAAAGAAACCCTCAAGCATTGGGTAAATAGAGACGTAGAACCATTATCATTACTAGGTTTAGGAAAAGCGTCTAGTGAAACGATCATTTTGGCTTATGCGAGAACCGTTATTGGGGTTTTATTTTGGTATGGTATTGCTGGTGGAATTGGAGCCTTTATTTATCGATTATCATTAGAGTTAGCAAGAGCGTGGTCTCCATCTAGAGATTCCTTTCGACCTTTTGGCATCCCTGCTCTACGCATTCAATATATTTTAGATTTTCTCCCACTTAAGCTTTTCACCCTCCTTTGTTTTATAGGCAAAAACATCCGTCATTCTTTTCAACAGTTACAATTACAAAAAAAGAACTGGGCCAATAAAAATAATGTAGGGCTACTTATTATTATTGGAAAAAAGTTTGAGCTTTCTTTAGGTGGACCTGTTATTTATCAAGGAAAGAAAATCAACCGAGCAAAACTAGGTGGAAAAATAGCCCCATCAGCGATTCATTTAGCACAAATTCACCATTTTTTAAGCTGGAGAATAGCAATTTGGCTCATTATTCAAAGCTCAATAATGGTCATATTAAAACAAGGTTTATAACTTTCTTTCAACAACATCATGCAGTAAGTCATAGAGGACAAGATGTTAATCTATACAATTGATATGTTTGGTACTGCCATTTTTGCCATTTCAGGAGTGTTACTGGCTGGTCGATTAAAAATGGACCCATTTGGCGTCACGGTTTTAGCAAGTGTTACCGCAATAGGTGGCGGTACGATAAGGGATATGGCTTTAGGTGCAACTCCCGTTTTCTGGATTAACGACACCAATTATTTATTGGTCATTTTCATTACCTGCATTTTAACTATGTTAATCATCAGAAGACCTAGACGTCTACCTTGGTATGTACTTCCCGTTTCCGATGCTATTGGATTAGCTGTCTTTGTTGGGATTGGTGTAGAAAAAGCACTTAATTACAATGCAGATCCAATGGTCGCCGTTATTATGGGGGTAATTACAGGTTGCGGCGGCGGCATTATTCGAGATGTACTAGCCAGAGAAGTCCCTATGGTATTAAGAAGTGAAGTGTATGCTACTGCGTGCATCCTTGGTGGCATCGTTCATACTTCTGCTCTAGAGTTCAATGTTCAAAGCTCGACCGCAATGCTACTCGGTGTCACTGCTACATTAATCATTAGATTAGCTGCCATTCGATGGCATTTATCCTTACCAACCTTTGCTCTTAATAAATAATTTGTTTAATAGGCCATAGCTATAAATCTTATGCTTGGCCTATTTTCTATTTATTTCTTTAAATTAATGAACTTTTTTTTATAAAAAGGTGACCAAACTACAAGTTCCTCACATAGTAGTTAACTTCAAAACACGATACACTTCTAGGTTGTTATTTTTATTCACTCTTTACTAACTAATCGAATGATATTATCTAAATTAACTCGCATTCCTGTAATCCATCGCATTCTGATTGGTCTTTGCAGCGCAGGGATTGTTGTAGCTATTGCAACAATACCAGACTCTGTCGCCCCTGATTCAGGCTTTTATAAATTAGCGGTAGGTCAAACATACCCAATTGAGATAAGAAAAGAAGCCCTCGTTTCTCATGAAAAAAATGCTCAAAACCAACAATTATCTTGGGAAACCTATACCGTAAAATCAGGGGAAAGCGCCTCTGTTTTATTTAGTCGCATCGGTTTGGGATACAGCCAACTTCTAAAACTCACCAGTAGCGATAAAGAAATTGAAAACCAACTCACTCGCTTACGTCCTGGTGACAAATTAAAATTTGGGTTTAACCAAGATCAAGACATCGTCCAACTTATACGCCCTATCAGTAAATTTGAAACTTACCGTATTAGTAAAGTTGGTGACAGCTATATTGGTTTATTTGAAAAACAAGATATTGAAACTCAGCTTAATTATACTAAAGCAACTATCACCTCAAATTTTTGGAATGCTTCAATTGGTGCGGGACTAAACCCTAATCAAATTATGGAGCTTGCAGGTATCTTTGGATGGGATATCGATTTTGCTTTAGATATTCGAGAAGGCGACAATTTTAAAGTTCTTTATGAAGAGAAGTATGTTGAAGGTGAATATGCTGGAAAAGGCAATATTATCGCCGCTTCTTTTACTAACCGTGGCGATACTTTCACCGCGATAAGAAACGATAAAAACGGCAATTTTTACGAACCAAATGGCCGAGCGATGAAAAAAGCTTTCTTGCGTTCACCAATCAATTTCCGTTACGTTAGCTCTAATTTTAACCCTCGCCGTCTGCATCCAGTAACAGGACAAAGAAAAGCTCATAGAGGGACTGATTATGTTGCGCCAGTTGGCACCCCTATTTGGGCTGCCGGTGATGGCGTAGTAGATAAAGCAGGTTATAATCAATTTAATGGTAATTATGTCTTTATTCGACATAGCAATACTTACATAACGAAATACCTACACATGACTAAACGTTATGTACGTGCAGGTCAAAGAGTTAAGCAAGGTGAAACTATTGGTACTCTTGGTGGAACAGGCCGAGTAACAGGTCCACATCTTCATTATGAATTCTTAGTAAATGGCGTTCATAAAGATGCTCGAACAGTATCTTTACCACAGTCAAAATCCTTAACAGGTAAAGACAAAAAAGAGTTTGAAATTGTGGCTAAAGAACGCTTAAAGCAATTAGAGCAATACAGTCAGTTTATTGTTGGTAACCATCCAGTAATTAACCATGAATAACTAAAATTAAAGCCCTAATTAGAGATAATTAGGGCTTTTTTTAATCAAGTAATTCTCTTATTTTTTTGTCTCTTCCAAGCATTAACAAGCAAGGTGTCAGTACTAATGTTAGAACGGTTGCAAAGGCCAAGCCTCCTGCAACAGCAGTGGCTAATTGCGACCACCACTGAGTACTTGGTGCACCAAATTCCACTTTTTGATTAACTAAATCAATATTCATTTCTAGCACCATTGGCATTAATCCCAAAATGGTCGTTACCGTGGTTAACATAACAGGTCGTAAACGCTGAACGCCAGTTCGCAAAATAGCATCGACTTTTTCAATGCCTTCTTTGCGTAAGGTGTTATAGGTGTCAATCAGTACAATATTATTATTAACGACGATCCCTGCTAATGAAATTACCCCAATGCCTGACATAATAATGCCAAACGGGCGCTGGAAAATAAGTAAACCAGCAAACACGCCAACGGTTGAAAAAAGAACTGCACTTAAGATTAAGAATGCCTGATAAAAACTATTAAATTGAGTAACTAAAATAATTGCCATAACAGCAAGTGCTACAAGAAAAGCATTCTGCAAAAATGCGGCTGAATTATTTTGCTCTTCATTTTGTCCTCTTAATTTAAATTCAACGCCCTTAGGTAAGTCTAGATTTTTTAGTACCTCCTCAACTTTAGGAAGCTCAATGCTCAGGTTATACCCTTCACTCATGTCGGCTTTTACCGATAAAATTCTGTGCCCATCTATTCGGTGAATAGTATCTTGTTTGTGCGTAGGAATAATGCGTGCAAAATTAGTAATTGGAACAAGTCCATTATTCGTCTTTACTCTAAGCTCATCAAATCGCCCGATATCTCGATGCTCTTCAGGAAAACGTACAAGAATATCGACCTGTTCATCATTATCATCAGGTAGGTAGTCACCAATTTTTAAACCATTAGTGACAAACTGAACGGTATTACCAACTAATGTTGCATCGGCACCAAATCTTGCTGCATCATCTCGTCGAATATCAATTTTCCAATCAATACCCTGCTTATTAGAAGTATCACTAACATTAGTAAATGCTGCATTTGAATCAACCCATTTACGAACTTGAGTGATGGATTGATTTAATAGTTCTCCATTTCTCGCACTGAGTTCTATCACTAAATCATGCTCGCTAGGAGGCCCTGCATTTGGTGTACTGAACTCCAATTCAACACCTGCAATATCTTTCGTTTTCACTCGGAGATCTTCAATTATCTCTTTTACTGGCCTTCTGTTTTGCCAATCAATTGGAGTAATTTGGATACGTCCTATTTCATCGTCGCCACCCGTTCGAGTATAAATACTGTCTAACTCTTCCATTCCTAATATTTGATTTTGAACCTGAACCATAATTTTATCTTTCTCATCAATAGAAAGATCACCATGAGAACGAACTTTTACGGTTAAAAATGGAGGATCGACATCAGGAAAGAAAACAACACCGAGTCCCGCTTTGGCGTAAGTAAATCCAATACCGACAGCAAACGTTATTGCTAATAATAAAATCTTAAAGGGGTGCTTTAATGAAAATGAAAGCGTTTGATAATATAGCTTAGTGACCCCTTCAGCTTGAGTATAGTCTCCTCTGCTTAGTGCCTGTAATTTCACTCTTTTTTTAGGGAGGACTTGCTGCGGTTTACCAAACAAACTCCCTAAAACGGGAACAAATAACAGAGCCATAACTAAAGATGCACTTAACGTCGCAATCAAAGTTAATGGCAGATACTTCATAAATTCCCCAGTAATATCAGGCCAGAATAATAGAGGAGCAAATGCCGCTAATGTTGTCGCTGTTGATGCAATAATTGGCCATGCCATTCGTTGTGCAGCTTCTCTATAAGCTTCTACACGATGAGCTCCCTCTTGCATTCGACGATCAGCGTATTCAGTTACAACAATAGCGCCGTCAACCAACATTCCTACGGCCATGATTAATGAAAATAGAACAACAATATTGATGGTTAACCCTGAAACTGCAAGTATAAGTAAACCTGTTAAGAAAGAGCCGGGAATTGATATTCCAACTAAAAGAGCAGTTCTTGCTCCTAAAATTGCAATGATAACGATAACAACCAATAAAATAGCGGAAAGAATATTATTCTGAAGATCATTAAGCATGATCTTTACATCTTTAGATTCATCCCACGTGTATTTAACTAATAAATTATTTGGCCAATCATCAAGTTGCTGAGCTCCCGATAGTACCGCTTTTACAATCTCAACGGTTTCAATGATATTTTCCCCGGAACGTTTTTTTATATCGAGAACAATGGCTTTTTCACCATTTAATCGAGCATAACTATTAGGATCTCTAAATGCTTTACGAACCGTGGCAATATCACCAAAAGTGACCACTTGTTTTCCATCGACTTTGATTGGCAGCTCTAGTACATCTTTTAATGATTCAAAAACAGAAGGGACTTTTACTGAAAACCGACCATAACCAGTATCAACAAAACCAGCAGCAACAACACGATTATTTAATGCGATTAAATTATAGATGGCGGCCTGATCTAACCCGTAACTCTCAAGCAAAAGAGGATCGACAATAATTTCAACGACATCTTCTCTATCTCCTGCAATATCAACTTCAAGTATCTGTTTGTAACTTTCGAGTTTATCCTGCAGCTTTCTTGCAATTTGAACCGCGGTTCGCTCAGGAACAGTGCCATATAAAACCACGGATAATACGGCTTGCTCAGCCGCTAATGTAACCTCATGAACCGTTGGCTCATCACTCTCTTCTGGAAGGTTTGGCTTAACTAAATCAACCGCATCTCTCACGTCCGTTAAGGCTTTATCTAAATCGACTCCAACACTAAACTCTAATGTCACTGAGCCATGCCCTTCCCCTGCAACCGCAGTCATTTCCTTTATCCCTTCAATAGAGCGTAATTCTTGCTCCATTGGGCGCACGAGTAAACGCTCAGAATCTTCAGGAGAAATACCTTGGTGACTCATAGATACATAAATAATAGGGATCGTAATATCTGGATTGGACTCTTTTGGTATAACGAGATACGTCGACACACCAGCAATAAGTAATAAAACCAACAGCATCAACATGGTACGAGAGCGACCCAATGCCGCATTAATAATAGCTAGCATATAATGTCCCTATTTACGCTGAATATGAATGAAGTCACCATCACGAACAAATCCTTGTCCAACAGTAATAATATCCACTTCATTCCCAAGCCCTGTTAACCAAACACCATCATCTTCAGCCTTAACTAACTGAATAGGAACAAACTTAACTTTATGAGCCGTCTCACTATGCCCTTCAGCTTCTATCGCTGTTTTTACCCCCAAATCCCCACTTTCATTTAATGCGAGCATTGCTGGAGTGACTTTTATTGCTGGTTGAAGCGCTAAATTAATAGCGACTTCAGAACTCACACCTGCAGGGATCTTTCCACCAATATTGGGAATTTCTATTTCTACTGAAAATGTATTGGTTGATGACGATGATATTTTTGAAATATAACGAACATAGCCTTCAATTGAAGCACCATTAATAAAACTAACATCTGCTTTTTGTTGTTTTGTTATTTGACTGATATGCCTTTCACTAACATTGACATCAATAACAAGTGGATCAAGAACAACGACTTTAGCAACAGGATCACCACGACTGACAAAGTCACCGACTTCAATAAACAGGTGCTCAACAATGCCATCAAATGGCGCCGTGATCGTAGTATTTTCTAATATTAACTCAGCATTACGAACTCTTGCTTTTGCTTCAGCAAGTGAGGCTTGTGACTGGCTAAACGCAACTTCTCCTTGTAAGCCTTTACGTTTTAATTCTTTTGCTGCATTAAACTCTTTCATTCGAACTGAGTAGATGGCTTTAGCTTGGCTTAATTGCAAATCAAGATCGGCCATATCTAAACGAGCGATGGGTTGCCCTTTTGTGACTCTAACGCCTTTATTTACTAACAATTCTTCAATCTGAGCTGCAACTTGAGCTCCTAATATGGCTTGTTTATCAGGGCTAGTTCGTCCATACAAAGAAATGGTTTTATGAGTAGGGATAGATTCAAAACGTTCAATAACCACGTTGGCTAATGGTATGGTAAGAGGCGAGCTTTTTGTCTCTATTGATGATTCTTCCGCGTTTGAAGGTCCACTCATGACCCATAAAAATAAGCTGAGGAATAAAAGAAAAGAGATAATCCAAGGTCTATGGATAAGATAAGAAAAAAAAACAGATGTAAATTTACCCATAGCAACAATCCTTAGCGCTTAGGAAACAAGAACTAACAGCAATACATCTGAACTTGCTGTTACTCAAAATTATGATTTTTTATAATAAAAAAGGTAAGTAAACTCCGCTACTTACCTTTGAATACTCAGGACTTACACACTGAATGATGCACCACAACCACACGTTGTCGTTGCATTTGGGTTATCAATGAAGAAACGTGAACCTTCCAAACCTTCGGTGTAATCAACTTTACCGCCAATCAAATATTGTAAGCTCATTGGATCAACAACTAATGTAACGCCATCGTTTTCAATTGTCATATCACCTTCATTTACGTCTTCATCAAAAGTAAAGCCGTATTGGAAACCACTACAACCACCACCAGTAATATAAACTCGTAGTTTTAGATTTGGGTTTTCTTCTTCTGCAATTAACGTTTTTACTTTTGCTGCTGCAACATCAGAAAACGTTAACGGCACAGATACATCACTCATTTAAACCTCTCAGGATTGGTTTCCAATTCTATTTTATAGGCGATTATCTAATACCTGACTGTTTCATTCAAGTATTCAATCGCTCTTCTCTGCGTTCTCATAAAATGAAGATCGCATTTATCAGTACTATTTTACTATTAGATGGGGATTAATACGATCAACTCAAGCTTTTTTAGGTACAATAGCGCCCAACTGGTCCAAATTAATTACTATGAGGATATAAGTAATGACCAAATCAGCAGAACTATTTGCAAAAGCGCAAGATAAAATCCCTGGCGGTGTAAACTCTCCTGTTCGTGCTTTTGCTGGCGTTGGTGGCTCACCAATTTTCGTTGAGCGTGCCGATGGCCCTTTAATTTTTGATGCCGATGGCAAAGCTTATATTGATTATGTTGGTTCTTGGGGTCCAATGATCCTTGGTCATAACCATGCCGCAATTCGTGAAGCAGTTATCTCTGCAGCACAACGTGGTTTAAGTTTTGGTGCACCCACTGAAACTGAAATTACTATGGCTGAATTAGTTTCTGAACTCGTACCATCAATGGAACAAGTTCGCATGGTAAGTTCAGGTACTGAAGCAACAATGAGTGCTATTCGTTTGGCTCGTGGTTACACAGGCCGTGATAAAATCATGAAATTTGAAGGCTGTTACCATGGCCATGCTGATAGCTTACTTGTTAAAGCAGGTTCTGGTGCATTAACCCTAGGTCAGCCAAGTTCTCCTGGTGTTCCTGCTGATTTTGCTAAATACACATTAACAGCAACTTTTAATGATTTAGATTCTGTTCGTGAACTATTCACTGCAAATAAAGGCGAAATCGCTTGTATTATTGTTGAGCCAGTAGCTGGTAACATGAACTGTATTCCACCAGTAGAAGGGTTCCACGAAGGACTTCGTCAAATTTGTGATGAAGAAGGTGCTCTATTAATTTTTGATGAAGTAATGACTGGTTTCCGTGTGGCTGAAAACTGTGCTCAAGGTTACTACAACATCAAACCAGACCTAACAACATTAGGTAAAGTAATCGGCGGTGGTATGCCTGTTGGTGCATTTGGTGGTCGTAAAGACGTAATGCAATACATTGCACCTACTGGACCAGTTTACCAAGCAGGTACACTTTCAGGTAACCCTGTAGCGATGGCTGCTGGTTTTGCCTGCTTAAAAGTATTAACTGAAGAAGGTAATGAAAAACGCCTTGCAGATACAACGAAACATCTAGCTAATGGTTTTAAAGAGTTAGCAAATAAACACGGCATCCCAATGGTTGTGAACCAAGTGGGCGGAATGTTTGGTTTCTTCTTTACCGATCAAGAAACAGTAACCAGCTACGCTGATGTTGCTAAGTGTGATATTGAAAGATTTAAACGCTTTTTCCACCTAATGCTTAAGAAAGGGGTATACCTAGCACCTTCAGCATTTGAAGCAAGCTTCACTTCTTTGGCTCATGGACCAAAAGAAATCGAAGCGACATTAGAAGCTGCTAACCAGTGTTTCGCGATCATTGCTTCTGAAACTAAATAAGATTTATTTTAATCAGATAAAGGCTTTCATTATTGAGAGCCTTTTTTCATATAATATAGCCATAATAACCCAGTAACAGCTTAATCACCCTACCATGAAAAAGTGATAATACTTAATAAGTAATTATTGCCAAAAATACACAACTGCCACCAATAACCCGATAACTATCACAGGAATAATTGGAAATCTTTTTTTCTTACTTCCCGCGCATGTCTCTTTATCACAACAGCCCATCGTTACTCTCCATTAATCTTGCTATGATGATCAACTAGCTATATAACTATCTAAATTGCTATCATCTTAATTTTATAAACCGATAATCGCATCATAAGGGAATAATGTGTCTCATTTCAATAAACTGAACTCCAGTCATTGGGTTTTAATTGCTGCTTTGCTTGCTGCTGGTTACGCATGCTTCCTTTTAATTGAACCCTACTTAAACCCAATCATTCTTGCTTTTATTATGTCGTTATTATTTGCACCTTTACATAATAAAATCAGTGACCGACTCCCTAACAGCCCAAATAGTGCTGCAATACTTTCTTGTATGGCGTTAACTTTTATTATCGCTATTCCTCTATTCTTTGTTTTTATTGCCATTGTTCAACAAGGTGCAACATTCTCAAAAGACGCTTACCACTGGGTTATTGATGGTGGAATACAAACCTTATTCCAACACCCGTTTGTCGCAAAAGCGTTATCTTTTATTAATAAATACCTACCTTTTGATGCCATAGATCCTGCAGAGGTCACTCAAAAAGTGGCGCAACTTGCATCGCAAATAGGCACTCGAATTGTTGGAATGAGTGCTCAAATTGTTGGTGATGTAACTAATGTTCTAATGAATTTCTTTTTAATGTTATTCGTTTTGTTCTTTTTACTTCGTGACCAAGACAAAATCATTTCAGCATTTCGCCATGTATTACCTCTTTCACGCAGCCAAGAAGATCGTTTATTAGATGAAATTGAACAAGTCTCGAAATCAGCAGTTCTTGGTTCATTTTTGACAGCAATAGCACAAGGTATTGCCGGTGGTTTTGCTATGTGGCTTGCAGGGTTCCCTGGTCTATTTTGGGGAACAATGATGGGGTTTGCTTCATTTATTCCAGTTGTAGGAACCGCTTTAATTTGGGTTCCAGCAACCATTTATCTATTGCTTACTAATCAATGGGAATGGGCCATCTTCTTAACTGCATGGGGCGTATTAGTTGTAGGATCTATTGATAACATCGTACGACCACTCTTAATGCAAGGAAACTCTGGTATGAATACCTTACTGATTTTCTTCTCATTATTAGGTGGTATACAGCTTTATGGTTTAATTGGATTAATTTATGGTCCAATCATTTTTGCTCTAACATTAGTTTTATTTAATATGTACGAAACTGAATTTAAGACTTTTTTAGATCAACAAGATAAGAACTAAAGCGATTTAAAACCATTTAAGGCCACTGATTTTTCATCATCTTCAGTGGCCTTTTCTTTTCCTTCCTATCACTTTGTGGGACAATCCTGCCAGTTTTTATATTATTTCGAGGCCATAATGTCTTACTCTGCACCAAGTCAAATTACTCAACGCCAACTTGCTTATTTTGAAGGCAAGCATGTTCTCATTGCTGGTGAGTTAATCGATGACTTTCCTTTTGAGCTAGCAAAGCATTGTGAATCAACCTCAATTTTCACGACTAACTATTCATACTATAAGCAATTTGCTGAGCATGATTCTATTCACTGCTATTTTGGTTCTGAATTAACAGAAACAACCAATGCCGATATGATTTTACTCTACTGGCCTAAAGCAAAAGCAGAAGCAGAATACTTACTAACGATGCTGTTAGCAAAACTGGGCAAAAGCACGGAAATTGTTGTTGTTGGTGAAAACCGAAGTGGTGTAAAAAGCATTGAAAAAATGTTTGCTGATTTTGGTCCGATAAATAAATTTGATTCAGCTCGTCGTTGTAGCTTTTATTGGGGTCAGTGTACTGAAGAAGCGCCAACATTCAATCAGCAAGATTGGTTTAAAGAATACCAAGTTGAATTTGAAAACCACACTATCGAAGTAAGAAGCTTACCTGGTGTATTCAGCCACGGCGAATTTGATAAAGGCTCTGAGCTTTTACTACAAACCTTACCCGCACTACGAGGCCATGTACTTGATTTTGGATGTGGTGCTGGTGTTATTGGTTCGGTAATGAAAACAATCAATCCTAAAATTCACTTAGATATGGTTGATATCAGTGCGCTTGCTATAGCCTCTTCTATTGAAACGTTAAAAGCCAATAACCTTGAAGGCTGTGTATTTGCAAGTGATGTGTATTCAGATACTAAAGAGAATTACCAATTTATTGTCAGTAATCCTCCTTTCCATGCAGGTCTTAAAACACATTATTCTTCAACAGAAGAGCTATTAGAAAAAGCACCACAAAATTTAACCCATGAAGGGCAATTAATTTTAGTGGCCAATAGCTTTTTACAGTACCCACCAATCATTGAAAAAGCATTTGGTGAGTGCCTAACATTAGCTAAAAATAACAAATTTAAGATCTATTCAGCTCAAAAATAATTCTTGCCTCCCGCCGCACTTTATCACTCTGCTGCTTGATTTTTAACATGAATTAAGTATAAGAAGCAGCAGAGTTTCTCGTTAAAATCAAACTCAATAAAACTTACTGACACGTTAAATATGTCAATTTCGCTGAATGGATAACAGTGTGGACTAGGCCTTCAAATGGATAAAAAACAACACTTTAAACGTCTACAAAATACGTTGATGATTGCGTTTCTTGTTTTAAGCATAACGCCATTGTCACTTATTGCAATTTTCTTTCTTCACTCTCACAGCCAAGATCTTGCAACACAAAGTACCGCGCATCTTGTGTCATTACGAGATAACAAAGAACAACAAATTACAAATTACTTTAAAGGGCGTAAGTCCGAAGTATTAGGATTTGCTCGCTCTGAGCTAGCTAATGCAAGTGGTGGTCGATTTTATGGTTTAGTTAGTGCGTTTCCACACTTAGGTACATCCATAGAAGACGCTCGTAAAAACGCACAACTGCGATATATCACAGGCTCTGGTGATAAAATTAGAACCAGTGTTCTTCCTGAATCAGACTCTTATATTGGTAGTGAACGCTACCGTCTTTTACATAAACGTTACCATTGGGCATATTTAGAACTCTTAAAACGTTCAGACTTTAGTGACGTTCTATTAGTTGATATTAATGGCAACGTTGTGTATTCCAAAGCCAAAGAAGACAATTATGGTACGAATTTATTAACAGGTAAGTACAAAGACAGTACGTTAGCGGATACATATAAAAAGATCCGAACATTAATGAAAAAGCCTGAGAGCGAAGATAATATTCCTATCATTTTTTCTGATTTCAATACCATAAATAACGAAACGGTAGCATGGTTTGCAGCTCCAATAGTACAGCAAGGTTACTTACATAGTTTTGCTCTATTCAAATTACCAAATACAGGTCTAATTGAATTGATTGGAGATAATACTGATACAAGTTCCATCAAAACCAACTTTGTAGGCCAAGACTCTTATTCCCGTATCAGCAATGAAGACATTGAAAAAAACCTCTCTGAAAATATGAAGTTGGCGCTATCAGGTGAATCAAATGTCGGTAGCTTTATTGATAAGCACGGAGAAAAAGTGCTTGCCGCATTTACTTCTATTAATGTTGATGGACATTTATGGGGACTATCACTTGAACTTCCAGAAAAAGAGGCTTTTGCTCGCATTCAACAACTTGAGCAAATCTTTGTTATTGCAATGATAATAGCCATTGTCTGTGTTGTTATTGCTTCGCATTTCTTATCTAACTCAATCACAGCGCCACTTTTACGCTTAACATGGGCGGCAGAACGAGTATCTGCTGGTGATCTTGATCAGGAGATGATCAGCACGGATAGAAAAGATGAAATTGGTCGCTTAGCAGTTAGTTTTGCACGAATGCAACGCTCAATAAGAGAAAAAATCCAACTAATTAAAGATCAAAATGAAGAACTTGAAGCTAACTTAGCTACCATTCAATTAAAGAACAATGAACTGGAAGCTGCTGATAAATTAAAAGATGAATTCTTAGCAACCACATCGCATGAGTTAAGAACACCACTACATGGTATGGTTGGCATCGCAGAAGCCTTATATACAGGAGCCAACGGTCCAATATCGGCATCTCACCGCCATCAATTGGAGATAATTATAAATAGTGGTCAACGCTTAACAAGTCTGGTTAATGACCTACTTGATTATCATAAAATGCGTCATGGTAACCTTGATATAAATAAGCATGTTACCGATCTATCCTCAGCAACCAGTTTAGTTCTGGAGTTATCACAACACCTTCTTGGAAATAAATCCATTCGCATTATTAACCAAGTAGATAAATCATTACCTGTTGTTTTTGTCGATGAGCAACGACTTGAACAGGTTCTTTATAATCTTATTGGCAATGCGATTAAATATACATCAGAAGGTAAAATTGTTATTTCAGCAAGTGTTGTAGATCAATTCTTGCGAGTTCAGGTCGTAGACACTGGGCACGGAATTCCGGCAGATGAATTAGAACATATTTTCGAACCATTAATTCAAGCAGGTCATGATTCAAACCGCTATCGTCAAGGCTCAGGTCTTGGTTTATCAATCAGTCGACAATTAATTGAATTAATGGGTGGCTCTTTATATGTAAGTAGCCAACCAATGGTAGGAGCGACATTTAGCTTTACCCTTCCTCTTGCAACTAAAGAACAAATTCAACAACACAAATTGCTTGCTCAAGAAGGTATTACTCACTATCAAACACCTGAAAAACTTGAATATAATTTAGATGAGATTGATGAGGAATTACCAGAAAACCCTGAGGGTCCACTTTTATTAGTTGCGGATGATGAGCCCGTTAATCTACAAGTACTTACTAGTTTCTTAAAACTCGAAGGCTACCGAGTGAAAGTAGCTAATGATGGACCTGAAACATTAAAAGTATTTGAAGAAGAAAAGCCTGAATTATTATTGCTTGATGTCATGATGCCTGGAATGAGCGGCTATGAAGTATGCCAATCATTAAGAGAGACTTATAGCCACTCTCAACTGCCTATTATTATGTTAACGGCCTTAAATCAAACTCAAGATAGGATTCGAGGTTTTGAGTCAGGCGCTAACGACTATTTAAGTAAGCCTTTTAATAAACAAGAACTAGCAGCTCGAATAAAAGCGCATCTTAAAGCAAGTAAGGCTGAACTATTTTTAAGTGAAAATGATCGCCTACAGCAAGAAATTCGCCATAGAGAAAAAGTGGAAGCCAGTTTGCTCGAGACACAAGCTCATATATTAGAGCAACTTAACCATGCACAAGAGGCCATTATATGTGCCAAGAGTGATGGAAAAATTAAGTATGTAAATAACTCTGCAGCGAAACTATTTCAAAGAACAGAAGAACAACTTTCACGTTACTCTATCGATGAGTTAATCGCTAAACGCAGCCTTATTGAAAGTAAACAAAATCACCGTGGCAATATTGATGTTTATATTGATGGTGAAATAACACAAATAAACGCTGATTTATTACATCTTCCTGCAGAGTCAGGGTTATCTCTTATTCTTGTAGTTAGCCATAAACACGAGGCAAGCGAACAACGAATTCATGACTTAGAAAGTGCAGTAGAAGCACTATCTGCATTTGCATTCGAAGGCGATAAACAAAAACTAAACTCGCTATCGTTAGTTGGTGGAGATATTGCGCAACTAGCCACTAAGGCTAATGAAAATAAAGAAGATAAAGGCACCATCATGCGAGAGCTCATTGTTGACGGCATGATCTCAGGCCTTTCTTATTGGGAGGAGTCCACAGGGCAAACCAAATACACTCTCGCAGAAGAGAGTGGATTATGGCGAGTGTATTTAGATAGAAGCACACTACAAACACGTACACTTGATAAATACTTACGAGTAGAAACCCTGCCGAAAACACCACGCTGGAGAACCGTAATTAGTACTTTAGAGTACATTTTAGAACATTGTGAGCAATACAATGACCAACGTGACAAACTAGTTAGAATTAAAGATAAGCTACAAATACTCATATCCAACAACTAATATTTACCATCGTAACTCAACCTAAAAGTCCGTAATATTTACGGGCTTTTTTTTCGCCACAACCAAATTCACGGTTCAAAAAAAGCACTTAATCAGCACTGTAATTTGACTGTATTTAGCTATTTTTTAGTGGAAAAAACTCATCTATTATATATTTGTCATAATTATGAGAAGCGACTCACAACAAACCTTGCCCAATAATTTTAGCGATAAAATTAACGATAGAGATCACAGGTGATCAAGGTCACCACTATAGAGCAAGAAAAAAGAAAGTATAATTATAAAGGCTAAAACTGTAAGTAAACACTAACTTAACAACATACAGGACGACGTACATGAGATAAAGGTCACACCACTTAAATAGAGTAAAAAACACACACAATTACAGAAAATAACGTTTTTGACGTTAAAAAAAGTTATTTTGCCGTTTTTAACGGTAATCCAAATTGACGTTTTGAGCCGAAAACGGTTTCCTATACATGCCCAAGGCCTACAGACCACTCAAAAACCATTAGAAAGGCAATTTGGAAAAATGGATTTGAGGTAAGCCTTTAATGTGTGTTTATCAAATTGATAAAGACGTATATATCGTGAAACTAAAGCAAAGAGTAAGGAACAGCTATGCTTGCCAATATTAAAAAAACTACATTAGCTGCTGCAGTACTTGCAGCAACAACGGGTTTTGCAGCTACAGATGCAGCGGCACGAAGTGAGCTAACAGTGGTACCAGATTTCTACCCTACAATGATCCAAAACTTTAACCCATACCTTGCAACTAACCTTCGTACAACAACAGATTTTGTTTACGAACCACTAGTTATCTTTAATGAAATGCATGGTAACAAACCAGTTATGCGTCTTGCGGAAGATTTCCGTATGTCTGATGACCTTATGAGTGTAACTTTTGACATTCGTAAAGGTGTTAAATGGTCTGATGGTGAGAAATTCACAGCTGACGACGTAATTTACTCTTATAAACTACTAAAAGATAAGCCTGAGCTTGATCAACGTGGTATCAATAAGTGGGTTACAAACGTTGAACGCGTAAATGAATACCAAGTTAAATTCAGCCTATCTGAAGCTAACTCAAACGTTCCATACGAAATTTCACTAGTTCCAATCGTTGCTGAGCACATTTGGTCTAAAGTGAAAGATCCAACAACATTTACAAACGAAAACCCAGTAGGTACAGGTCCATTTACTGAGATCGATACTTTTACACCTCAACTTTACATTCAGTGTCGTAACCCTAACTACTGGGATAACGATAACCTAGATGTGGACTGTTTACGTGTACCTCAAATCGCAAACAACGACCAATTACTAGGTAAGATTGTTAACTCTGAACTAGACTGGACATCTTCTTTCGTTCCAGATATCGATCGTACATACGCTTCAGCAAGTCCTAACCACCAATACTGGTACCCGCCATCAGGTACACAAGCATTCATGGTTAACTTTAAAAACCCTGATGCAGCTAAAAACGAAGCACTAACAAATGTTGAGTTCCGTCGTGCTATGGGTATGGCTCTTGACCGTCAAACAATCATTGATATCGCATTCTACGGCGGCGGTACAGTGAATGATTTCGCATCTGGTCTTGGTTATGCATTTGAAGCATGGTCTGATGAAGGTACTCACAACAAGTACAAGAAATTCAACACATACAACGTTGAAGGCGCTAAAAAGCAACTAGCTAAAGCTGGCTTTAAAGACGTAAACGGCGATGGGTATGTTGATACTCCATCAGGTAAGCCTTTCGAGCTTCTAATCCAATCTCCAAACGGCTGGACTGACTTTAACAACACAGTTCAACTTGCTGTAGAGCAATTAGATGAAGTTGGTATCAAAGCGAAAGCTCGTACTCCTGAGTTCGCGGTATACAACCAAGCAATGCTAGAAGGTACTTATGATGTAGCTTACACAAACTACTTCCACGGTGCCGATCCACACCTATACTGGAACAGTGCTTACAACTCAGCACTTCAAGAAGGTGATGGCATGCCTCGTTTCGCAATGCACTACTTCAAAGATGCGAAACTTGACGCTCTACTTGATAGCTTCTACAAAACAGCTGACCGTGATGAGCAATTAGAAATCGCTCATGGCATTCAGAAAATCATCGCTGAAAACCAAGTAACACTCCCTGTGATGTCTGGTGCTTACATGTACCAATACAACACAAAACGCTTCAGCGGTTGGTGGAACGAGAAGAATCCTAAGGGCCGTCCAAATATCTGGGCTGGTATCCCTGAGCGTCTTCTACACGTTCTTGACCTAAAGCCTGTTAAGTAATATGTAACTGTCTTTGCGGTGCACCCTTTGTGCACCGCCTATTCCCCCCCTTCCCTACTAGCTAAAGGAATGGCGCTCGTCGTCAGGGGATTTTATGTCCTGATTTCCAGGTCAGGCAAACAATATCTGGATGAGTAAGGTGTGAGTTATGGGATTTTTTCTAAGACGTTTATCGTTCTATTTTATTGCGTTGGTCGTTGCTGCAACGATTAACTTTATCATTCCGCGAGCAATGCCAGGTGACCCTGTTGTCATGATGTTCGCTAATGCAACCACTCAGGTAACTCCTGAGCGTATTGAAGCAATGAAACAATTGCTTGGCTTTGTTGATGGCCCTCTATATGAGCAATACTTTATCTACATCAAAAACATCCTAACTTGGGAATTAGGTACTTCTATCAAATTCTATCCGCTAAGTGTAAATGATTTACTTGGTGGTGCATTTGGTTGGTCATTATTCCTAGCAGGTACTGCGGTAATTTTATCATTCTCTCTAGGTTCTATTCTTGGCATCTTTGCAGCATGGAAACGCGGTAGCGCTTACGATACATTCATCTCTCCAGGGATGTTGGTTATCCAAGCTGTACCTCAAGTCGTTATTGCAATGTTAGCTATGTTTACCTTTGCTGTCGGTTTGAAATGGTTCCCTACAGGCTACGCATATACTCCAGGCACAATTCCAGATTGGACAAGCTGGGCATTCATTAAAGATGTTGCTTATCACGCTATTCTTCCACTGTTCTGTGCGGCTATTGTTCAAATTGGTGGCTTCCTAATTAACATGCGTAACAACATGATTAACCTACTTGGTGAAGACTACATCACCATGGCTAAAGGTAAAGGCTTAAGCGAAAACCGCGTTGTATTTAACTATGCAGCACGAAACGCAATGCTTCCAAGTGTTACTGCTCTATCAATGTCATTAGGTATGGCAATTGGTGGTCAGTTAATCGTTGAAATCATCTTCAACTATCCAGGTCTTGGTTCTGTACTGTTTAACGCAATCACTTCTCGTGACTACCAAGTTCTCCAAGGTCAGCTACTTATCATGACTCTGTTCATGCTGTTCTTTAACCTTCTTGCTGACATGTTATACGTTGTTCTAGACCCTCGCCTACGCAAGGGAGGAAAATAATAATGAAAGGCTTAATTAAACTACTTTCAGGTAACCCTAAATCTCTGTTTGGTTTAGGTATCCTATTCATGTTTATCTTTATTGCTGTGTTCGCACCATTTCTTAGCGACCATGCTCCAGATAAACGTACTGGTAAACCACATGAATACCCAAGCTTTGTTGTAAACGCTGCTCAAAATAACCCTGAAGGTTGGGTTGCAGAAAACCTAGCAACCGATCGCCGTACATTACTGATGTCTAAAAAAGCAGATCACGTAATGGGTACAACTCGTATGGGTCGTGACGTTTGGTCTCAACTTGCACACGGTGCACGCGTATCACTTGCTGTTGGCTTTGGTGCTGGTGTTGTTGTTTGTTTCTTAGCAACCATCATCGGTGTTTCTGCGGGTTACTTTGGCGGTAAAGTTGATGATGTATTAACAGCAGCAATGAACATCATGCTTGTTATACCTCAATATCCACTACTATTCGTTCTTGCAGCATTTATTGGTGAGGCAGGGCCAATGACCATCGCCCTCATTATCGGTTGTACCTCCTGGGCTTGGGGCGCACGTGTAATTCGTTCTCAAACCTTAGCACTACGTGAAAAAGAATTCGTTAAGGCCGCAGAAGTTCTTGGTGAATCAGCATGGCGCATCATCTTTGTTGAGATTCTTCCAAACCTTATCTCTATCGTTGGTGCAAGTTTCATCGGCTCAGTGATGTACGCAATCATGATGGAAGCAACCATCTCGTTCTTAGGTCTTGGTGACCCAAGTACAATCAGTTGGGGCATCATGCTTTACAACGTACAAACATCATCATCAATTCTAATTGGCGCATGGTGGGAACTGATTGCTCCTTGTATGGCTCTGACGCTACTCGCAATTGGTCTAGCAATGCTTAACTTTGCGGTCGATGAAATTGCTAACCCTCAACTACGTTCTCATAAAGGTATGAAACGCTGGAAGAAAATGGCATCTCAAGACACTGAAGAACGTAAGCCAGATTTAGGTAAACCAGAATTAAATTGGAACAGGGAAGATTAATATGACTGACCCACAAATTTCTATCCGCAATCTGTGTGTGGATTACATTACTGACGCAGGTGATGTACGTGCTGTAAACAATGTGAGTTTTGACATTGGTAAAGGTGAAGTCTTTGGTCTAGCAGGCGAATCTGGTTGTGGTAAATCAACCGTAGCATTCTCTTTAATGCGTCTGCATAAGCCGCCAGCATTCATTACCGGTGGTGAAGTGTTCTTCGATGGTAAAGATATTTTAAAGTACAGCGATGCTCAAATGCAGGCATTCCGTTGGAGTGAAATGTCAATGGTATTCCAAAGCGCCATGAACGCATTGAACCCAGTACTCACGATGGAAGAACAATTTTGTGACGTGATTATGCGCCACACAACCATGACTCGTGAACAAGCCATTTCTCGTGCACAAGGTTTACTTGAAATTGTTGATATTCACCCTAGTCGTTTGACTGATTACCCACACCAGTTCTCTGGTGGTATGCGTCAACGTTTAGTTATTGCAATTGCGTTAGCGTTAAACCCGAAAATGATCATTATGGATGAACCAACTACTGCTCTTGATGTGGTTGTTCAACGTGAGATCTTACAAAAAATCTATGCGCTTAAAGAAGAGTTTGGTTTCTCTATTCTGTTCATTACGCACGATTTATCGTTAATGGTTGAGTTCTCTGATCGTATTGGGATCATGTATTCAGGTGAATTAATCGAAGTTGCTTCTTCTAAAGAAATCTTAACTTCACCTTATCACCCATATACAAAAGGCCTTGGTAGCTCATTCCCACCGTTAACGGGACCAAAAACGAAATTAACAGGGATCCCAGGAAACCCTCTTAACTTACTAGAGGTTCCACAAGGCTGTCGCTTCCAAGCTCGCTGTGATCGTGTACATGAAGCATGTCGTTCGATTCCAACACAGCTTCGTCAGATCGAGCCTGGACACTTGTCAAACTGTCACCTTTACGGTGAAACCATTGCACAAGTAAAAGCATAAAACGGATTTTCTGGAGTAAATTATGAGCAAAGAATTTGGCGAATTACTGATTGAAGGTAAAAATCTGGTTAAAGATTTCCCTGTAAGCAGTAACGCACTTAAAAACCCAATGATGCGTGCTATTAATGACGTATCTTTCAAAATGTACAAAAGCCGCGGTCTTTCTGTTGTTGGTGAATCAGGTTCAGGTAAATCCACCACAGCAAAAATGATAGCAAAAATGTATGCACCAACAGATGGTGTAATCGAATACAAAGGTCGTGATATTCAAACTATCGTTAAGAAAAACGATTTAATGACTTATCGCGAAGGTGTTCAAATGGTATGGCAAGATCCGTTTGGTTCTTTAAACCCTACTCACAACATCTTCCACCATATTGCCCGTCCTCTTCTTATCCATAAGAAAGTGACTCCAGGCAATAAAAAGGAATTAGAAGAGCGCGTTTACGATCTTCTAGAACAAGTTGGTTTGATCCCACCTAAAGAAACAGCGGCAAAGTTCCCGCACCAACTTTCAGGTGGCCAACGTCAACGTGTAAACCTTGCAAGAAACATTGCTGTTGGTGCTGAAGTGGTATTAGCTGACGAACCAACCTCAATGCTTGATGTGTCGATTCGTGCTGGTGTTCTAAACCTAATGGAAGAGATGAAGTTCGAGAAAAAAATGTCTCTTCTTTATATCACTCACGATATCGCAACTGCACGTTACATTGCAGAAGATCTTGCGGTTATGTATGTCGGTCACATGGTTGAATGGGGTGATACGGATGAGATCATCCACGATCCACAACACCCATACACTCAACTACTTGTATCAGCAGTTCCAGATCCAAGTAAGTCGATCCATACAGAACTAAAAGGCAACAAAGGTGAAATTCCATTATGGACACCTGAATCAGTAGGCTGTCCTTTTGCTGGCCGCTGTCTTCACGCAAGTGCTAAATGTAAAGAACAAATGCCTGGCGTAACAAAACTGTCAGACAACCATTTTGTTCGTTGTTACTTATACGAAAATTAATTTCATTTGTAATTCTGAACAGCAGTAATTGGTATTTTGGAGAAATAGATGCAACTGTTAACTAACCATATTGGATATGAAACAAACGGACCGAAATCAGCAGTATTATTGGCTACCACTGCCCTTACGCAGCCAATATCAGGTCATATTGTTTGTACTCAAACACAAGAGGTCAAATACCGTTTTTCTATTTCTTCATCAGACCAAGTCGCTCATTGGCATCAAGGTTATTTTGCTGAGATAACATTTACTGATTTTACTGAAGAAGGTGAATTCATTCTTGTTATCGAAGGTGTAATGTCTCACTCTTTTGTTATCAAAACCAACTTATTAATGGCGCACACATTTTCTGATGTTATGCACTATTTCAAATCACAACGATGTGGTGGGATTTTCGATAAACAAGATAAACAAGCTCCTTTATTAAATAGCAACGAAACCGTGGATGTTCATGGCGGTTGGTATGATGCATCCGGTGATGTGAGTAAATACCTTAGTCACTTATCTTATGCTAATTACCTTAATCCTCAGCAAATTCCGATGGTTGTTTGGAATATGCTTAAAGGATTAGAACTAACACAAAACCTATCGGATTTTGCCGCTTTCTCTCGCACCCGTCTTACGGAAGAGGCGTTATTTGGTGCAGACTTCCTAGTTCGAATGCAAAATCCGGCAGGTTTCTTTTATATGACCGTCTTTGATAAATGGAGTAAAGATATCAATCAACGTGATATTTGTGCTTATGCTACTCAAGAAGGTCATAAATCCGATGATTATCAAGCAGGATTTCGTCAAGGTGGTGGCGTATCTATCGCTGCTCTTGCCGCTGCATCTCAATTAACACTTGATGGCGAATTTACTCGCGAAGAATACTTAGCCGCAGCAACTAAAGGCTACTGGCACTTAAAAGAAAACAACCTTAGTTATTTAAATAATGGCGAAGAAAACATTATTGATGAATATTGTGCTCTTCTTGCTGTTATTGAACTGTTTAAAGCAACACAAGAAAATAGCTTCTTAATTGAAGCTCGAATCTGGGCCGATAAACTTTCTGCACGTCAACAAAGTGATGATAATTTCTCACACTTCTGGTCAGCGACTGATAATGGCGAACGTCCATATTTTCACGCAGCAGAAGCAGGCCTTCCTGTTATTGCCCTCTCTCAGTACTTAGAGATTGAAACCGATAATAGCCGCAAAGCTCATACTCAACTAGTGATCAATCAAGCGGTTGAATTTGAATTGACTATTTCATCGGAGACATTCAATCCATTTGGTTACCCAAGACAATACGTTAAAGCCGTTAATGGTCAAAAACGCAGTGCTTTCTTTGTTGCTCACGACAATGAGTCTGGTTACTGGTGGCAAGGCGAAAATGCTCGACTCGGCTCTCTAGCGAGTATGAGCTACCTTGTGTTACCACACCTAACCTCTAACGAGCTAAAACAAAGACTAGCCTCATTTGCTCAACATAACCTGAACTGGGTGCTAGGTCTAAATCCTTATGACATGTGTATGTTAGACGGTCATGGCCACAATAATCCTGATTACCTTCCTCATCTTGGTTTCTTTAATGCCAAAGGTGGTGTTTGTAATGGAATTACTGGTGGTTTTGAAGACGAAGAAAATATTGCATTTAATCCTGCACCACATGGCGATGATATGTTGCAAAACTGGCGTTGGGGTGAGCAATGGATCCCTCACGCCGCATGGTATCTGTTAGCTATGATGTCTCAATCCGCTTATTACTCAGAGCAAGGAGCATAATCATGACGCATTTATATGTCGGTATTGATGGTGGCGGTACGTCTTGTCGAGCTCGTATTCGCAATGAACAAGGTGAATTATTAGGTGAAGCAAAAAGTGGAAGCGCGAATATCCTACTTGGCGTTGATGTAGCAATGAATTCAATCATTGATGCCATCACCCAAGCTGCTGCACAGCATAATCTAACGGATGCGGATTTCTCTCGCATGCACCTTGGTTTGGCTCTTGCTGGCGCTGAACAAAAATCAGCTTGGCATCACTTTATGCAACAAGCTCACCCTTTTGCCTCAATAGTACTTAATACTGATGCTTATGGCGCTTGTTTAGGTGCTCATAACGGTGAGAATGGCGCGATCATGATCGCAGGTACAGGTTCTTGTGGCATCTATATTAGCAACGGTCAACAACATGTTGTTGGTGGGCGCGAGTTCCCTATTTCAGATCAAGGCGGCGGCGCTATTATGGGACTTCGTTTAATTCAATATACCCTATTGGCCTCCGATGGTATTAAACCTACCACTACTCTTACCGAACACGTATTAGCGCACTTTGAGAATGATATTGATAGTATCGTTGATTGGTCTAAAACGGCTCGTCCTTGTGACTATGGTCAGTTCTCACCAGCTATTTTTGAACTTGCATTAAAAGGAGACACGCTTGCTATCGATATGCTGCAACAAACAGCAAGCGATATTGAAATGTTTTTAACCGCACTAAACAAAAAAGGAGCCACAAAAATCGCTCTTATGGGAAGTATTGGTGAACGCATTGTTGAATGGCTATCGCCTTCTATTCGTCAATATTTAGTACAGCCGCAATTTGATGCCATTGAAGGTGGCATTATGATGGCAATAAACAAAGAACATAACCTGTTCTAGTCTTTTATAAGGAAAAGATGATGGATTATCGTGTAGACCTTGTTGTCTTATCAGACAAAGAAAAGTTAAACCGTTTTGGCTTAACCTTACATAATTTAAGCGATGTAGCTCTTCATCATTGGCAATTACAATTTACTATTGATCGTTTTATTGCACCTGAAAGTAATTCCCAAGGAACATTAGAGCAAGTCGGTAGTTTTTGTAAATTAACTCCAGATGCCCACCAAGTACTAAAGGCAAATAATCACTATTATGTTGAGTTTAGTATTGGCACCGCACCTTTTCGCTTTATCACTGATGGTTTAGATGATGCTGCCATTTTTGTTGATGATGGCAAAAATACTCATTTTTTAGATGTATCGATCTCACCAATTGTTTTGGCTTCACCTTACTCAGAAAGAACATCTATCCCTAGAGTTGCTCCTTCTGAACTGTCTCTTATTCCAAAACCAGAATCAGTACAACGTCTTGATGGGCAATTTAATCTAAAAAATAAAATATCTCTAGAAACGCAAACCCATTTAGCACAGGGTGCTGCACAGTGGCTAAGTGATGAATTAGAAAACATGACTTCTTTAAAGTATCCGATTAAATCACAAGGTCAGATCCAATTCATTGCTAATCCAACATTAGATAAAGGTGCATATCAACTTTCGGTATCTGAAGATGTCATCACTCTTAATGCAGGCTCTAATGAGGGATTCGTTCACGCATCTGCGACGCTTTTGCAATTAATAAATGAAAATACACACTTGATCCCGTGTGCAAAAATCAAAGACCAACCACGCTTTCACTATCGTGGAATGATGCTAGATTGTGCAAGACACTT
This sequence comes from Aliivibrio fischeri ATCC 7744 = JCM 18803 = DSM 507, assembly GCF_023983475.1. Taxonomy (NCBI): domain Bacteria; kingdom Pseudomonadati; phylum Pseudomonadota; class Gammaproteobacteria; order Vibrionales; family Vibrionaceae; genus Aliivibrio; species Aliivibrio fischeri. The sequence goes on from NZ_CP092712.1 coordinate 2,450,551, forward strand.
CCATCCACTAGAGCGTGTAAAACGTTTAATTAATCAATTAGCTCATTATAAATTTAACACTTTCCATTGGCATTTAACGGATGACGAAGGATGGCGAGTAGAAATAAAAGCCTTTCCTGAATTAACGCAAATTGGTGCATGGCGTGGGCCAGAAGAAGTGATTGAGCCACAATACACTCATATAGCAGAAAAGCATGGGGGTTATTATTCTCAAGAAGAGATTAAAGACGTCATTGCTTATGCAGAACAACGTGGAATAACAGTAATACCTGAAATCGATATTCCAGGTCATTGCCGTGCAGCTATTAAATCACTGCCTCATTTATTAATTGATTCTGACGATAATTCGGCTTATCGCAGTATTCAACACTACACAGATAATGTGCTATCACCTGCAATCGAAGGCACCTACCAGTTTATTGATACCGTACTCGAAGAAATTGCCGCTCTTTTCCCTGCTCCATACGTTCATATTGGTGCTGATGAAGTTCCAAAAGGGGTCTGGACTGATAGTGAAAAATGTCAAAAATTGATGAAAGAGCAAGGTTATAGCGACCCTGTTGAATTGCAAGGCCACCTACTTCGTCATGCTGAAAACAAATTAAAACAACTAGGCAAACAGATGCTTGGTTGGGAAGAAGCTCAGCATGGTAATAAAGTCAGCAAAGATACCGTTATTTACTCTTGGTTGAGTGAAGAAGCAGCATTAAATTGTGCTAAACAAGGTTTTGATGTCGTACTCCAACCGGGTCAAACCACCTATTTAGATATGGCACAAGATTATGCTCCTGAAGAACCTGGAGTAGATTGGGCAAATGTACTTCCTCTTGAAGAGGCTTATAACTACGAACCTCTTGCTGAATTAGCTGATAACGACCCTATTCGTAAACGCATTCTCGGAATTCAATGTGCACTTTGGTGTGAAATCATCAATAACCAAGAGCGCATGGATTACATGATTTTCCCACGTCTTTTAGCAATATCTGAAGGAATGTGGACACAAAAACAACACAGAAACTGGACAGACTTTTTAGCAAGGTTAAATGGACGATTACCAACCCTAACACGTCAGGGTATTAATTTCCGTCAACCATAAGTCACCCATTTATTAGTATTTTAGTTAAGGATAAAAAAATGAAATACGGTTTTTTCGATAACGACAATCGTGAATATGTCATCACACGCCCTGACGTACCAGCACCATGGACTAACTACTTAGGTACAGAAAAGTTCTGTACTGTTATTTCTCACAATGCTGGCGGTTACTCTTTCTATAACTCTCCAGAGTACAACCGTGTTACTAAGTTCCGCCCAAATGGCACATTTGATCGCCCAGGACATTATGTTTATTTACGTGATGATGAAACTGGTGATTACTGGTCAATCTCATGGCAACCAGTAGCAAAAAGCTTAGACGAAGCAAACTATGAAGTTCGCCACGGTCTTTCTTACTCAAAATTCAAATGTGAATACAACGGTATTGAAGCAACAAAAACATTATTCGTACCAAAAGGTGAAGATGCTGAAGTATGGGATGTCGTGATTAAAAACACGAGCGATAAACCACGCACTATTTCAACGTTCTCATTTGTTGAGTTTTCATTTAGCCATATTCAATCTGATAATCAAAACCACCAGATGTCTCTTTACTCTGCGGGTACAGAATACAAAAATGGCGTACTTGAATACGATCTTTACTACAACACCAATGACTTTGAAGGCTTCTACTACCTAGCTTCAACGTTTGACCCTGATTCATACGATGGCCAACGCGATACCTTCTTAGGTCTATACCGTGATGAAGCAAATCCGATTGCCGTTGAAAAAGGACGTTGTTCAAACTCAGCGCAAACTTGTTATAACCACTGTGGTTCTCTGCATAAACAATTCACAATTCAACCTGGTGAAGAAGTGCGTTTTGCTTACGTACTAGGTATTGGTAAAGGTAATGGCGAACGTCTACGTGAAAAATATCAAGACGTGGCAAATGTGGATGCGGCATTCCAAGAAATTAAAAATCACTGGAATGAGCGCTGTGAGAAATTCCAAGTATCATCACCAAACGAAGGCCTAGATACAATGATCAACACATGGACGCTATACCAAGCTGAAACGTGTGTTGTATGGTCTCGCTTTGCTTCATTCATCGAAGTAGGCGGACGTACAGGTCTTGGTTATCGTGATACTGCTCAAGATGCGATTTCTGTGCCTCACGCTAACCCAGCAATGACTCGCAAACGTATTGTGGATTTACTACGCGGACAAGTAAAAGCAGGTTACGGTCTACATCTATTCGATCCAGATTGGTTTGATCCAGAAAAAGCAGATGTTAAACCATCTAAATCACCGACAGTGGTTCCAACACCATCTGACGACGACAAGATCCACGGTATTGAAGATACGTGTTCTGATGACCACTTATGGATCGTTCCTACTATTATCAAATACGTAATGGAAACCGGTGAGCATTCTTTCTTTGATGAAGTGATCCCATATGCTGATGGTGGCGATGCAACGGTTTATGAACACATGAAAGCAGCATTAGATTTTTCTGCTGAATATGTTGGTCAAACAGGTATCTGTAAAGGGTTACGAGCTGACTGGAACGACTGTCTAAACCTAGGTGGTGGTGAATCATCAATGGTTTCATTCTTACACTTCTGGGCGCTTCAAGAGTTCCTAGATTTAGCTAAATTCCGTAATAACGATGCTGACGTAACGAAATATACAGAAATGGCAGCAAATGTTCGTGAAGCGTGTGAAACACACCTTTGGGATGACGAAGGCGGTTGGTACATTCGTGGCCTAACAAAAGATGGCGACAAAATTGGTACAGCACAACAAACCGAAGGTCGAGTGCATCTTGAATCAAATACATTAGCGGTACTTTCTGGTGCGGTGTCTCAAGAACGTGGCGAGAAAGCGATGGATGCCGTTGATGAAAACCTATTCTCTGAATACGGTCTTCACCTAAATTCACCATCATTTGCAACACCAAATGATGATATCGGTTTTGTTACTCGTGTTTATCAAGGCGTAAAAGAAAATGGCGCAATCTTCTCTCATCCAAACCCATGGGCTTGGGTAGCAGAAGCGAAACTTGGTCGTGGTGACCGTGCGATGAAGTTCTACGATGCACTTAACCCATATAACCAAAATGACATCATTGAAAAACGTATTGCTGAACCATACTCATACGTTCAATTCATTATGGGTAAAGATCACCAAGATCATGGTCGTGCAAACCACCCTTGGTTAACTGGAACATCGGGTTGGGCTTACTTTGCAGTAACTAACTTTATCTTGGGTGTTCGTACTGGTTTTGATGGATTAACGATTGATCCATGTATTCCAACAAACTGGCCTGAATTTACCGTTACTCGCCAATGGCGTGGCGCCACTTACAACATTCAGGTGAAAAACCCGAATTCTGTAAGTAAAGGGGTTCAAAGCATTACGCTTAATGGTACAGAAGTTGTGGGTTCAGTACCGGTTCAAGCCGAAGGTTCTATTAACGAAGTTGTCGTAATTATGGGCTAAGCTCGTTTAATGATGAGCTAAGTTTTATAGACAAAAGTAAGGCACCTTATTTTGGTGCCTTACTATAAAAGGAATTTACTATGATTCAATTTGGTACAGGTGGTTGGCGCGCATTTATTGGTGAAGAATTTACCAAAGACAACGTACGTCTTGTTGCTCAAGCACTATCAAATATTATGATTAACGAACAAGTCCAAGATAAAGGGTTTGTTATTGGTTTTGACCGTCGCTTCTTATCAGATAAAGCAGGAAAATGGTTTGCAGAAGTTGTTGCAGCCAATGGCATTAAAGTAAGTTTTATTGATAAGTTTGTTCCAACCCCTATCGTTATGTTCCAAACAAAAGAGATGGGTTGTATCTATTCAGCTTGTATCACTGCATCTCATAACCCTGCAGACTACAACGGTGTGAAAGTGTTCATCGAAGGTGGTCGTGACGCCGATGAAATCATTACCCAAAAAATCGAACAACAAATTGCTCATTTAACTCAACAAGATGTTAATGCATTAGAATTTGAAGAAGCGGTTACTGCGGGAAAAATTGAAATCATTAACCCAATGAACGCATTTGTTGACTCAATCATCGACTTTATTGATATCGAATCAATTAAAAAAGCCAACTTACGTGTACTTATCGATCCAATGTTTGGTGTAGCAAAAAATGCGCTTCAAACGGTGTTAATTAATGGTCGTTGCGATGTTGACGTTATCAACGATGGTGAAAACCCTGCATTTGGAGGCTTAATGCCATCGCCAAGTGCCGCTACTTTGTATCGCTTAAAACACTTAGTTGCACACGAAGGTTATGACATTGGTATTGGTACTGATGGAGATGCTGACCGTCTAGGTATTATCGATGAAAAAGGTAACTTTATTCACCCTAATGAAGTCCTAATTCTCCTTTACTACTATTTACTTGAGTACAAAGGCTGGAAAGGCTCAGTGGTTCGTAATATTGCAACGACTCACTTACTTGATAAAGTCGCAGCAGATCACGGCGAAAAATGCTTTGAGGTTCCTGTAGGCTTTAAGCACATCAGCTCTCAAATGGAAGCGGATGACTCTTTAATCGGTGGTGAAAGTTCTGGTGGTTTAACCATTCGTGGACATATTAAAGGTAAAGATGGCGTATTCGCTTCTAGCTTATTAGTTGAAATGATCAGTGTTACAGGTAAAAAACTATCTGAAATGCTTGATGAGATTTACGCTAAATATGGTTACGCCTATACAGCGGAAGGCGATTGCACCTTTAAACCTGCAGAAAAAGAAGCCCTATATAATAAAATTTATGTAGAGAAGCAACTGCCTGAATTTGAATATGAAATAGAAAAAGTAAGCTATGAAGATGGTGCTAAAGTTTACTTTAAAAATGGAGGTTGGGTCATTGCTCGCTTCTCTGGTACCGAACCATTACTACGTATTTTTGCTGAAATGGAAGACAAACCAACGGCAGAAAAAGTACTTAATGAAATGAAAGCTTTCCTTTCTCTTTAGTTTCTACGTTTTAACTAAAACAAAAGCTCTAAAGAATTAACCCAGCTAATATCAGAGTCTGTTAGCTGGGTTCTTTTTATTTATTTTCTTGAACAAAAACAATTGGGCAATGTGGTTTGATTTCAAACTTCACTTTTTCACCTATCGTTAATGAATCATTAGAAACAGCGATTAATTCCACACCATCACTATCGATAACATAACGACACGTATCCCCCATAAATTGCAGCTCTTTCACTATCGCCTCACCGCTTGCATCACGATATAAGGTAATATTTTGTGGTCGCAATAACACCTCAGCTTTTTTATCGGCTTCCGTTGTACTTCTACCACAAGAGATGAAACCAACTTGAGTATCAATATTTCCATTCTGGTTAATCGTACCAGACACATAAGAACCACCACCTAAAAAATCAGCAACAAAGCGACTATTAGGGGAGTAATATAAATCGTTAGAGCTACCAAACTGTTCAATCACGCCATGATTCATTACTGCTAATTTATCTGAAAAAGCGAAGGCTTCTTCACGACTGTGAGTAACAAAAATAGCCGTCACACCTTGAGCCTTAAAAATTCGACGGATCTCTTTAATCAAGTCATGACGTACTTGTGTATCAATATTTGAAAATGGCTCATCAAGTAAAAGTAAATCAGGTTCACTCGCCAACGCTCGCGCAATGGCGACACGCTGTTGTTGTCCACCAGACAATTGATGAGGATAACGATCACCAAATCCGCTTAAATGAACTAGGTGTAACATCGACTCAACTTTATCATCGGCTTTTTTCTTATCCCAATCCTTTAAGCCAAAACCAATATTTTGAGTCACCGTCAAATGAGGGAAAAGTGCATAATCTTGAAAAATCATGCCGATGTTTCTTTGCTCTGGTGGTAACCAAGTATTGTTATCCGTTATCACCTTACCATTTAAGTTCATCTCACCAGACGATAAAGGCAACAGACCTGCAATGGATTTTAATAACGTCGTTTTTCCACACCCACTTGCACCAAGTAAACAAACAATCTCACCTTGTTCAACATTTAATGAAAGCTGAGATAAGATATCTTGATCGTGATAGCGACAAGTCAAATTTGAAATAGATAATGCAGACTTCATTAATGATGTTGCTCCAAAGAACGGTTAACAATAATTAATGGAATTAACCCCACTAAAACCAATAGCACCGCAGGCATCGCTGCGATCTCTAGTTGCTCATCAGAAGCAAAATTAAACACGTAAGTTGCCAGTGTTTCAAAATTAAATGGGCGCAATAATAACGCCGCGTTAAGCTCTTTCATTGTCTCAATGAACACTAAAAGCCCCGCAATTAAACAGCCACGACGAATCAAAGGAAAATGTACTCGACACAGCATAGACCAAGTCCCACATCCCAATGTGCGAGAAGCCATATCTAATGATGGCGGTATCTTATTTAAGTTACTTTCAATAGAACCGATAGCGACCGCTGAAAATCGAGTTACAGAAGCAAAAATTAACGCAAAAATAGAACCGGAGAAAATCAGCCCAATAACCCCAAAGCCAAACTGTTTTGATACATCATTAATAAAATGGTCCAAACCAATCATAGGTAGCATAACGCCAATAGCTAAAACCGTTCCCGGTACAGCATAACCCAATGAAGCCAAACGCATAGGAATAACGCTCCATTTACTCGCAGGCTTTAAGCGACGTAAGAAATTAACCACAACAGCAATGATTACGGCAATAACGGCAGAAATACTGGAGACATATAAACTATTGATGGCATATTCTTGAAATTCTGCAGTCCAACTTTGCTCAAAGTAATCAATGGCATAACTGATTAACTGCATTAATGGGAAAATAAAAGCTATCGAAACAAGTCCCCAACACCAAATAAAGGCGCTCCACTTTTTCCAACCATGCAGCTGATATTGAAATTCCTCGCTAGTATTAAATTTTTCTTGGAACATTTTTTGTTTACGGCGGCTATAACGTTCACCACTGATCAACAATAAAATACCCATCAGCATAAAAGCAGAAACCTTGGCAGCCGCATTCAAATTTGAATAACCAAGCCAAGTATCATAAACCGCCGTCGTTAACGTATTAACCGCAAAATAGCTCACAGTACCAAAATCCCCTAATGCCTCCATTGCAACTAATGACAGTGCAACAGCAATCGATGGTCTAGCAAGAGGTAAAGAAATACGTTTAAAACTTTCCCAAGGTGTACATTTTAGTAAGCGTGCTGATTGTAACAAACTGATGTTTTGTTCCATAAAAGCTGCGCGAGCTAATAAATATACATAAGGGTACAAAACTAAAGACATAACTAAGATGGCACCAGTTAATGTACGAATATCTGGGAACCAATAATCGCTATAAGACTGCCAGCCAAAAATATCACGTAATAACACTTGTATTGGACCAGCAAAATCTAACCAATCCGTATAGATGTACCCAACGATATAAGCAGGCATAGCAAGAGGCAAAACCAAAGCCCATTGTAAAATGGAAGAGCTAGGAATACGGCACATAGCCATAAACCACGCAGAAGGAACACCCAAAATAAGAGAGAAGAACATCGCACCAAACACTAATAAAACCGTGTTGAGTGTGTATGTAGGAAGCACAGTATTAAACAGATGAGTAAATATATCATCTGTATTACCTAATGCTGTGTATAGGATCGCTAAGATCGGTAAAACCAGTAGCAGAGAAAGACTCCAACTACTGGTTTTCCAGAATAATAATTTTTCTTTCATTGCCTAAACTGCAAGGCTCTTATAAAAATGATGAGGTATTGTTACCTCACCATTATTAAATATCAAATTAAAGATCGAATTTAACTTCATCTAAAAGCTTAATCGCTTTTGTATGGTTATCTGCGATTTCATCTAAAGAAAGTGTATCCGCTTTAAAATCTCCCCAAGAGGCAACTAACTCTGAACGCTTCACACCTGGTTTTACAGGGTATTCATAATTAACTTCAGCATACATACCTTGTGCTACATCACCAGTTAAGAACTCCATTAATTTTAATGCGTTATCTTTATTCGGTGCATATTTTGCCATCGCCATACCACTCACATTCACATGTGTACCGTCAGTATTTTGATTTGGGAAGTTAATGTATACCGACTCAGCCCAAGAAACTTGCTTTGGATCGTTAACCATTTTGCCTAAGTAGTAACTATTACCTAAAGCAAGATCACAAAGACCTTCTTTAATCGCTTTAACTTGTGCACGATCATTACCCTGAGGCTTACGAGCAAGGTTCGATTTTACGCCTTCTAACCACGTTTTCGCTTCTGCTTCACCATGATGAGCAATCATTGAAGAAACAAGAGATACATTGTAAGGATGCTTACCACTACGAGTACAAATCTTACCTTTCCATTCTGGCTTAGCTAAATCAGCATAATCAAAATCAGCACCTAATTTACCCACACGGTCACGAGATGAATAAACGTTACGAGCGCGAAGTGTTAGAGCAAACCACTCATCTTCAGCATCACGATATTGTGCAGGAACATTTGCATCAATAACTTTACTATCAACAGGTTGAACTAAATTTTTATTAGTTAATTCAGCTAAACGGCTAATATCAGTTGTTAAAATAACATCAGCAGGGCTTAATTCCCCTTCTTGAGCCAATTTCTCAGCTAAACCTTTTTTAGCGAATTTAACATTAACCTGAATACCGGTCTCTTTTGTGAACTCTTTAAACATAGGCTCAACTAAGAAAGGTTGGCGGTAAGAGTAAACGTTAACTTCTTCAGCAGCCATAACACTTGGTGCAAACATACCTGCAATTAAAGCAGAAACTGATAGTAATTTTTTCATGTTATTCCTTTAAAATCTTTACTTATAAATGCTAATAAGAATAATTATCAATATCGACATTATACGAAGAGATTTTAAAATGGCAATGATCCAATTTCATTTTTATCAAAAAAAGCCCTAATACGTTCGTATTAGGGCTCTTGAATTTGTAAGGAAATATTAACTTTCTATTTTACACTTACAAACTCTGGATAAGCATCGATACCACAATCATGTACATCCATACCTTCAAGCTCCTCTTCCTCAGTTACTCGAATACCAACGGTTGCTTTCAGCACTGCCCACACAGCTAAACTTGCACCAAATACCCATGCGAAGATCACAACAGCACCAAGTAGTTGCGCTCCAAATGTGGCATCAGAGTTACTCAAAGGAACCACCATTAAGCCAAAGAAGCCACACACACCATGAACAGAAATAGCACCTACAGGATCATCAATTTTAATTTTATCAAAACCAACAATACTAAATACAACCAGAGCTCCAGCGACTGCACCAACACTTACAGCAGCTAATGGTGACGGTGATAACGGATCTGCAGTGATAGCAACTAAACCTGCTAATGCCCCATTTAATACCATGGTTAAATCAGCTTTACCCCATGTGCTCTTACATACAAATAATGCCGTAATTGCTCCTGCCGCCGCTGCTGCATTCGTATTCAAAAAGATCTGTCCGACCGCCGTTGCATTCTCAAAGTCAGAAACCATTAACTGAGAGCCGCCATTAAAACCAAACCAACCAAACCATAAAATAAAAGTACCCAGTGTAGCTAAAGGCATATTTGAACCTGGAATTGGATATATTTGACCTTTCTTACCGTACTTACCTTTACGAGCCCCTAGTAATAGAACGCCTGCAAGCGCCGCAGATGCACCAGCCATATGAACGATACCTGAGCCAGCAAAGTCACTGAATCCTGCTTCTGATAGGAAGCCACCACCCCATGTCCAATAACCTTCCATTGGATAAATAAAAGCGGTTAAAATCGCTGAAAAAATAAGGAATGACCATAGCTTCATACGCTCAGCAACCGCTCCTGAAACCACAGACATTGCAGTAGCTACAAACACCACCTGGAAGAAAAAGTCTGATTCTAATGAATGATCGGCACCTTCAGCCTGTGTACCAATTAAGGTTCCTATCGAAGGTAAAAAACCACCTGAGCCGTTATCAACATACATAATGTTATAACCAACCACTAAATACGTGGTACAAGCGATTGCATATAAACAGATATTTTTAGTTAGGATCTCTGTTGTATTTTTTGAACGAACTAAACCTGCTTCTAGCATGGCAAACCCTGCTGCCATCCACATAACTAATGCACCTGACATCAAAAAGAAGAAGGTATCTAACGCATAACGAAGTTCTGATACTGTTGTTGAAAGTTCCATAATATAGTCCTCTATCCTTAAAGTGCTTCGGTATCGGTTTCACCAGTACGAATACGCACAGCTTGCTGAAGGTCATAAACGAAAATCTTTCCATCCCCAATCTTACCTGTGTGCGCCGCTTTGCTGATCGCTTCAACAATACGGTCAACCCCTTCCGCTTGAACCGCTATTTCTAATTTTACTTTTGGAAGAAAATCGACTTGATACTCAGCCCCTCGATATAGTTCAGTATGACCTTTTTGACGTCCAAATCCTTTCACTTCTGAAACGGTCATGCCATCTACTCCAGCATCAGCAAGCGCTTCTCTAACATCGTCTAATTTAAATGGTTTAATTATGGCGTTAATTATTTTCATAGCTCAGTCCCTTGAATTTATTTGTTACTTATCCTTAACAATTCAATCGGTATGCCAACATTAAAAATAATTATTATTCAATAAGATAGGGAATTGCAGAGTAACAAAACAAAAAAGGCCGCACTAATATAGTGCAGCCTTTCCCTATCAATGAGCATTAGATTAAAAACGATTTATAAATGCTTCCCAGCTTTGAAGCATAGTTTCAAAATCTTCTAATCCACATACTGATATACATTCATCATCATACATATGAATATCTTCTTCGAACTCTTCATCAGATTGTTCAAACAATGCGTTCTCTTGAACAATGACTTCTTGATCGCTCAATACTAATGTCATCACCTTGCCTGATAACGTCCACTCATCCTGTGTATTTTTAATTAAAGCGATGTGCTTATATATTTCTGCGAGTAAATCCGTATTTTTCGCTACATCTTCAACTAACCAACGTCCCATGGCTTCATGCCCCATAGAAAAATTCGCATGGTATGTACCCTCAAGGGTATTTTTCTTAAATTCGTAATCCATCGGATATCCTAACAATTATATCGGCGTTAACTCACACGTTTTGGATCAAAGACAATGCCGAGCTCTTTTACTCCAGTATAATCTTATCCCTATTTTTTTTATAGCTAACTCCCTCCTTTCTTAATAGCTAAAAGGTTTAAAGATGCAGTTAACCACAATGATCGCCAAACAAATTGTTGAGCGTTCAATGAAAATTATCAAACACTCTGTCAATGTGATGGATGAGTATGGTGTGATTATTGGTTCAGGGGACCCATCAAGATTAAACTGTCGCCATGAAGGAGCGATACTCGCTATTAATGAAAATCGAGAAGTTGAAATCGATTACTCTACAGCTCAACAATTACGTGGTGTAAAAGCTGGGATTAACTTACCCATTGTGTTTCAAAATAAGGTTATTGGGGTTGTTGGTATTTCTGGAAAACCTTCAGAAATCCAACAGTACGGTGAGTTAGTAAAAATGACCGCCGAACTTATCATTGAGCAAGCCGCTTTAATGACAGAAATCCAGTGGTCTAAACGTCACAAAGAAGAATTAGTTCTACAATTAATTCAACCATCAGACTTAAATACACAACAGCTTTATTCAATTGCTGAACGATTAGAACTCGATCTTAATCAACCACGAATCGCAACCATCATTAAGGTAGATTCTTTTAATGGTGAAAACCTTTCTCTCAGCCATCTTCAAAAATTAGTTCATTTATTAGAATATCCAGAGCGCGATAATTTAGTGGCAATCAGCTCCGTGACCTTAAACGAAGTTGTGGTATTAAAACCAATTACATTAACGGATACAGGATGGAATAGAAGCCATGAAGAAAAAAGGATCCGCCAATTATTTCAACGCATCTCCCATGATGAGAAATTCACAATAAAAATAGCATTGGGTGATTACTTTCCAAATCTAGAAGGACTAGCGCAATCTTATATGACAGCAAAAGCGACCATGAGTACTGCTAATGCTAAACATCGCATTTTATTTTTCCAAGATAACAAGTTACCCGTTTTAATTAATGGACTAAAATCCGATACTTGGCGAATGGAACAATTAAAGCAACCTATCGTTAATCTTCAAAAAGCAGATCCTAAAGGGATATTACTCAAAACCCTTAAAGCCTTTTTTAATCATAATTGTGATTCAGCTCAAACCTGTAAATCACTCCATATTCATAGAAATACACTTCGTTATCGACTTGATAAAATAAACAAAGAAACTGGCTTAGATATCAATAAGATAAATGATTCTACCTATTTATATCTTGCTTCATTAATGAGTAATAAATAACACTCAATTTGTGCAACTGCATAATGAATTAAATATTTAACTCATGAAATTTGGGCATTCGACTAAAGCATATTGATAACGATAACGTTAGATTACCGACATCTTAATTATTAAATGGAACGTTAATATGATCGAAGTATCTACCCTAGGCGCTATTTCAGCGCTCGTTGTTGCTATCGCCCTCATCCTTAAAAAGGTCCCGCCTGCTTATGGCATGATTATTGGTGCTCTAATTGGTGGTATTGTCGGTGGCGTTTCATTAACAGATACAGTTAACTTGATGATTGGCGGTGCTCAAGGAATTGTTACCGCTGTTTTACGAATTCTTGCAGCTGGTGTTCTTGCTGGTGTATTAATTGAATCAGGTGCCGCAACCTCTATTGCAGAAACCATAGTAAAAAAAGTAGGCGAAACCAGAGCACTACTAGCATTAGCGGTTGCAACAATGATCTTAACGGCTGTGGGGGTTTTCGTAGACGTTGCTGTAATTACTGTTGCTCCTATTGCACTTGCGATTGCTCAGCGTGCAGACCTATCTAAAATGGCTATCTTATTAGCGATGGTTGGCGGCGGTAAAGCTGGTAACGTAATGTCACCTAACCCAAATGCGATTGCGGCAGCCGATGCTTTTAATGTGCCTTTAACTTCAGTGATGGCAGCTGGTGTTATCCCTGGATTATTTGGGTTAGTCTTTGCTTATTTCATCGCTAAAAAACTTGTCAATAAAGGCAGTAAAGTCCAAGCTCATGAAGTGGTTTCTGTTGATCATTCTCGCCTACCTAGTTTTACTACTTCAATCGTAGCCCCTCTTGTTGCCATCAGTCTTTTAGCCCTACGCCCAATAGCGGGTATTAATGTCGATCCCCTCATTGCTCTTCCTTTAGGCGGTCTACTGGGTGCTGTTGCAATGGGACGCTTTAGAGATACCAATCATTTTGCAGTCTCTGGCTTAACTCGTATGGCTCCTGTTGCTGTAATGCTACTTGGTACCGGTACATTAGCAGGTATCATTGCAAACTCAGGGTTGAAATCTGGCCTTATAGATATCTTAACGGCTTCTGGACTTCCATCTTATCTACTTGCTCCGATTTCTGGTGCCATGATGTCGTTAGCAACAGCATCAACAACCGCAGGTACTGCCGTTGCAGCAAGTGTATTTAGTCACACAATTCTAGAACTTGGCGTTCCAGCTCTTGCTGGTGCTGCAATGATTCACGCTGGTGCAACCGTATTAGATCACATGCCACACGGTAGTTTCTTCCATGCCACTGGTGGCGCTGTACATATGGATATTAAAGAGCGTTTAAAACTTATTCCATACGAATCAGCGGTTGGTCTCATGATCGCAACGGTTTCAACCCTCATCTTTGGCGTCTTCGGTTTATTTGTTTAATAAGGCTATATTATGAAAATCGTTATTGCTCCTGACTCTTACAAAGAAAGTTTAACGGCGATGGAAGTCGCTACGGCCATTGAAGCTGGATTTAAACAAGTATTACCTCATGCTGAATATATAAAGTTACCTATGGCCGATGGTGGTGAAGGTACGGTTCAATCACTGATTGATGCAACTGGAGGCTCAATTATCGAGCACACAGTAACTGCGCCTCTTGGTGAACAAATTACTGGTTTTTATGGATTATTTGGCGATGGCCAAACAGCCATTATCGAGATGGCAGCTGCATCAGGTTTACACCTTGTTGAACCAAGTTTACGTAACCCTCTAAATACCACTACTTATGGTACTGGCGAACTAATTAAAGCGGCGCTTGATAAAGGTGTAAAACACATCATTGTAGGAATCGGCGGTAGTGCGACTAATGATGGCGGCATTGGCATGGCTCAAGCACTTGGTATCAAACTTCTGGATAAAGATGGTAATGATCTTGCTTTTGGTGGAGGTTCGTTAGCACAGCTTGTAACGATCGATACATCAAATAAAGATCCTCGTCTTGATGATATTACACTTGAAGTTGCATGCGATGTTGATAACCCACTGTGTGGACCTAAAGGTGCTTCTTTCGTGTTTGGCCCACAAAAAGGGGCAACTCCTGAGATGGTTAGCACGTTAGATAACAATCTAAGCCATTATGCCGATATAATGAAAGATCAACTTGATAAAGACGTAAAAGACACTGCCGGAGCTGGCGCTGCAGGTGGGCTTGGTGCCGCCTTACTTGGTTTATTTAGTGCAACTCTGCGTCCTGGTATTGAAATCGTAATGGATGCCGTAAATCTATCAGATGTTGTATCAAGTGCCGATCTTGTTATCACTGGAGAAGGTCGAATCGATAGCCAAACTATTCATGGAAAAACACCGATTGGCGTAGCAAGAACAGCGAAAAAATTTGATTTACCTGTTATTGGTATTGCAGGTTGTTTATCTGATGATTGTGCAATTGTTCATGAGTATGGTATTGATGCAGTATTTAGTGTTGTGCCTCGCTCAGTGTCTCTTGAGCTTGCATTAAAAGAAGCCGCTATTAACGTAGAAAATACCGCTCGTAATGTTGCAGCAATATATTCAATGAAATAGGTAAGTATCCAGCCCTCTAAATAAAAAAGCAGCCAATTGGCTGCTTTTTGTATTTATGAAGATAAGGTTAAGCTGGCTCTTGGAAAATAACCGTATCCGCTTTCTCTGTATATGCTCCCATTTTATGGAAGTTCAAATAACGGTAAGTATCTGCAGCGGTTGCATTAATCTTATCTGCGTACTCTAGGTACTCTTCCTTCGTTGGAATACGACCAAGAATCGCACCAACCGCAGAAAGTTCAGCAGACGCTAGGTAAACATTCGCACCTGTACCCAAACGGTTCGGGAAGTTACGAGTAGATGTAGACATTACTGTCGACTTGTCTGCCACACGTGCCTGATTACCCATACATAGTGAACAACCCGGAGTTTCAATACGAACTCCAGCGCGACCGAAGATGCCGTAGTAGCCTTCTTCTGTTAGCTGGTCTTTATCCATCTTAGTTGGCGGAGCCACCCATAGACGAGTGCTTAGCGAGCCGTTGAACTCTTCAAGCATCTTACCAGCAGCACGGAAGTGACCGATGTTCGTCATACAAGAACCGATGAACACTTCTTGAATCTCAGTGCCTTGAACGTCAGAAAGAAGACGAGCATCATCTGGATCATTTGGTGCACATAGGATTGGCTGATCGATGTCAGCAAGGTCGATCTCGATAACGTGAGCGTATTCAGCATCTGAATCAGCAGACAGTAACTCAGGGTTCGCTAGCCACTCTTCCATAGCAGTAATACGACGTTCGATAGTACGAACATCACCATAGCCTTCAGCAATCATCCACTTAAGCATCACGATGTTTGAGTTCAGGTACTCTTCGATAGACTCTTGAGACAACTTAACTGTACAACCTGCTGCAGAACGCTCAGCTGATGCATCTGAAAGCTCAAACGCTTGCTCAACAGATAAGTGTTCAACGCCTTCAATTTCTAGTACACGACCAGAGAATTCGTTGATCTTACCTGCTTTCTCTACCGTTAGTAGACCTTGCTTGATGCCGTATAGAGGAATCGCGTGTACTAAATCACGTAGCGTGATGCCCGGTTGCATTTCACCTTTAAAACGAACCAAAATAGATTCAGGCATATCAAGAGGCATAACACCTGTTGCTGCTGCAAATGCCACTAGACCTGAGCCTGCAGGGAACGAAATACCTAGAGGGAAACGAGTATGCGAGTCACCACCAGTACCAACAGTATCAGGTAGGAGCATACGGTTTAACCATGAGTGGATAACACCATCACCCGGACGCAGTGAAACACCTGCACGGTTCATGATGAAATCAGGTAGCGTGTGATGCGTGTTTACGTCAACAGGTTTTGGGTATGCCGATGTGTGACAGAAAGATTGCATCACAAGATCCGCAGAGAAGCCAAGACATGCAAGATCTTTAAGCTCATCACGCGTCATAGGACCCGTCGTATCCTGAGAGCCTACCGTTGTCATCTTAGGCTCACAATATTGACCAGCACGAACGCCTTCAACACCACATGCTTTACCAACCATCTTCTGAGCTAGCGTGTAGCCTTTATCAGATGCAGATGGATCAATTGGCTTAGCAAATAGATCGGTTTCTTCTAAACCAAGAGAAATACGAGCACGGCTTGTTAATCCACGACCAATAATTAGAGGAATACGACCTCCAGCACGAACTTCATCAAGCAACACTGCGCTCAATTTAAAGCTAGAGATCTCTTCATTATTTTTACGAACTACACCTTCATAAGGGAAAATATCAATAATATCTCCCATATTCATGTTTTGAACATCAAGTTCAATCGGTAGTGCTCCTGAATCTTCCATTGTGTTATAGAAGATCGGGGCAATTTTACCACCAAGACAAACACCGCCAGTGCGCTTATTTGGTACGAATGGAATATCTTCACCCATGAACCAAAGCACTGAGTTAGTCGCTGATTTACGAGAAGAACCAGTACCAACAACATCACCCACATAAGCTAATGGGATGCCGTCTTTTTGCATTTCTTCGATTTGAGTAATAGGACCAACGCTACCCTGTTCATCTGGAGTGATACCATCGCGTTCCATTTTCAACATTGCTTTTGCATGTACAGGAATATCAGGACGCGACCATGCATCTGGTGCAGGAGAAAGATCATCGGTGTTCGTTTCACCTGTGACTTTAAATACTTTTACAGTGATCTTTTCAGCTACTTTATCTTTTGATGTAAACCATTCTGCATCAGCCCATGATTGAAGTACTTGCTGCGCTGAAACATTGCCTGCTTTTGCTTTTTCTTCTACATCATAGAAAGCATCAAACATCAAAAGTGTGTGTGATAGTGCTTTAACTGCAATTGGTGCCAGTTCAGTGTCATCTAATAAAGAAACAAGAGGCTCTATATTATAACCACCTTGCATTGTACCAAGTAATTCTGCTGCTTTTTCTTTACTAACAAGTGGAGAAGAGACTTCTCCTTTAGTAACTGCTGTTAAGAAGCCAGCTTTAACATAAGCGGCTTCATCAACGCCAGGGGGAATACGATTCTCTAGTAAATCAAGAATAACTTCTTCTTCGCCTTGAGGCGGATTTTTTACTAATTCAACTAATGCTGCTACTTGCTCAGCATCCAGTGGTCTTGGGACCACGCCTTCTGAAGCACGTTCTTCGACGTGTTTACGATAAGCTTCAAGCACGACTTAATTCCTCACTTTCTGGTCTACTCTTAATGAGTAAACATCCTTGGAAACAATTCAGTTTATATCCATTAACTTTTTAATTCTGTTATAAATCTCAATAAAACAAGAGAATATGTATCGGAATAGACTAAAAATGTGACGAGATGATATCAAATTTAACTCAAAATTAAAATCTCACCACATCAAACAACATACGACTTATGGCGCACTTTTAAACATTATAAAGTTGCACCAATACTTAAATATACTGATTCATGATTTTGCTCTGTGCGACCATAAGCGAAAATAATAGGGCCTATTGGTGAGTCTATTCCTGCAAAAATAGAGCCTGCTGCATACATAGGGGCATCACTAAAATGTTCATCATTCCAGACACTTCCTTGCTCAAGAGATCCACCTAAATATATAGGCGACTGGAATAATCCAAAATCATTGTCCATTAAACGATAACGATAAACTAAACTTGCAAATGCTAAATTCTCACCAGATAAACTGTCTTTTGATATTCCTGATAAATGTAGAAAGCCCCCCAGAGATTTAGGCTCAAGAGGAATACCTCCATTTTTATTTTCTACAACACCATACTCACCGTGCACGACTAAAGTATGACGCTTTATTGTATAAGCAAATCGCCCATTAACGGTTAACTCTACAACTGAATCATCAATCGTATCGCTACTACTAATTTCGCCTAATGTATCTTCGCTATATAAATACTCAGTAAATAAATAAAAACCTTTAGTCGGAAAAGTAAAATTATCCAACGTATCTAAACGATATTGTGCAAATATTCCTTGTCTCTCATAATCACTATTATAATCTGGAATAATATTTAAAACTAAATCACCCGTTGTATATCTCCCCCCGATCCTAAAATCACTCCAAAGCGCGGGTTGTATACCTAGAGATGCTTCAAATTCAAGTTCGTTATATTCAGTTGGTAGGTAGTTATCTATATTATCAAGAGTAGGAGTTGGCCTAAATTGAGTTTGAGTAACGCTATAAGTCCCTTTTAAAGAAGAAAACAATAATTGATTACTAAGAAAAGGCGTATATAGCTCTGCTTGCATCAACTTATCTGTACCTAATTCAAAATTTGTCCTTAACTCAGAACTGTTTTCAGATAAACCAATTATGTTAATATCTGTAAAATTGATAGAAAAACCAAGCGAGTATTTACTTTGATTATAAAAGTCATCTTCTAATGAAAAACGAAAATCTAAATAATTTGGTCCCCAACTTTTTTCATTTACATCAACAACGAGTTCTGTAGATCCATCATTGGCTGTCTGATAAAAATAATCTATTCTTTCAAACCTATCAATCGTATACAGCGCTCTAACTTTAGCTTCTAATTGTTCTGAAGTATAAGTTTTACCCTCATCTATTTGAAGATATTCAAATAACATACGTTCACTGTATGAACTGTTATTATTTAACGTTACATGATCTATTTTAAGATTATCACCACGTTTTAACTGACTGGTTTTTTGTTCTTTTTCTTTTAAATAAGTTTGATATTCAGCGGTAGGTAATACCAATTTATCTAACTCTAAATGCTGTTCATAAGCGATATCATAACCTTTTCCATACGCAAAAGGCATCTTACTAAACTCTGCAGTTTCCATCTTCCCTACATGGGGAGAAAGTAATATATCGTTTTCACCTAATAGTTTTTCTTGCTGAAGGGTGCTATTTTTTACAATGTAATTTGTTAATTGCCCCATTACAGATAAATAACTGGAGATATCTTTTGCCTCTAAGTAATCAGAACCTATATCTACAGCGATAATAATATCTGCCCCCATCTCCCTTGCTATATCCACAGGCATATTATTTACACTACCGCCGTCAACCAACAAACGCCCTTCATATTCAACAGGTGGAAGCGCTCCAGGAACTGACATACTTGCCATCATTGCTTCTGCTAAATTGCCATGATCTAATATCACAGGCTCTAGCTTCTCTATATCAGTAGCAACAGCTCTGAATGGGATAGGAAGATCATCAAATGACTCTAAATAAGGAACATTTCCAGAGGTTGTTCTCAGGATTTTGGCCATATTTTGGCCCTGAACAAAGCCTTTTGGTGCTTTTAGTTCTGTGAATGAGAAGCCAATATCTGTCCCTATTTGATAACGGTCTTCATATTCCTTATCTCTAATTTGTCTTTCACTTCGTTCAACTTTATCAACAAATCCGCTATTCCAATCAATAGTATCAATAAAGATTTCGATTTCATCCGCACTTAACCCTGATGCATATAACCCCCCAATATAAGCCCCCATACTGGTACCTGTAATATAATCAATGGGGATTTTCATTTCTTCTAGTGCTTTAAGTACCCCAATATGTGCTGCACCCTTTGCTCCACCGCCAGCAAGCACCAACCCAATTTTAGGGCGAGTTTCATCAGCGAATGCCACAGAAGAAGATAGATATAAAAAAATAGAAGAAAACAGGAGAGGCTTGAAGCGCATAATATCATCCTTGAAATATTGATATAAAAAGAATACAGGATGATGAGAGAGATAAAAAGCTTAACTAGCAAGAACTGACAATGAGCAAACTCTATTTTCACATTCAATTTTCTACAAACGTAAAAAAGCCCTAATCTTTCAATTTAATGCCGCTCGCTTAACAGCTAGTGGCTCTTTTTTTATAAGGGTAGCGCGGTGCTTTATAAAGCACTTGTCGCGGAAATGGTTTTCGCTTTCTTTTCTTTGGCAGGATTAGACGCTTTCCGCTTTCTCGTAGATTTTTCAGCTTCTTGGGCACTGTTCCTGGTGTTCGCCCTGAACACCACAGGAACTCATCTTGGATTAGCCTTAACGCATTAATAAAGCTTATTCTTAATGGTTCCATTTTATGAAAATCGGCCATTCTTTTCATTTCTAGACGAACGAGGTTATAAGAAATCAAAATCCCCCATAACTCTTGATATATTCCTTCTATTTTCAAGCTTCTAAGCACTGCTTGATTGTTAAGTTGACCTTGTTTTAATTCACCATAACCTTGTTCTATTTCCCATCGTTCCCAGTAAATTTCAACAATATCTTTCAATGGATAAGTCACAGGACACTCTAATGAAGTAATAAACCCTTTGATCTCTCCTTTCGGCTCAGGTATTAAAACTAAACGAGCTTGCCAGCTATCTCCGAGGTGAGGATATTTCTGTTTTGCATCAGGCGAAACTGGCATTTTAATCAGTTTATCGTAGTCTGAAAACTCTTCTAAAACGTCGTACCTAAATTTACTTTTTATTGGAGTTAACCAATGAGTATTTTTTCCTGCATTACGCCATGATTCAAAAAGTTCAGCGGACATAAAACCACGGTCAAAAAGAGTTAATGAATTATTTGGAGCGGAGCCAACTAATTGTTGTGCATAAGATATTTCACTATTGGTTATTGGTCCAAAAGCAGCATCTGAAATAAGGTGGGTGCGTGTAGACATGAGGGTAACAGCAAGAACTGAAGGAAATGTAGCCTTACCTGTCGCGTAGCCTAGCTTTTGGTTATCCTTAGTTTCAGGGGTTTTAAATTGAGTCCCGTCAACGCTCATGAGTTTAAGTCCACAAACTAAATCAGGCGATTCTTCTGTCTCCCATTTACTCGCAGTGGTATGAAATAGGTAACGTAATGGTTCATAACCAATACGCTGTCTAGCTTTTACGATACTACTTGTGGCCAAGGGAGGGAGCTCCCCTTTAGCATCAGGGAAGGCTAATTCTAATTTATCACAAACATCGCTAATGGAGCGGTTACGCATTAAGCCAATTCCAAGCACTAACCAAACAGCTTGTTCAGCAGGAAATCTGCGCTTTCTGATAGCGGCGCGACCAGTTTGGTTAACGGCTTCTGAAATCCACTCAATAGGAATATTTTTCCGAAATGAATCCATAGATTCAGGAAGGTGAAATTCTGCAGTTAATTGTAATTCACGAGAAAACTCAGACATAAAAAATCGGCCTTAAAATAAATTTAAGACCGATTATGAAGGCTGCAAAGGATCGTTCAAGTCCCTTAAACGATCGGCATTAAATCTTTCAATTAGGGCTTTTTAAAATAAGTGGCTACGTTAACGGGACTTTCTATCGACCTTGAAAGCGACACGTCCCCCAGCGTGACAGGCCGCTAAGCTCTCCAATAAAAAGCCTAACCAACGGAGCTACCACTTCGCAGTGTTCAACTTCACTCATCCTGTTTCTATAGATGTAAAAAAGCCCTAATCTTTCGATTAGGACTTCTTCAAATAAGTGGCTTCGTTAACGGGACTTTCTATCAACCTTGAAAGCAACACGTCTCCCGGCGTGATAGGCCGCTAAGCTCTCCAATAAAAAGCCTAACCAACTGAACTGCCACTTCGCAGTGTCAACTTCACTTATTCCTGTTTCTATAGACGTAAAAAAGCCCTAATCTTTCGATTAGGGCTTTTTCAAATAAGTGGCTACGTTAACGGGACTTTCTATTGACCTTGAAAGCGACACGTCCCCCGGCGTGACAGGCCGCTAAGCTCTCCAATAAAAAGCCTAACCAACTAAACTACCGCTTCGCAGTGTCAACTTCACTTATTCCTGTTTCTATAGACGTAAAAAAGCCCTAATCTTTCGATTAGGGCTTTTTTAAATAAGTGGCGGAGTGGACGGGACTCGAACCCGCGACCCCCGGCGTGACAGGCCGGTATTCTAACCAACTGAACTACCACTCCGCAGTGGACTACTTGTCGTCGCTGACAAGTGTTCATAACACTTTTGTCTTCACTTTTTAAAAAAGTGAAAATAAATTGGAAGCCTGGCGATGTCCTACTCTCACATGGGGAAACCCCACACTACCATCGGCGCTATTACGTTTCACTTCTGAGTTCGGCATGGGATCAGGTGGGTCCATAATGCTATGGTCGCCAAGCAAATTCTTTCTATCTACCTCAATAAGAGATAAATAATAATCTGGAAAGCTGTTTCTCTATATAAAGAGCTGTTCTTAATCACATTCAATTCGTTTCTTGCAACTTTAAATCCGTTCAAAACCCCTTGGGTGTTGTATGGTTAAGCCTCACGGGCAATTAGTATCAGTTAGCTCAATGCCTCGCAGCACTTACACACCTGACCTATCTACGTCGTAGTCTCCAACAACCCTTTAGGATACTTAAAGTATCAGGGATGACTCATCTCAGGGCTCGCTTCACGCTTAGATGCTTTCAGCGTTTATCGATTCCGAACTTAGCTACCGGGCAATGCCACTGGCGTGACAACCCGAACACCAGAGGTTCGTCCACTCCGGTCCTCTCGTACTAGGAGCAGCCCCCTTCAATCATCCAACGCCCACGGCAGATAGGGACCGAACTGTCTCACGACGTTCTAAACCCAGCTCGCGTACCACTTTAAATGGCGAACAGCCATACCCTTGGGACCGACTTCAGCCCCAGGATGTGATGAGCCGACATCGAGGTGCCAAACACCGCCGTCGATATGAACTCTTGGGCGGTATCAGCCTGTTATCCCCGGAGTACCTTTTATCCGTTGAGCGATGGCCCTTCCATTCAGAACCACCGGATCACTATGACCTGCTTTCGCACCTGCTCGAATTGTCATTCTCGCAGTCAAGCGGGCTTATGCCATTGCACTAACCTCACGATGTCCAACCGTGATTAGCCCACCTTCGTGCTCCTCCGTTACTCTTTGGGAGGAGACCGCCCCAGTCAAACTACCCACCAGGCACTGTCCGCAACCCCGATAAGGGGCCAACGTTAGAACATCAAGCATACAAGGGTGGTATTTCAAGATTGCCTCCACAAATACTGGCGTACTTGCTTCAAAGGCTCCCACCTATCCTACACATGTAGGGTCAATGTTCAGTGCCAAGCTGTAGTAAAGGTTCACGGGGTCTTTCCGTCTAGCCGCGGGTACACTGCATCTTCACAGCGATTTCAATTTCACTGAGTCTCGGGTGGAGACAGCGTGGCCATCATTACGCCATTCGTGCAGGTCGGAACTTACCCGACAAGGAATTTCGCTACCTTAGGACCGTTATAGTTACGGCCGCCGTTTACTTGGGCTTCGATCAAGAGCTTCGACCGAAGTCTAACCCCATCAATTAACCTTCAAGCACCGGGCAGGCGTCACACCGTATACGTCATCTTACGATTTAGCACAGTGCTATGTTTTTAATAAACAGTTGCAGCCACCTGGTATCTGCGACTCCCGGCAGCTTAGAGAGCAAGTCTCATCACCGCTAGGAGCGTACCTTCTCCCGAAGTTACGGTACCATTTTGCCTAGTTCCTTCACCCGAGTTCTCTCAAGCGCCTTAGTATTCTCTACTCGACCACCTGTGTCGGTTTGGGGTACGATTCCTTACAATCTGAAGCTTAGAGGCTTTTCCTGGAAGCATGGCATCAATGGCTTCACTACCGTAGTAGCTCGACATCGTATCTCAGCCTAGTGTATTCCCGGATTTGCCTAAGAATACAGCCTACATACTTGAACTTGGACGACCGTCGCCAAGCCCACCTAGCCTTCTCCGTCCCCCCATCGCAATTGTAAGAAGTACGGGAATATTAACCCGTTTCCCATCGACTACGCCTTTCGGCCTCGCCTTAGGGGTCGACTTACCCTGCCCCGATTAACGTTGGACAGGAACCCTTGGTCTTCCGGCGAGCGGGTTTTTCACCCGCTTTATCGTTACTCATGTCAGCATTCGCACTTCTGATACGTCCAGCACGCTTTACAACGCACCTTCAACCGCTTACAGAACGCTCCCCTACCCAATACAGTAAACTGTATTGCCGCAGCTTCGGTGTATAGTTTAGCCCCGTTACATCTTCCGCGCAGGCCGACTCGACCAGTGAGCTATTACGCTTTCTTTAAATGATGGCTGCTTCTAAGCCAACATCCTGGCTGTCTGAGCCTTCCCACATCGTTTCCCACTTAACTATAACTTTGGGACCTTAGCTGGCGGTCTGGGTTGTTTCCCTCTCCACGACGGACGTTAGCACCCGCCGTGTGTCTCCCGGATAGTACTTACTGGTATTCGGAGTTTGCAAAGGGTTGGTAAGTCGGGATGACCCCCTAGCCTTAACAGTGCTCTACCCCCAGTAGTATTCGTCCGAGGCTCTACCTAAATAGATTTCGGGGAGAACCAGCTATCTCCAGGTTTGATTGGCCTTTCACCCCTAGCCACAAGTCATCCGCTAATTTTTCAACATTAGTCGGTTCGGTCCTCCAATTGATGTTACTCAATCTTCAACCTGCCCATGGCTAGATCACCTGGTTTCGGGTCTATATCCAGAGACTGAACGCCCAGTTAAGACTCGGTTTCCCTACGGCTCCCCTAAACGGTTAACCTTGCCACTGAATATAAGTCGCTGACCCATTATACAAAAGGTACGCAGTCACACCACGAGGGTGCTCCTACTGCTTGTACGTACACGGTTTCAGGTTCTATTTCACTCCCCTCACAGGGGTTCTTTTCGCCTTTCCCTCACGGTACTGGTTCACTATCGGTCAGTCAGTAGTATTTAGCCTTGGAGGATGGTCCCCCCATATTCAGACAGGATATCACGTGTCCCGCCTTACTCGTTTTCACTGATGATGAGATGTCGGTTACGGGGCTATCACCCTGTATCGCGGCACTTTCCAGAGCCTTCACCTGTCTCATTAAAAGCTTAAGGGCTAACCCAATTTCGCTCGCCGCTACTTTCGGGATCTCGGTTGATTTCTCTTCCTCGGGGTACTTAGATGTTTCAGTTCTCCCGGTTCGCCTCGCTACGCTATGTATTCACGTAGCGATACATGCTTATGCATGTGGGTTTCCCCATTCAGAAATCCCAGACTCAAATGGTTTTTACTACCTAATCTGGGCTTATCGCAAGTTAATACGTCTTTCATCGCCTCTGACTGCCAAGGCATCCACCGTGTACGCTTAGTCACTTAACCATACAACCCCAAGAGGTTTCGTATGGACCATTTGCTTTCACTTTTTGAAAGTGAAGACAAAACAGCAACCAAGGTTGAACTCGTCGCTATCTCTGTATAAAAGATAGGGAGTTCTGGTTTTTCGCCGGATTCAAAATACAAGAACACTTGAATGTGTTGTTCTTCGTTTTACAGAGTAAAACAAAGGATATTAAGAACTTTTAAATTTTGATTTAAATAACTCGTAAGTTATTTGAATCAGTCAGCTTTCCAAATTGTTAAAGAGCGATTTCACGCTTATGCGTGTAACCATTTTTAAAGACTCTCAAGTGAGAATACTTAAAGATGGTGGAGCTATGCGGGATCGAACCGCAGACCTCCTGCGTGCAAGGCAGGCGCTCTCCCAGCTGAGCTATAACCCCAAATATAATGTTATCCAATACTTTCTGGAGAAGTATTGGTGGGTCTGAGTGGATTTGAACCACCGACCTCACCCTTATCAGGGGTGCGCTCTAACCAACTGAGCTACAGACCCAACATTAAGTCTCTTAATCTTTTAACCTAATCAATCTGTGTGAACACTCATAAACCGTAATCTATCGTTTAAGGAGGTGATCCAGCCCCAGGTTCCCCTAGGGCTACCTTGTTACGACTTCACCCCAGTCATGAACCACAAAGTGGTGAGCGTCCTCCCGAAGGTTAAACTACCCACTTCTTTTGCAGCCCACTCCCATGGTGTGACGGGCGGTGTGTACAAGGCCCGGGAACGTATTCACCGTAGCATTCTGATCTACGATTACTAGCGATTCCGACTTCATGGAGTCGAGTTGCAGACTCCAATCCGGACTACGACGCACTTTTTGGGATTCGCTCACTATCGCTAGCTTGCAGCCCTCTGTATGCGCCATTGTAGCACGTGTGTAGCCCTACTCGTAAGGGCCATGATGACTTGACGTCGTCCCCACCTTCCTCCGGTTTATCACCGGCAGTCTCCCTGGAGTTCCCACCATTACGTGCTGGCAAACAAGGATAAGGGTTGCGCTCGTTGCGGGACTTAACCCAACATTTCACAACACGAGCTGACGACAGCCATGCAGCACCTGTCTCAGAGTTCCCGAAGGCACTAAGCTATCTCTAGCGAATTCTCTGGATGTCAAGAGTAGGTAAGGTTCTTCGCGTTGCATCGAATTAAACCACATGCTCCACCGCTTGTGCGGGCCCCCGTCAATTCATTTGAGTTTTAATCTTGCGACCGTACTCCCCAGGCGGTCTACTTAACGCGTTAGCTCCGAAAGCCACTCCTCAAGGGAACAACCTCCAAGTAGACATCGTTTACGGCGTGGACTACCAGGGTATCTAATCCTGTTTGCTCCCCACGCTTTCGCATCTGAGTGTCAGTGTCTGTCCAGGGGGCCGCCTTCGCCACTGGTATTCCTTCAGATCTCTACGCATTTCACCGCTACACCTGAAATTCTACCCCCCTCTACAGCACTCTAGTTCACCAGTTTCAAATGCGGTTCCGAGGTTGAGCCCCGGGCTTTCACATCTGACTTAATGAACCACCTGCATGCGCTTTACGCCCAGTAATTCCGATTAACGCTCGCACCCTCCGTATTACCGCGGCTGCTGGCACGGAGTTAGCCGGTGCTTCTTCTGTAGGTAACGTCAAATGCTGCAGCTATTAACTACAACACCTTCCTCCCTACTGAAAGTACTTTACAACCCGAAGGCCTTCTTCATACACGCGGCATGGCTGCATCAGGCTTTCGCCCATTGTGCAATATTCCCCACTGCTGCCTCCCGTAGGAGTCTGGACCGTGTCTCAGTTCCAGTGTGGCTGATCATCCTCTCAGACCAGCTAGAGATCGTCGCCTTGGTGAGCTCTTACCTCACCAACTAGCTAATCTCACCTGGGCTAATCTTAGCGCGAGAGGCCCGAAGGTCCCCCTCTTTGGTCCGAAGACATTATGCGGTATTAGCTATCGTTTCCAATAGTTATCCCCCACACTAAGGCATATTCCCAGGCATTACTCACCCGTCCGCCGCTCGACGCCCTTAACGTTCCCCGAAGGTTCAGTTAAGTCGTTTCCGCTCGACTTGCATGTGTTAGGCCTGCCGCCAGCGTTCAATCTGAGCCATGATCAAACTCTTCAATTAAAGTTTTTTAGTTTGTTTCAGCAGAAACAAAACCGACTCAATGATTAATACTGATTGTTACATAAAAGTAATTTTGTGTAGTCACTCAGTTCATTGATATCTCGTTTACTTTCATTTAAAAAAAATGAAAACAAACTGGTTTGATTATCAATTCACAAGTGCCCACACAGATTGATTTGGTTAAATTGTTAAAGAGCTTTCTTCTACTTTTAAGCCATTAAGGCTTTCTTTCGAAGAGGATAGTCATTTTATTCATTTAAGCTTCAGTGTCAAGCACTTATTTGAAACCAATTTTAAAAAACTATCTAGACCAACCTGATTGCAAACCCTTACTGGATAAGCCCTCCGTGTCAGTGAGGTCGCATTATAGAGACCTAATTCATATTGGCAAGCATTTTATTTAAGATTCAATTCAAATGCATAGAATATAAACAAAACGTTCAATATGAAGCCATAAAACTTATTAAAACATCCTAAAACTGATTAAAATCTAGGCTCTCAATCATAAATACCAATGATATTTAATAAATAGTGAACTTGTTCTTGTTATTTATTCCCTTCTTATTATATAAAGCGCGGAAATTCCACTCCAAAGTGGCATTTATTAAACTTATGAATAATTCTGCCGATATATATACATCAGACTAATAATCAAGGATCACAAGGCATGAAGCTAAAAAACCAATCTTACGTTCTGGCTACCATCATTTTTTGTTCTCTTATATTAATGACAGCAACAGGCTTATGGACTTTACGAGTTGCTAGTACAATAGATAACAAATCTCGAGTAACTGAGATTTTTCAAACTACCTATAACTTAATTACCAATATGGAGAATATGGTAGAAGAAGGAAAGATTGAAGAAGCAAAAGCAAAAGAACTTACTATTACTATATTACGTAATAACATTTATAAAGATAATGAATACGTTTATGTTGCTGATGAAAACTTAACTTTTCTTGCTGCACCTTTAGATCCTCAGCTACACGACACAAGTTTTCATGAATTTAGAGATAGTGAAGGTCGTAGCGTAGGACAAATTTTAGAAAATGCCATTAATCAAAATCCAAATGGTATGGCTGAATATACTTGGTCCTTAAAAATGCCAGATGGCAGTATTGATAAAAAGCTATCTATTGCTGAAAAAACACATAAATGGAATTGGATTGTCGGTACTGGTATTGGCGAAACAGAAGTAAATGAACGCTTTTGGGCAACAGCACAATGGCAATTCGGATTGGCTTTTATCATTGCTAGCTTAATACTTAGTATTTTAATGATTGCAATTAAGCGTATGCTTGCACTGCTTGGTGGCGAACCTCACGATGTACGCTCTGCAATTCAAACAGTTGCAGCTGGGCAAATCGTCACTCAATTTGAGACTAAAGCTCCTGAAGGTAGTATTTATCAAGCAGTTCAAACAATGAACCTTTCTTTAGCTGAACTTGTTGAGCATTTAACCCAATCAATGATTGCATTGAAAGACGAGTTATCTGATGTACATTCTCGTTCAGGTACCGTAAGTCAACTAACTGAAGATCAGCACCAATCAACAGAAATGATTGCTACAGCTATAACTGAAATGGCATCTTCTGCAAACAACGTAGCAGAATCAGCACAGCAAACAGCTATCAATACAGATAATGCAGACAAACAAAGTGTACGTACACAAGAGTTAATTAATGCTACCGTATCAAACATTGAAGGTTTAGCTGAACAATTAAGTACTGCAAGTACAGCCGTAGCTGAGCTAGATAATGAAGTAAATAGTATTGTTAAAGTGCTAGATGTAATTGGTGATATTGCTGAACAAACAAACTTATTAGCATTAAACGCAGCAATTGAAGCAGCACGAGCAGGTGAGCAAGGACGTGGGTTTGCTGTTGTTGCAGATGAAGTTCGTAACCTTGCAGGCCGAACTCAAGGCAGCACTAAAGAAATTCAGCAAATGATTTCTAACCTTCAAGAAGGTTCACATAATGCTATTTCTACTATGGAAGTATGTGCTGAAACGAGTAAGAGCACAGTATCTGAATCTAAAAATGCTTCTGATGCTTTACAACAAATTGTAACGGCTCTTGAAACTATCTCTAGCATGAGCCATCAGATAGCAAGTGCATCTGAAGAGCAAAAATACGTTAGTGAAGATATTACACAGCGAGTGAATATCATTGAAGAAAGTGGTCAACAACTAGCGAAAGTTGTCGCTGATAGCCAAAACAGCACTCAAACATTAACAGAACTTGCTGATGACCTTGAGACTTGGTTAAATAAATTCCAAGTTAAACATTAAGTTTAAAATCCATCGCCACTCTTTGAAAGCATGCTACTACAGCATGCTTTTTTTATAGTACCAATTTATTCAAGACGAAGTAGGAAATACAAATTTCAAATATAAAAAAAGCCTCGTCATTTCTGACAAGGCTTTAAAAAGTGGCTCCCTTTGCTGGACTTGAACCAGCGACATACGGATTAACAGTCCGCCGTTCTACCGACTGAACTAAAAGGGAACAGATTTTTATTCTCAAAAGAGAAGAGATGGTGCCGACTACCGGAGTCGAACTGGTGACCTACTGATTACAAGTCAGTTGCTCTACCTACTGAGCTAAGTCGGCACACTTAATTTCATTGCTCGTGCTAATCATGTTAGACACCAACAAATTAATATGGTGCCCGGAGGCGGAATCGAACCACCGACACGAGGATTTTCAATCCTCTGCTCTACCGACTGAGCTATCCGGGCAACGAGGTGTATTAGAATGCTTTTTAGTTTCAGGGTCAACAACTAATTACAAAAAAAGGATTGTTTGGTGAAAATATACTCGCAACGGTCGATTTTATAACATTTTCATCAAAAGATAATCGACTTTATTCAATATATCCTCTTTAAACTCTCATTCAATAATTAGTAAAATTGTATGCCTCTCTTAATTATCTAGCATGATTTGATAATTAAGAGAGGATCTCTTTGTTAACCGTTAAAAACCAAAAATATCAGTTAACCAAGCTGCAGGCTTATTCTTTTCACACTCAGCTTTATACTGCCCTTTTTGATCCCAAATAGGTAACTTCACTCGACCTGAACAATCTGGTTCTAGTGTTTTATTGCTTTGTAAATCAAATCCAGCGGTTGTCACTTCATTTGGCCACGGTAATTGAAGCACTTCAGGAGAGCGCATACTTAGATAATCAGCATAAACTCGTAACGCACCACTTGAACCTGTCAATTTCATTGGTTTGTTATCATCACGACCTAACCAAGTAATAGCAACCTCACGACCATCAATACCTGCATACCAACTGTCTCTTGAATCATTACTTGTTCCCGTTTTACCAGCTAAAGCCGCCCAACTATATTTACTATTTAAGAAGCGAGCCGTTCCTTCACTCACCGTTCGTTTCATTCCATACACAGTTAACCACGTTGCTTGTTCAGGAACTACTGCGGCTGATTTAGGGAAGTTTTCATAAAGTAAATTTCCATCATTATCTACAACCGCCTTAAGTGCTGTTAAAGCGGCTTTTCTCCCACCGTTACCAATCGTTTGATACATTTGAGCGACTTGATATGGCGATAAGTTGATGGATCCTAATAGCATTGATGGCACTTGATTAATCTCATTTGCATCAACCCCTAATTTAACTAAAGTGTCAGTTACTTTGCTTAAACCAACCATTAAACCGAGATTTACTGTCGGTACATTTAGAGAACGAGAAAGAGCATAATAAAGAGGAACCTCTCCTCTGAATTTACGATCAAAGTTTCTTGGCGTCCAAGTTGTACCTTTACTTCCTTTTAATGCAATCGGTTTATCATCTAACGTTGTCGCTAATGAAAACTTATCCGGTGTTTCTAATGCACTCAAATAGATAGCAGGTTTAACTAATGACCCAATTGGTCGTTTAGCATTAATCGCTCGGTTAAATCCATCAAATCCAGTTCGGCTACCACCAATCATTGCTCGAATTTCACCACTTTGGCGATCAACAATCACCATTGCAGCTTCCAAGCCTTTCCCTGCTCTTTTTTCTAACTGAGGTACTGTTCTCTCAACAGCCCGCTCTGCTTTTTGTTGAGACAGAGGATCCAGAGTAGTGAATACTCGTAGCCCTTCCCCTTTCTGATATGCCTTACCCGCTTTCTCTTTCAGTTCCCATTTTAATTGCTGGAAATAAGCCGGCTGTCTTGTCGCTATAGTTGCTCGTTTTTTTACATCTAGTGGACGGCTGGCTGCCATTTCATATTGATGCGGCGACAAGATCTCTTCTTGCATCATTAATCGAAGAACTAAATCTCGGCGCTCTTTCACTCGTTCAGGGAAACGCATCGGATTGTAATAAGACGGGCCTTTCACCATACCAACTAACATTGCTAGTTGATCAATACGCAACTCTTCTATAGGTCGTCCAAAATACACCTGTGCAGCCAAGCCAAAACCATGAATGGCCTCTCCACCAGTTTGCCCTAAATACACCTCATTTAAATACGCTTCTAAAATACGGTCTTTGCTGTAACGATAATCTAAAATTAATGCAAGATACGCTTCTCGAACTTTTCGCCATAATGTACGTTCACGAGAAAGAAATAAGTTTTTCGCCAATTGTTGAGTCAGCGTACTACCACCTTGCACGGTTCGTCCTGCCTTAGCATTCACTACCATAGCTCGAGCTATAGCAAGAGGAGAAACGCCATCATGCTGATAAAAATCACGATCTTCGGTCGCTAGTAAGGCATCAACCATTACCTCAGGAAACTGCTCTCTACGTAAGAATAAACGTTGTTGATCATCATCAGCATCCAACATACCTAAGAACTGAGGCTCTATTTGTAAAAAACCCATCTGCTTCATTACGCTTCTATTTTCAATTTTCTGAAGTCCTTCAGAATTAAAATAAAGCATGACGTGGCGATCTGGTTCTGGTCCTTGTTGAAATTCAAAAGGACGACGAATTAATTCAATTTTTGTTGATGATGATGAATATTCACCAGGGCGTTGAGGTTGACGTACTTTTTGATATTTAAGTAAATCCAACTCATTTTGAACCGTTTTTAAACTGATATTTTGCCCAGGAGATAACGTTAACACTCGGCTATAAACAACCGTTGGTAAGCTAAATAATTGACCATCAAAACGTTTCTTAACTACGGTATCAAGATAAATACCGGCGATAACAAGAATAGCTAAAACAACCAAACTTAATTTAAAGCCTAAAATCATCAGACTCTTCCAAAAAGGACGAGACGATTGCGCTTTTTTCTTAGATGATGTTTTTCTTTTCGCTGGTGCTTTTTTCTTTGCTGTCGTTTTTTTAGGGGCAGCTTTTGTTGGTGTTTTTTTCTTTTCAGCCATGAGAAATCTTTTTAATTATGAATATTAGTTAAAGTGACGTTTTGTTTTTTTGGTTGCTTGATGTGTTGCAGGATCATCTGGCCAAATATGCTTTGGATAACGTCCTTTCATCTCTTTTTGTACTTCTTTATAAGAACCTTGCCAAAAACCAGCAAGATCGCTTGTTGTTTGTAATGGTCTTTGCGCTGGTGACAATAGCTCCATCATTAGTTTCTTTGTTCCTTTTGCTAATAATGGCGTTTCAGCCTCTCCATATACTTCTTGCATTCGAACTGAGATCTTAGGTTCTGATTGTAATTGATACTGTATCTTTGCTTTTGTTCCTGTCGGTAATACGTAATGATTAGGTAAATATTCATTAATTAACTGCATATTATTCCAACCAACATAAGCCTCTAGCACTTCCATAATGTTCAGTGCTTTTAGTTGTTTATCACTTTTGATGTGATTCATAAAAGGTTGCAGCCACTTATCGACATCATTTAATAAATGGGTTTCATCTAACAAAGGTAAACCCAATTCAGGCAACCATATCGATGCACATAGCAAACGAGAATGAAATGCTTCTACTGTGTCACTCCAATTTAAGCTAGATAATCCTTGTCTCTGAACCATGCGTAGCAATGCTTCTGATATTTTACTTTCATCTGGTGACTTTATTAGTTGACGCTTAATCACCAACGCCCCTAATTGAGTCCGTTGTTCGGCAAGCATGCGACCATTTTTTTCATCCCAATCAACATACTCTACTTCAGATAGTAAATCAGAACAGGAGTCTAAAAGTGATGACAGTGTTAAAGAAGCACCAAGTAAAACCTGACTGCGGTTATTTACGCCTTTTAATAAATCAACCACCACCAAATAATCACTTTGAGCAAGATTTTCTAGTTCATCAACTTGAACCCCATGCCCATTAGATAATTGAAATTGACCAGAGTTACCTTTAGCCATTGCAAGTCTATCGGGAAAACCATTAACTAATACTTCTCCTACATAAGTAGGTGATGCCAATTCTTTATCTTCATTAACTAAGAGTATTTTAGCTAATCGGTGAGCTCTTTGATGATAATAATTTGATTTCGGATACTTCCCATCTAGCAGCAAAGAAAGGTGGTAACTTACGTCTTTTGACTTTATCGACTGAGCAGGCTCTTCAATAATCGGCAAAAGAAATAATGCCGTATTTAGATGAGCCAATGACATTTCCTTTGCACGAAGCAATATCCTAGAAAGTCGAGGATCCATTCCTAAATGTTGTGATTGTTCACCAAGCACTGTCAATTGTCCTTGGGTATCAAGTTGTCCCAATTGTTTTAACAATTCTTTTGCTTGTTGAACATTAGAATTGGGTGGCAATGTTAACCATTGTAAATCCGAGGGTTGTGTCACTCCCCACTTGGCTAACTCTACAATCAAAGAACTAAGATCTGACGATTCAATTTCAGGGGTAGGAACTAACGCTTGTTGTTTGAATTGCGACTCACTGTACAGTTGAATGCAGACACCTGATTCTAAACGTCCTGCTCGTCCTTTTCTTTGCTCTGATGCTGATTGTGCTATACGCCTTTTTTCTAATTTTGTAATTCCTGTTTTCGCATCAAAGCTCGCCTTATTTTCATACCCACTATCGATAACGACTCGAACACCTTCAATCGTTAAACTGGTTTCAGCGATATTCGTTGCAAGTACAACTTTTCTTTGTCCTATTGGTGCAGGTATTAATGCTTGTTGTTGCTTTCTTATTTCCAGTTGACCATACAAAGGAGCAAGAATCACCTCTGATGAAAGATCACTTAACCTTTCTTCCAGTTGTTTAATCTCCCCGACTCCAGAAAGAAAAACCAAAATTGAGCCAGTTTCATTAATCAAAGTTTGTCGAATAGCATTCTCTGTTGCATCAAGTAATTTTTGATTCGCTTTTAATGGCTGATAACGTGTTTCAACTGGAAATAAACGACCGTCTGACTCTAAATAGGCCGCATTCGGTAATAATTTTTGCAGTGCTGCCTGATCTAATGTTGCTGACATCACCAATAATTTAAGATCTTCCCTCAGAGCCTCTTGGACTTCCAGAGCAAAAGCTAAAGAAGTATCTGCGTGAATGCTTCTTTCATGGTATTCATCAAAAATAAGTAACCCTACGCCTGATAATTCAGGATCAGACTGAATCATACGAGTCATGATCCCTTCTGTCACAATCTCCAAACGAGTTTTAGAGCTGACCTTTGCTTCACCACGCACTCTAAAACCAACCTGTTCCCCCACCTTTTCACCTAATTGAGATGCTAAGTAATTCGCAATATTACGGGCAGCTAAGCGCCTTGGCTCTAACATAATAATTTTGCCGTCAATCAGATTCTCTCTTAATAAAGTAAGCGGCAAAAAAGTAGACTTACCAGCACCTGTCGACGCTTTTAATATAAGCTGAGAGTGGTGCTTTAATTTCTCAATCAGTGATGGGATCACTGTTTCAATAGGTAACTGTGACAATGGGTTCGCCTTATGGCATTATCTCGAATTAAACCATTGTACAAAAAAACAGTAGTTAAATGAAATTTGAACCTGAATTAGAATCTGGGAAGCTGATAAAACGCTATAAACGCTTTTTAGCTGATATTAAACTTGAAGATAATAGTGAACGCACGATTCATTGTGCTAACACTGGGGCAATGACTGGCTGTGCAGAACCTGACAGTACGGTGTTTTTTTCAACATCCAGTAATCTCAAGCGCAAATACCCTAACAGTTGGGAGCTCAGCGTCACAGAAAACAATCACACAATATGCGTTAATACCCTTCGAGCTAATCAATTAGTTGTCGAGGCGATTCAAGAGCAGAACATAAAAGAACTGACTGAATATGACGAGCTAAAAACCGAAGTAAAATACGGCTCAGAGAACAGTCGAATTGATATTTTACTTACTGGTAAATCGTTACCTGACTGCTATATTGAAGTGAAGAGCGTCACATTATTAAGTGAATCGGGGCAAGGTTTCTTTCCTGATGCCGTTACAACTCGAGGCCAAAAACACTTAAGGGGATTAAGCGAAATGGCACAACTTGGCCATAAAGCCATATTATTTTTCGCTGTTTTACATTCAGGTATTGAAAAAGTCTCAATCGCACACCATATAGACCAGCAATATCATTCTTTATTAATTGATGCGATTGAAAATGGGGTCAATATTCTCTGCTACCAAGCAGAGATGTCATCAAAAGAGATGAAGATCGTACGCAAGCTACCTTTTAGTATTTAGTCACTTCACTAGTGTAATAAATACATTCTTTTTAAGAAAAGTGCTACGTTCTTGCTACTGGATCTCAATTGATGAAATCAATATTTGATTGCCTCTTTTCTTTCTGCTATAGATAGCGCCCTCATTTGGCTAGTGAGAGTCAAAGACGTTTTAGGAGAAGCTGTAATGCCAGAGAGCAATACAAAAAGAACGCTAGGAATTCTAGCTATCGCTGGTGTTGAACCTTATCAGGAAAAAGCCGGTGAGGAATACATGGGCCCAGCCCAAGTTGAACACTTTACAAAGATTCTAGAAGCTTGGCGTAACCAACTTAGGGAAGAAGTTGCACGCACTGTGAACCACATGAAAGATGAAGCAGCGAACTTTCCAGATCCAGTTGATCGCGCGGCTCAAGAAGAAGAATTTAGTTTAGAACTGCGTAATCGTGACCGTGAGCGCCGTTTAATTAAGAAAATTGAGAAAACACTAACAAAAATCGAAGAAGAAGAATTCGGCTTCTGTGATTCTTGTGGTGTTGAAATCGGTATTCGTCGATTAGAAGCACGTCCAACTGCTGATCTTTGTATTGACTGTAAAACTCTTGCAGAAATCAAAGAAAAGCAAATGGCAGGTTAATACCTATCAAATCATAAAAAAGGGAGCATTAGCTCCCTTTTTTACGTTTAAATAGTGAATATTTATGACAACTCAATACATTGGTCGTTTTGCACCATCACCTTCTGGTCCATTACACTTTGGCTCTCTTGTTGCAGCGCTAGGGAGCTACTTACAAGCTAAATCTCATCAAGGAAAATGGCTCCTTCGTATTGAAGATCTTGACCCACCAAGAGAAGTACCAGGCGCCGCTTCCTTAATCATTCAAACCATAGAGAATTACGGTCTAGAATGGGACGAAGAAATTGTATACCAAAGTCAACGACACGATTTATATCAATCTCAAATAGATAAATGGCTGCAAGAAAACAACGCTTATTATTGCCAGTGCACACGTAAACAAATAAAAGAAGACGGTGGTTTTTATTTAGGTCACTGCAAAGATAAGCTCCATTCAGAAAAAAATTCCGCTGTTCGTTTGGTTATGCAACATCCTGTTGAATCATTTAATGATATTAAACATGGCACGATTACAATCCCAAGCCAACTTGCACAAGAAGACTTTATTATTAAACGTCGAGATGGATTGTTTGCTTATAATCTCGCCGTGGTTCTTGATGATATAGACCAAGGAGTTACCGAAGTGGTCCGCGGTGCCGATCTCATTGAACCGACAGGACGCCAAATATCACTTTACCGTCAACTGGGTGCGAATGAAGTTAGCTACCTTCATTTACCCCTTGCTGTTGATGAAAAAGGTAATAAACTTTCTAAACAAAACTATGCACCCGCTATTGATAATAGTACCCCTAAACCAACACTATTAGCTGCATTAGCATTTTTAGGGTTTATAATTCCATTAGAAGTAAAACAAGCTACATTGAATGAAATTCTTCAATGGGCAATCCAACATTGGCAATTAAATCAGCTTCCAACTGGGCTCGAGATCACTACCCCATTCTCAAAACCCTCAATTTAAGCTATGATGTGCGCCTATTTTTGACTGCTCACTTGAATATCGAGGTTATTATCTTTAATCAAGTTGCCCGTTTTTGTCGTAATTTACTCAAAAACAACAGTGATATTTGCTCAACAGAGGATTTGAAACTGAACGTTATCACACGCCAAGAACATAATATTTCACGTAAAGATTTGAGTGATAATGCACTTAAAGTTCTTTACCGTCTAAGTAATGCTGGATATGACGCTTATCTGGTAGGCGGAGGTGTGCGCGATATCTTATTAGGTCAAGAGCCTAAGGACTTTGATATTGCAACCAATGCAACTCCAGAGCAAATCAAAAAACTATTCAGAAACTGTCGTTTAATTGGTCGACGATTCCGTCTTGCTCATATTCTTTTTGGTCGAGATGTTATTGAAGTTGCCACCTTCCGTGGTCACCACAAAGAAGAGAATGAGAAAAAGAATATCTCAGCTCAATCTGACGAAGGGATGCTACTACGCGATAACGTATATGGCACAGTAGAAGAAGATGCTGAGCGTCGTGATTTTACGGTTAATGCGATGTACTACAATATCGCAGACTACTCGATACACGATTACGCTAACGGCATTGAAGATTTAAAAAATGGCATTATCCGTTTAATTGGTGATCCAGAAACTCGTTATCGCGAAGACCCAGTCCGTATGCTTCGTGCAGTTCGTTTTGCTGCAAAATTAGATATGACTATTTGTGATAAAACAGCAGCACCTATTGCTGAGCTTTCACCTCTACTTAGAGACATTCCTGCTGCTCGATTATTTGAAGAGTCATTAAAACTACTGCAAACAGGTAATGGATTAAACACTTACTGGATGCTACGAGATTTTAATCTTTTCCAACAATTGTTCCCTGTGCTAACTCCTTTCTTAACTGAAGAAGGAAATAGCCCAGCTGAACAAATGATCGAGCTTGTATTACGCTCTACAGATAAGCGAATTAACAGCGGTAAGCGTGTAAACCCTGCGTTTATGTTTGCTGCAATGCTTTGGTATCCATTAACGGCAAAAGCGCAAGAAATCCAAGATGACAATCCAAAATTTGATCACTACGAATCAATAATGGAAGCATCTAATCTAATTCTTGATACTCAAGTAAGAAGCACTGCGATCCCACGTCGCTTAACTGCAACAATTCGTGATATTTGGCAACTTCAATTACGCTTACCTCGTCGCACAGGTAAACGAGCTTTTGTACTTATTGAACAACAAAAATTCCGTGCCGCTTATGATTTCTTAGAAATGCGCGGCAAAGTTGAAGGCGGCGAAACTAAAGATTTATGTGACTGGTGGACTGAGTTCCAAGATGCACCAGCACCACATCGAAACAATATGGTTCAAAATTTAAACGGTGGTCGCCGCTCTGGTGGACCTCGTAAGCGTCGCAGCCCATATCGTAAGAAAAAAAGAGCAAATAACGACTCATGATCAAAGTAATTATTGCGATTGGGAGTAACCTTGGAGATCCCGTAGCTCAAGCAAAAGTGGCTATCAATGCCCTGCACCAGCTCCCGGACTCTAAAGTAACAGCGGTATCGTCGCTTTACAGCAGCTCACCTATGGGCCCTCAAGATCAACCTGACTACATTAACGCAGTTGTTGAGATTGAAACCAACCTTGCTCCAATGGAATTACTGGATCTCACTCAAAAGATTGAGCTTGAGCAAGGTCGTGTGCGTAAGGAAGAGCGCTGGGGACCAAGAACTTTAGATCTCGATATTATTTTATTTGGCGATCAAACGATCGACAATGAGCGATTAACCGTGCCTCATTACGGCATGAAAGAACGTGAATTTGTTCTTTATCCGCTCGCTGAAATTTATAATGATTTAACTTTACCTGATGGCACAACCCTCTCTCAGTTACTAAAAACTGTCGATAGAAATGGTTTGTCTATTTGGGAAGATTAATCGCTTCTAGTAAGGATGTTTTATGAAAAAAATCTCTATTCATGACTTAATGAAGTGGAAGCAAGAAGGCAAAAAATTTGCCACTGTTACAGCATATGATGCTAGCTTCGCACAACTATTTGAACAGCAAGAAGTCCCTGTTCTATTAGTCGGTGATTCATTAGGTATGGTTTTACAAGGTAAGAGTGACACGCTACCTGTAACCACTGAAGAGATCGCTTACCATACTCGCTGTGTGCGTGCTGGTAGCCCAAATAGTTTAGTTATGGCTGATATGCCATTCATGAGCTATGCTACTCCAGAACAAGCGTGTGAAAATGCAGGCAAGCTAATGCAAGCAGGCGCTAACATGGTAAAAATTGAAGGCGGAGAATGGATAGCTGAAACCGTTCGCATCCTTGCTGAGCGCGCTGTACCGGTTTGTGCACACCTTGGTTTAACACCTCAATCAGTTAATATTTTTGGTGGATTCCGCATTCAAGGCCGTGATGAAGCTAAAGCAGAGCAAATGGTAAAAGATGCACTAACACTTGAAGCTGCTGGTGCTCAAATTATTCTATTAGAATGTGTTCCTGCTTCTCTTGCTGAACGCATTACAAAAGCATGTACCGTTCCTGTTATTGGTATTGGTGCAGGCAATGCAACGGATGGTCAGATCCTTGTAATGCACGATATGTTTGGTATTTCAGCTAACTACATGCCTAAATTCTCTAAAAACTTTTTGGCAGAAACTGGTGATATGCGTAAAGCCGTCACTAAATATATTCAAGATGTTGAGCAAGGTACATTCCCTGCTGCTGAACATACATTTAACTAAGGAAACGTAATGGACATTTTTTCTGAAATTTTACCATTACGCGAGCAGATCAAAACTTGGAAACGCGAAGGTAAACGCATTGCTTTCGTACCAACAATGGGAAATCTGCACGAAGGTCATTTAACCCTAATTCGCACAGCTCGCGAACATGCTGATATTGTTGTTGCTAGTATTTTTGTTAATCCGATGCAATTTAACAATGTTGATGACCTAACTAACTACCCAAGAACAATGGACGAAGATGTTGAAAAACTTACTTCTGAAAACGTTGATCTTGTCTTCACACCAACACCTGAGATCATGTACCCAGAAGGATTAGAGAAACAAACAACTGTTGATGTTCCTGTTATCTCTACCATTTTAGAAGGTGCTTCTCGTCCAGGTCACTTTAAAGGTGTTTCGACGGTTGTTAATAAGCTATTCAATATTGTTCAACCTGATGTTGCTTGCTTTGGTGAAAAAGATTTCCAACAGCTTGCGCTTATTCGTCAAATGGTTATCGATATGGCGTTAGATGTTGAAATCGTTGGCGTACCAACCGTTCGTGAAATGGATGGATTGGCAATGAGCTCACGCAATAACCTATTAACACTTAATGAACGTCAGCGTGCACCAGTTTTAGCTCGCACTATGCGTTGGATCAGTAGCCAAATGCGTGGCGGCCGTAATGATTATCTATCTCTAATTGAAGATGCTAGTGATCAACTACGCGCAGCGGATCTGCAACCGGATGAGATCTTCATTCGTGATGCAAGAACGCTACAAGAACCAACAGAAGAGACAACTCAAGCCGTTATTCTAATGGCAGCCTTCCTTGGTCAAGTTCGTTTAATTGATAACTTAGTTGTTGAATTATCGGCGACATCGAGCGACGAAGAAGAGTAATCTTTTCTAAAAGAAAAATAAAAGGGCTGAAGATAATCACTATCTTCAGCCCTTTTTTCATCTATGATTTTACATGTAACATATAATAGTAATGTAGCGATTAACTTCTTAAGCCAATCCCCTTAGAGACCAGGTGCCAAGCAATACTATATAAAGCAATAATAAACACAGACAACACAGCAAATGCCGTACCGATCCCAACATCAGAGACACCTAAGAAACCGTAACGGAACGCATTTACCATATAAACTATCGGGTTTAACTTAGAAACCCCTTGCCAAAATTCAGGCAATAGACTTATCGAGTAAAAAACACCACCTAAATACGTTAATGGCGTTAATACAAACGTTGGGATAATACTAATGTCATCAAATGTTCTAGCAAAAACGGCATTAATCAATCCACCCAATGAAAAAACAATGGATGTCATTAATACCGTCAGCATGATCACGCCAAGATGAGCAATTTGAATATCAACGAAAAATAGAGACACACAAGTAACTAATGCACCAACCAACAAGCCTCGAACAACACCACCACCAACAAATCCTGCGATAATAATGTAGTTAGGTACAGGAGCCACAAGTAACTCTTCTATGTTCTTTTGAAACTTAGAACTAAAGAAAGAAGAAGCTACATTTGAATATGAGTTAGTTATAACTGACATCATGATCAAACCAGGAACAATATATTCCATATAACTAAAGCCACTCATTTCACCAATGCGTGACCCAATTAAATTACCAAAAATAATGAAATAGAGCGTCATGGTTATTGCTGGTGGAACTAATGTTTGAACCCAAATACGAACAAAACGGTTTATTTCTTTTGAGATAAGGCTTTTAAATGCTGTTCAATATAAATTCATCATTATTTTGCTTCTCCTGAACGAACAATACTAACAAACAATTCTTCTAATCGATTTGCTTTATTCCTCATAGAGAGCACATTAATACCTTGATGATTTAACTGCTCAAAAAGGTAATTAAGTCCCTGAGATTTATCAATTTCAACTTCAATAGAGCCATCTTTACAACTGGTTATTTTTGCACCGTCTAAAACAGGAACAGGGCTATTTTCAGCAAGATCCAAAATAAAGGTTTCAACTTGAAGTTTATTCAATAATGACTTCATTGAGGTATTCTCTATTACCTCACCTTTATTAATAATTCCTATATTTCGACAAAGCATTTCAGCTTCTTCAAGATAGTGCGTAGTTAATATGATCGTCACTCCTTGTTCATTAATTTGCTTTAGAAACTCCCACATAGAACGACGAAGCTCAATATCAACACCAGCTGTTGGTTCATCAAGAATTAATAATTTAGGTTCATGCATTAAAGCACGAGCAATCATTAAGCGACGTTTCATACCTCCAGATAAGTTACGTGCACGATCATTTCTTTTTTCCCACAGATCCAACTGAGTTAAATATTTTTGAGCTCTCTCTTTTGCTAATGTACGAGATACACCATAATAACCCGCTTGTTGAATTACAATTTGCAACACGGTTTCAAATGGATTGAAATTAAACTCTTGTGGTACCAAGCCTATTTGCTGCTTTGCCTGTACTAGTTGGGTATCAATGTCATAACCAAATACTTGTACTTGGCCTGATGTTTTGTTTACCAAAGAGCTAATGACACCTATTGTCGTCGACTTTCCTGCCCCATTAGGACCAAGTAAGGCATAAAAATCTCCTTTTTCAACGGTTAAGCTCACTCCTTTTAGAGCTTCAAAACCACCTGAATAGGTTTTTCTTAATTGTTCAATTTCTAATGCGTACATTTATTTACCTATTATCTGGAAGTAAATATCTAATAATTGATCTAGATTATCGTTAAATTACGATGAATGCAAATTCGCGTCTTTAATGAATAATAAAAAAACCGCAGAGTGATTCACCCTACGGTTTGATTTATTCCAATTAAGCTAATACGTTACTCTTCATTCGGTGAAACATATTTTATTGCAGACTTAAGCGCTTCATAACGAAATTTATAGGTGTTCTCACTCGGAATTAAATCCGTAACATGAAACTTCTCTAACTGTTCTTTCGTTTGCTCATTGGGACATAATAAGTACACTTTACAATCTGCATCTAATGCATCATTAATCGCATTCTCTAACGCCAACCCAACGGTCACATCAATCATAGGCACATCGGTTAAATCAAGTATCATGACTTCATAATCAGAAATACTGCT
The DNA here is from genome assembly GCF_023983475.1 of Aliivibrio fischeri ATCC 7744 = JCM 18803 = DSM 507. Lineage (NCBI taxonomy): Bacteria > Pseudomonadati > Pseudomonadota > Gammaproteobacteria > Vibrionales > Vibrionaceae > Aliivibrio > Aliivibrio fischeri. The sequence continues at coordinate 2,494,270 of NZ_CP092712.1, forward strand.
GTGCTGTCTTGAAATGGCTTTAGACACACTGAATATCATTGGGCCCGATAAGTAAAAGAAGAGTACTTTTCCATTGGCTTTATCTAATAGTGCTTTTTCACTGTCCGTTAAAGGAACATCATCTTCATCAGCATCGCTGATCGCTTTTACTTGCCTTGCTTGCTCTCGGCTTAATCGCTCTATAATAATAATATTAGAGATAAATACACCAAGGCCAACCGCCACAATTAAATCAACAAATACGGTTAATAACATAACACCGTACATAATGGCCATGCCTGCAAAGCTAACTTTATGAGCGCGTTGAATAAAACTCCAATCCAAAATATTAAAACCGACATACACAGCAATACCAGCTAATACCGCCATCGGAATAGGTTCAGTTAATCCACCTGCAACCAATACGACTAAAGCGAGCACTGCTGCCCTAAACACCCCAGATAACGGTGAGCGAGCGCCAACTTGAATATTAGTTACCGTCCCCATAGTAGCACCAGCACCAGGTAAAGCACCAAATAAGCCAGAGATCATATTCGCTAAACCTTGGCCTCGTAACTCTTTATCTGAATCGTGCTCCTTACGTGTTAATGAGTCACCAATCACGGCAGTCAACAAGGTATCTATACAACCCAATGTGCCAAGAACCAAAGCGTCAATAACCATGGTGGTGAACATTTCAAAATTAATGGTTGGAATAACCAGAGAAGGTAGACCGGCAGGTATCTCACCAATTCGACGAATAGATTCCATATCAAAAAAGAGAACAGAGAGCAGAGTTACCGCAACAAGAGCCACTAATTGAGCTGGTACGTATTTTCGATATTTATCAGGAAATAAAAATAAAACCCCAAGCGTTAATAACCCAAGAAATAACTCTTTAATGTCCAAGTTAGCTAATGTATCAGGTAATGCAGATAAGGTTCCGATAACTCCCCCCGCAGGTGCTGCATGCCCTAATAAAGGAGAAAGTTGAAGAATGATAAGAATAATACCGATACCAGACATAAAGCCAGAGATAACACTATAAGGCATCAAGGTAATGTATTTACCCAGTTTTAGTGTACCGAGTAAAATTTGGAACGCACCGGCCATCATTACAACAGTAAACGTCATAGCCATACCCGTTTCAGGATATTTCGCTACCATACTAGTTAAAACAGCAGTCATGATAACGGTCATGGGACCTGTTGGCTCAGAGATTAACGTTGAAGAGCCCCCAAATAATGAAGCAAAAAGCCCCACCATTATCGCCCCCCAAAGACCGGCCTCAGCTCCAGCACCAGATGCCACACCAAACGCCAGTGCGAGAGGGAGCGATATTATGGCCGTGGTAACCCCTCCAAAGAGATCCCCTTTTAAATTAATATTGTCAAACCGTTGACCAAACACCGTTAGCTCCTTGTTTATAAACACGTTAACCTCATTAATTTAACAAATGTTATTCATCTCTCATAATAGTTAATTAGAACTAATCACTACTACTTATGTTCTAACTATAAATAAAGACTAAAAAGCCATTTTTAAAAGCATGAACTCGTCAGATGAGTACTTTTAAAAGCATTTTTTAGCAGATTGAAATTGTAACATTGTGTATAGTAAATAAACCTGTTGAGGTTTTTAACAGAAAGAAGTTTAGGTAATACTCTTCCTTCTTATGTATTTAAGGGATGAAAAATTTAAAATGCCAGAAATTAAAGAACTTTTTGAGAATAATTCTAAATGGGCTAAATCAATAAAAGCAGAACGCCCTGAATATTTTGCAAAACTAGAAGAAGGTCAACACCCAGGTTTTTTATGGATAGGTTGCTCAGATAGTCGAGTACCAGCAGAACGTTTAACTGGGTTATATTCCGGCGAACTATTTGTACATCGAAATGTAGCAAACCAAGTTATTCATACAGATTTAAACTGCTTATCCGTTCTTCAATATGCTGTCGATGTTTTAAAAATCAGACATATTATTGTTTGTGGCCATTATGGCTGTGGTGGTGTAAATGCAGCTATTGATAATCCTCCTTTAGGCTTAATCAACAACTGGCTACTACATATTAGAGATTTATTCCTAAAACACAGAACTGTATTTGGTAAATTACCTCGTGAAGAATGGGGTGATAAGTTATGTGAAATTAACGTCGCAGAACAAGTATATAACGTAGGTAACTCAACCATTATGCAAAACGCTTGGGAACGTGGACAAGACGTTCAAATTCATGGTGTTGTGTATGGCATGGGGGATGGCGTTTTAAATGATCTTGGCGTAAAAGGTCATAGTCGTGAATCATTAGAAATATCATATCAAGCAGCAATGTCTAATATTACTAATGTTGGTGATGAATGATAAAAGGGAAATAATATCGTTCCCTTTTATCATAAAAAATATATACACTGCATTATAACAAACACAAATAATATAAGTTGCCAGAGAAAGCATTCACCACTTACTTTCTCTGGCTATTTATTACGTCGCTATTCTCAAGCGTATGAGTCGACGAAGATGACGTACTTGGCGCTCGGCTTTAAATACAGGCTGTTCAAGATCGCTGATAGTTCGACCATCAAGATGCAAACCTATATCTTTTAGTAAATACTCATTTCCCCATGGAATTTCATATTGTACTTTACGTACGGCACGTTTCCACTCTCGCTCTTCACGAGCTAAATCCGCTTTAATAAGTAAAGTCGCTAAACGTAGGTATATTGAATGACGCATAATATTTCTCCAAATATGTATATGTGAGAGATATTGCGACTAATGCTAAAGGAATATACAAAGGAACCCTTCTAAAGATAGCCGCAATATTCGCAGCCTTAGAAGGTTACGAATTAATTAATCGTTTCGAACGCTCGTAAATGCAAACGAGGTATTAGGGGTACAACATTGTTTGTACATATGAATAACCATCATGTTGACCTCCTAAAACGTAAAATTAATTCTTTAAATAGGTAAGATGTAAATTTTATTTACGGTTAAATTGTAACCGCCAGCGATTATTTTTCAACCACAAATTTGAAACATTTAAAAAACAAAATAAACACATTGAAATACTTTATTTACTTAACATTCATTCTAATATTGGAATAAAAAAATGTTTCTAACCGAAGCTTTCGCTATATAAAATAACCAATAGTTATATCAGTAAAAAAGCCAAAGAACATGAAGATTCTTTGGCTTTATTCTTCTACTTAATAGCATTATTAAGCATCAAGATTAGAAAACGGTAATGCGTGAACACCCGCTTTCAAATTATTCTTGCGGTACCACTTTTCCGATATACGATAAGTTACGGTACTTCTGAGCATAATCAATACCCACACCAACAACAAATTCGTCAGGGATTGAAAAACCAATCCAATCAACATTGACTTCAACTTCACGACGAGAAGGTTTATCAAGTAATGTACAAATCGTAATTGAATTTGGTTCACGAATTGATAGGATCTCACAAACCTTACTTAACGTATTACCTGTATCAATAATATCTTCAACTAGAAGAACATCTTTACCTTTAATATCGTCATCTAAATCTTTTAAGATTCGTACATCACGAGTACTTTCCATATTGTTGCCGTAACTTGATGCTGTCATAAAGTCTACAGTCATTGGCACATCAATAGCTCGCGCTAAATCAGCCATGAATACGAATGAACCTCGTAATAAGCCAACCATTACTAATCCTTCAGAATCTTTATAGTGTTCTGAAATTTGTTGACCTAGTTCTTTTACACGTTGGTTGACCTCTTGCTCCGAGATCATTACCTCTACTGTATGTTTCATACTATCTCACTTATTCGTTGAACCTACTAAGAGTAGGATTAGACCTGCACAGTTTACAGCAAAATAGAAAATGAAACGTGAGTAATTATAAAAGTTTTTCTCAACTGAGATTAAGAAAGAGCTGTTAACGCGTTTATAGTGACATAAAAAGATAATCAACACTTGGCAATAACTACATTCAAAATGTAAACTTCACTTTCTATTTATTGCGTAAATATATGCAATATTGAAAAAAATTCTTTAAGTTCGTCATAAATTTCATTGATCAGCTGAATAACTGTTGAATATATAAGCAGCCTTATGTAAAGTTATTGAGAATAATAATAATAAAACCCTATATAAAATAATAATTTGTTGGCAAGGATATAAATATAATGGATACAATCCAAAAAAGGCCTAGAACAAGGCTATCTCCAGAAAAGCGCAAAGAACAATTACTTGATATCGCAATTGAAGTATTTTCACAACGTGGCATCGGTCGCGGTGGTCATGCTGATATTGCAGAAATCGCTCAGGTCTCTGTCGCTACCGTGTTTAATTACTTCCCAACAAGAGAAGATCTTGTTGATGATGTATTAAATAAAGTTGAAAACGAATTTCACCAATTCATCAATAATTCAATTTCTCTTGATCTTGATGTTCGTTCTAACCTTAATACTCTTCTTCTGAATATCATTGACAGTGTTCAAACTGGTAATAAGTGGATCAAAGTATGGTTTGAATGGAGTACCTCTACTCGTGATGAAGTATGGCCTCTTTTCTTAAGTACTCACTCAAATACAAATCAAGTTATCAAAACTATGTTTGAAGAAGGTATTGAACGTAACGAAGTATGTAACGATCATACCCCTGAAAACCTAACAAAAATGCTTCATGGTATTTGTTACTCTGTTTTCATTCAGGCTAACCGTAATAGTTCATCTGAAGAAATGGAAGAAACAGCAAATTGCTTCTTGAATATGTTGTGTATTTATAAATAGATTCAGGATTCAGGATTCAGGATTCAGGATGATATGACCCCTTAAAAGTAGACACGGGGTTTTAGTTACTTAACTCAAAATCTATGGGGCTCTTTCCTCCTAGAGTCCCATGCCTTCTTATCGGATTATAATAGCCATCGATATAAAGTCGACTTTGCATTGTCATCTCTTCTCTTGATAGTTGCCCTAAACAGCTTATCCATTCCTTTTTATACTGAGCAAAGAAACTCTCTGAACAAGCATTATCCCAACAGTTTCCTTTACGGGACATACTGATTGTTATTCCTCTCTTGTACAACCAACGCATCGTCATCTCTGACGTATACTGAACTCCTTGGTCTGAATGAAACATCAATTGACTACCATCAGGTCTACGTCTTTCCCAAGCCTTCTTTAAACTACGAACTACAAGCTCTGCGTTGTTAATCCTACTCGTCGACCAACTGATGACCTTTCTTGAGTAAAGGTCTAATACAACACATAAGTACTGCCAACCCTCACTACATCGGACCTGAGTAATGTCTGAAGTCCAAACCCTGTTTGGCTGTGATACTGAAAACTTTCGGTCCAGTAAATTAAAAGCTGGAAAGCCTAATTTCTGCTTAGGCGCACACCCATGCCTCTTCTTACTCGCTCTGGAACGATAACCAAGACTTTGAAGCAGACGTTGGATCCGTTTCTTATTACAAATAAAACCATAAGAGATAGCGGCTTCATAGAGTTTTCTATAGCCAGGGACACAGTGTTGACGTTCGCTTTCGTCTTTTAAAAAACACTTCAATTCAGCGTTATATCTATCGCGAAGCGTAGGCTCTCTATTTAACCACTTATAATACCCTGAAGTGGACACATCAAGATAGCGACAAAGTTTTACTACCGGCCTTACTGGGCTTGAGTACTTGGAAATAAACTCAAATCTTATTCTCTTCGTCTTTCGAAGTAGGCCGTCGCCTTTTTTAAGATATCGTTCTCCAACTCCGCATCTGCTAAGCGTTTTTTAAGTTCGACAACCTCACGCTCTAGTTCTTTTAGCGATTTTTCAGGGCCTTTATTAGGAATGGGCGCTACTGTGTGTTTTTTAGATGTCATCTGGCTTCTCCATTTTACCAATAGCTGAGGAGCGATCCCAATAGAGATCGCCACTGATTTTACTGTATCTGGAGAGTCTAATGACTGTTGAACTGCGTTTCTTTTGAACTCATTAGAAAACTTTCGTTGTGATTTGATTTTCATGTCACTCAATCCTCGTGATCGAGTGTCCACTTTATTGGGGTCAAATCAGGAAATGATAATAATAAAAAACCGCTGATTTCTCAGCGGTTTTTTTATGTCTTAACAAATGCGTCAGAATTATTTTTTCTTTTTAACTGCTTTTTTGTTTGGAAGGTCAGTGATTGAACCTTCAAATACTTCCGCAGCTAGACCCACAGATTCATGTAGAGTTGGGTGAGCGTGGATAGTAAGAGCGATATCTTCTGCATCACAACCCATTTCGATTGCTAGGCCGATTTCACCAAGAAGTTCACCACCGTTTGTACCAACGATAGCACCACCAATTACACGGTGAGTTTCTTTATCAAAGATAAGCTTAGTCATACCATCAGCACAATCAGATGCGATTGCACGACCTGATGCAGCCCATGGGAAAGTAGCAACTTCAAAGTTTAGGCCTTCTTCTTTTGCTTCTTTCTCTGTTTTACCAACCCAAGCAACTTCTGGCTCAGTGTAAGCAATTGAAGGAATTACTTTAGGATCGAAGTAGTGCTTCTTACCAGAAATAACTTCAGCCGCTACGTGACCTTCATGCACACCTTTGTGAGCAAGCATTGGTTGACCAACAACATCACCGATCGCATGAATGTGAGCAACGTTAGTACGCATTTGCTTATCAACATTGATGAAACCACGCTCATCAACTTCGATACCTGCTTTTTCAGCATCGATAAGTTTACCGTTTGGTACACGACCGATAGCAACAAGAACCGCATCGTAACGCTCAGCTTCAGCTGGTGCTTTTTTGCCTTCCATTGAAACGTAGATACCGTCTTCTTTTGCTTCAACAGCTGTTACTTTTGTCTCAAGCATTAGCTTGAATTTGTCTTTAATGCGTTTTGTGTACACTTTAACGATGTCTTTATCCGCTGCAGGGATAACTTGATCAAACATCTCAACCACTTCAACTTTAGAGCCTAAAGAGTGGTAAACCGTACCCATTTCAAGACCGATGATACCACCGCCCATAATCAGTAATTTTTCTGGTACTTCTTTTAGTTCTAGCGCATCAGTTGAATCCCAAATACGTGGGTCTTCATGCGGAATGAACGGAAGTTTAATCGGACGAGAACCAGCTGCAATGATAGCGTTATCAAAAGTAACTGTTGTGTTTTCTTCGCCTTCAACTTCGATTGTGTTAGGGCCTGTAAATTTACCGTAGCCATTTACTACAGTAACGTTACGCATCTTAGCCATACCACCAAGGCCGCCAGTCAGTTGAGTTACAACTTTATCTTTCCAGATACGGATCTTGTTAATATCAGTTTGTGGTTCACCAAAAACAACACCGTGTTCAGCCATTGCTTTTGCTTCTTCGATTACTTTAGATACGTGAAGAAGAGCTTTCGATGGAATACAACCCACGTTTAAACATACACCACCAAGAGTGCTGTAACGCTCGATTAATACTGTTTCTAGACCTAAATCTGCGCAACGGAAAGCAGCAGAGTAACCAGCAGGACCTGAACCAAGTACAACTACTTGGGCTTTAACTTGTTTGCTCATTTTGACCTCGTTATAGTCATTTCCCTAACAGGCTGACAGATGTTCTATTATTGTTTTCAAACCGCATTCATTTTACATATATGTTAACAGTGTGAAAGCAAGTTGGGGTTAGCCTGTGAGCTAGACAACAATTCACATTCAGCATGCTCCTTTTGGAACATTAAAAAAAACTGCAAATTGCTTTAAAAAATATAATGTAAGGAATAAATCCTTAAGCTTATTAAGCAATAAGGTGACCTATTAGCCACCTTATTGTTTGTTTCAATAACCGCTAATTACAGTACTAGACGACGAATGTCTGATAATGCACTGTTTAAGAAAGTAATGAAACGAGCACCCTCTGCGCCATCGATAACACGGTGGTCATAAGACAGAGACAGTGGAAGCTGTAGACGCGGAGCGAACTCTTTGCCATTCCATACTGGTTTAATCTCAGACTTAGAAACACCTAGGATACCAACTTCTGGTGCATTTACGATTGGTGTAAATGCAGTACCACCGATACCACCAAGGCTTGAGATTGTGAAACAACCGCCTTGCATATCAGAAGCGGTTAGTTTACCAGCACGTGCTTTCTTAGAAACAGCCATTAGCTCTTCAGATAGCTCGTAAATACCTTTTTTGTTCACGTCTTTAAATACAGGAACTACTAGGCCATTTGGCGTATCAACTGCGATACCTACGTTTACATACTTCTTAAGAATGATGCTTTCGCCATCTTCAGATAGAGAAGAGTTAAACGCTGGGAACGCTTCAAGTGCTTTAGCAACTGCTTTCATAATGAATACAAGTGGCGTGATCTTCATGCCTGTATCATTTTTAGCTTCGATTGCATTTTGCTCTTTACGGAATGCTTCTAGCTCAGTGATGTCTGCGTTATCCCACTGTGTAACGTGAGGGATCATTACCCAGTTACGGTGTAGGTTTGCACCAGAAATCTTCTTGATCTTAGAAAGTTTCTGAACTTCTGTTTCACCAAACTTGCTGAAATCAACTTTTGGCCAAGGAAGTAAACCAAGCGCTGAACCGTCACCACCTTTACCTGATGCAGCTGCACCAGACTCAAGGCGTTTAAGTGCATCTTTCACGAAACCTTGAACGTCTTCTTTAAGGATACGGTTCTTACGGCCAGTACCTTTAACTTTCGCTAGGTTTACACCAAATTCACGAGCAAGACGACGTACAACTGGAGACGCATGGGCGTAATCGTTGTTCGCTTCAAATTCACCTGTTGATGCAGGAGCAGAAGCTGCTGCAACTGGTGCCGCTGCAGGAGCTGCTTGTGCAACTGGAGCTGCCGCCGCTTGAGGAGCCGCTGGTGCCGCACCTTCAACAACAAATGTCATGATTAAAGAGCCAGTCGATACTTTATCGCCTGCAGCAATCTTAATTTCTTTTACTGTACCAGCAAATGGTGCAGGAACTTCCATTGATGCTTTGTCGCCTTCAACAGTAATTAAAGATTGCTCTTCTTCTACTGTATCACCAACGGCAACCATGATTTCAGTTACTTCTACTTCATCACCGCCGATATCTGGAACGTTCACTTCTTTCTCTGCAGATGCCGCAGGAGCTGCTGCAACTGGCGCTGCCGCTTCAACTGCTGGTGCAGTTGGTGCTGAACCTGCAACTTCAAAGATCATCACTAGAGAACCAGTTGATACTGAATCACCAGAAGCAATTTTGATTTCTTTTACCGTGCCTGCAAATGGAGCTGGAACTTCCATAGATGCTTTGTCGCCTTCAACAGTTAAAAGAGATTGCTCTTCTTCTACTGTATCGCCAACTGCAACCATGATTTCAGTTACTTCAACTTCATCACCACCGATATCAGGAACGTGAACTTCTTTAAGCTCTGCAACTGATGCTGCAGCAGGAGCAGCAACTGGTGCCGCTTCAACTGCTGGAGCAGCAGGTGCTTCTGCCGCACCCTCTGCTTCAAAGATCATAATAAGAGAACCCGTTGTTACTGAATCACCTTCAGCAATTTTGATCTCTTTAACGATACCCGCTTGAGACGCAGGAACTTCCATAGAAGCTTTATCGCCTTCAACAGTGATCAGTGACTGCTCTTCTTCAACTCGGTCACCGACCTTAACTAGAATCTCAGTTACTTCAACCTCATCTGCACCGATGTCAGGTACATTAATTTCGATTGTCATTGTTTGTTTCCTTAATTAATGGAAGTCTTATGCGTATTGCGGGTTAGTTTTTTCTGTGTCGATATTGAATTTAGCAATTGCTTCTGTAACAACAGATTTCTCAATATCACCACGTTTCACTAATTCAGTTAGAGCAGCAACAACTACGTAGCCTGCGTTAACTTCGAAGTGACGACGTAGGTTCTCACGGCTGTCTGAACGACCAAAACCATCAGTACCAAGTACTTTATAAGATTCAGTTGGCATGTACGCACGTACTTGTTCAGCGTAGTTCTTCATGTAATCAGTCGCAGCGATTGCTGGTTCGTTACCAAGAACCGTTGTGATGTACGGTACTTTCGCTTCTGCTTCTGGGTGTAGCATGTTGTAACGCTCTGCATCTTGACCATCACGAGTTAGCTCGTTGAAAGACGTTACAGAGAAGATATCAGATGCTACGCCGTACTCTTCACTTAGAATTTGTGCTGCTTTACGCACTTCATTCATGATAGTACCAGAGCTCATTAACTGAACTTTGCCTTTAGCACCAGCGTGAGATTCAAGCTTGTAGATACCTTTACGGATGCCTTCTTCAGCGCCTTCTGGCATTGCTGGCATTGCGTAGTTTTCATTCATTACTGTTAGGTAGTAGTAAATGTTTTCTTGGTTCTCACCATACATACGACGGATACCGTCTTGCATGATTACCGCTAGCTCGTAAGCAAACGTTGGGTCGTAAGAGATACAGTTAGGAACTGTGTTTGCCATAATGTGTGAATGGCCGTCTTCGTGCTGTAGACCTTCACCATTTAGCGTTGTACGACCAGCTGTTGCACCTAATAGGAAACCACGAGCTTGTTGGTCACCTGCTAACCATGCCATGTCACCAATACGTTGGAAACCGAACATTGAGTAGTAGATGTAGAATGGGATCATTGGTAGATCGTTTGTGCTGTAAGAAGTCGCAGCAGCAACCCAAGATGCCATTGAACCTAATTCATTGATACCTTCTTGAAGAACTTGGCCTGAAGTAGCTTCTTTGTAGTAAGAAACAATGCCTTTATCTTCAGGAGTATATTCTTGACCGTGTGGGTTGTAGATACCAATCTGACGGAACAGACCTTCCATACCGAATGTACGAGCTTCATCACAGATAATAGGAACAATGTTTTTACCGATGTTCTTATTTTTAAGTAGGATGTTTAACGTACGAACGTAAGCCATCGTTGTAGAGATGTCACGCTTTTGCTCACCTAGTAGAGGTGCAAATTCTTCAAGCTCAGGAACTTTAAATTCTTGAGTGAATTTAGGTAGACGCTTAGGCGTGTAACCTTGTAGCGCTTTACGACGAGCGTGTAGGTATTCGTATTCAGCAGAACCTTCTTCCAGTTTCAAGTAAGGTAGTTCAGCTACTTTCTCGTCAGAAAGAATGTCTTGTAGACCTAGACGATCACGTAGGTATTGTACGTGAGTCATGTCCATTTTCTTAACACCGTGTGCGATGTTTTTGCCTTCTGCAGCATCACCCATGCCGTAACCTTTAACTGTTTTAGCTAGGATTACTGTTGGTTTACCACCTGTTTCTTTTGCATTATTAAATGCAGCAAACAGTTTAGAAGAATCGTGACCACCACGCTTCAATTCGAAGATTTGGTCATCAGTCATATCTGCAACTAGTGCAGCTGTTTCAGGGTACTTACCAAAGAAGTGCTCACGTACGTATGCGCCATCTTTAGATTTAAATGTTTGGTAATCGCCATCGATAGTTTCATTCATAAGCTGAAGAAGCTTACCAGTTGTATCTTTAGCTAGTAGAGCATCCCAGTTGTTGCCCCAGATAACTTTAACAACGTTCCAACCAGCACCTTTGAATAGACCTTCAAGCTCTTGAATGATCTTACCATTACCCATAACAGGGCCATCTAGACGCTGTAGGTTACAGTTGATTAGGAAACATAGGTTGTCTAGTTTTTCACGTGCAGCGAAAGAAATCGCACCACGTGATTCTGGCTCATCCATCTCACCGTCGCCTAGGAAAGCGTATACACGTTGAGCTGAAGTATCTTTAAGACCACGGCCTTCAAGGTACTTAAGGAAACGTGCTTGGTAGATAGCAGAAATTGGACCAAGACCCATAGATACTGTAGGGAACTGCCAGAACTCAGGCATTAATTTAGGGTGTGGGTATGAAGGAATACCTTTGCCATCTACTTCTTGACGGAAATTATCTAGCTGCTCTTCAGTTAGACGGCCTTCAACGAATGCACGAGAGTAGATACCTGGAGAGATATGACCTTGGTAATAAACTAAATCACCGCCATCTTTCTCGTTAGGAGCACGGAAGAAGTGGTTGAAACATACTTCGTAGAATGCAGCTGCAGATTGGTAAGAAGCCATGTGGCCACCTAGATCCAAATCTTTCTTCGAAGCACGTAGAACGATCATGATTGCGTTCCAACGAATAATTGAACGGATACGACGTTCAAGAGTAACATCACCTGGGTAAGCAGGCTCTTGTGCCGCTGGGATGGTATTGATGTAGTTGGTATTAATACCTGTTGGCATATCAACGCCATCTAAACGAGCTTTATCAAGAACTTGCTCTAATAGATACTGGGCGCGTTCAACACCTTCTTCACGTACAACAGACTCAAGAGCTTCTAACCAATCCTGAGTTTCTAGTGCATCAACGTCATGCTTCATGTCAGACATGCGAGCTATCCTTTTATTTGTTGGTTCAAATAGGGTATCAACGATATTCTCTTACTTAATTCATATCGTTATTTTGCTGAATTCGACGAAGTGAACACTCACGTCGTGATTCTTCTTTGGTCAATTCCAGCAACGTTTCTTCAATATAAGCGAGATGAGAATGCGAGGCTAAACGTGCTTCTTCAGGCTTACCTGACACGATAGCTTCTACAATTTCAGCTCTGTGCTCTCTTACCTTTTCCACCACCGATTCTCGACGATTTAATAAGGTAAAATTTTGTAATACGTTTTGTTCAAGCAAAGGTTCCAGACTACGAACCATATGGAGCAGCACCACATTATGTGCTGATTCGGTTACTGTTATAAGATAGTGCATAACCGCAGAAGCTTCCGCTTCAAGATCACCATTTTTTTGTGCTTGTTGGATCAAACGATGTGACTCTTTGATCCGTTTAAAATCTTCTTCGTTACCACGTAAAGCGGCATAGTAGGCTGAAATACCTTCTAGTGCGTGGCGTGACTCAAGTAAATCAAATTGCGTTTCAGGGTGAGTGGCCAATAAATCTAACAATGGCTCAGAAAAACTTTGCCATAACCCTTTATTTACAAAGGTTCCGCCACCTTGACGCCGAGTCAATAAATGCTTCGCTTCTAAACGTTGTATCGCCTCTCGAACTGATGGTCGAGAAACATCAAACTGTTTTGCTAACTCTCTTTCTGCCGGTAACTTCTGACCAGGAGAAAGGATTCCTTCTAATATCAGCCTTTCTAACTCTTGTTCGATTACATCGGACAATTTTGGCTGGCGTATCCTTTGATATGTCATCGTAGCTCAACCTAATTTAAGTTGATTACTTCCCACATTTCCGTGAGTCATTCGTCACTTTAATAATTGGTATTACCAATTTTATTTAATGCAAAAGTTATCATGAAAAAAGGGATACTGTCTAGATAAAAATTGATTTGAATCATAGAAAGGGGTTAGCGCATACATTTAGTTAACATTCACTGTACGCGCTAATAATAATTGGTAAGACCAATTTGGAGATTTCAGCTAATAAAGCGTGTCATAAGTAAGAAAAACAAAATTCTCTACTTTAAAGTAAATCCTTTTATTTCCTTAACTTATGGTATTTTTTCCAGTCAAATGAAAGGCCGGGATCTGTCTTTCGCAATGGTGCAATATATTGATGCCCCGTAATTCGTTCATTAACTATTTGGGGGTAAGCGGCTTGTAGCACGTTTGTTACAACCGCTAAAGCTTCATATTGTTTTTGAGTATAGGCCGTAAAATCCGTCCCTTCTAACTCAATTCCAATACTATAATCGTTGCATCGTTCACGTCCTACGAACGAAGAAACACCTGCATGCCAAGCTCTTGCATTAAAAGGGACAAACTGAATAACACTTCCATCGCGGCGAATTAGGCAATGTGCTGATACTTTAAATTGATGAATGACTTTAAAGAAAGGATGTTCATTTGGATCAAGCTTACCGGTAAATAATTGCTCGATATAAGGCCCACCAAACTGCCCCGGTGGTAAGCTAATATTGTGTACAACGAGCAATGAAATATCATCTTCATCAGAGCGTTCATCATAAAAAGGAGAGGCAACATGTTTTGCTTCGTTTAGCCAGTGATCTGCTGATAAAGTAAATTTCATGTTCATTCCTGCGTAAATTGAAGTAACTTTGAGTATCTTATGATGAAATTCTACTCTAGCGCGAGTATTATTATTGCCATAAACGTATTTCAAATAATTCAATGGACTTCATCATGATCAAAACTCACGACAGCGCATCTCGTCTTGAATATTTACAACAGCAACTTCCTACTGAAATTACTCGTGCCGTTGCAGATACTTTACGTGAAGATTTAGGCGGTACATTAGATGTAAGTACAGACATCACAGCTAGTCTAATTGCTGAAGATACTCAATCTGTTGCAACGATTATTACTCGTGAGCATGGTGTTTTCTGTGGCCAAATGTGGGCTGATGAAGTGTTTAAACAACTGGGCGGCACAGTAAGCATTGAATGGCATGTTAAAGATGGCGATAAAGTTGAACCAAACCAAACGCTTTGTACCTTAACGGGACCTGCTCGCACACTATTAACTGGTGAACGAAATGCAATGAACTTTATTCAAACGCTATCTGGTTGCTCAACAGTAACTGCAACCTACGCTGAAAAAATTGCACACACGAATTGTCGTCTACTTGATACTCGTAAAACCATTCCAGGTTTGCGCAGTGCATTAAAATATGCCGTAGCGTGTGGCGGTGGTTTCAATCACCGTATTGGCGTGTTTGATGCTTACCTAATTAAAGAAAACCATATCATTGCGTGTGGCGGAATTGAAAAAGCCATCACAACAGCAAAAGAGCTGAACCCAGGTAAACCAGTAGAAGTTGAAACTGAAAGTCTAGAAGAGCTACAGCAAGCGATTGATGCTGGTGCTGACATTATTATGCTAGATAACTTCACCACTGACATGATGCGTAAAGCAGTAAAAATTAACGCAGGTCGTGCCGCACTAGAAAACTCAGGTAACGTGACTTTAGATACGATTGCTGAATATGCTGAAACAGGCGTTGATTACATCTCTGTTGGTGCATTAACCAAGCATCTTAAAGCCATGGATTTATCGATGCGTTTTAAATAAATCGCAGAATTATCGATAAACAAAAAGCCAGTAAATTTACTGGCTTTTTTTATTTTTAGTACACAACTACTCTCTTATATCTTTGATACTATTCACATAATCAACAGCTCACCTAACAAGTTAAACAGCCGTATCTAAATTAAGACTTGCGATCGACAACAAGGTTTAATTTATGACTTCTTGAAGTGAATCGTATTTGATTTTGCTGTTTACATTTATCACAGCATAAATTTATTACTCACTCGAAAGGCTCTCTTTTCGCTCTACCATATCTCTCTATTCGTTTTATTATTTTACGCATCAAATAAAACATGAATCACCCCGATTCATCTTGGAGATAAATATGAAAAAGCGTCAAGGACAGAAAGGTTTTACTCTAATTGAGTTAATGATTGTAGTTGCAATTATTGGTGTATTATCAGCAATCGCAATTCCTGCATATAAAGATTATGTATCAAAAAGCCAAGCAGCTTCAGGACTAGCTACATTAAAATCATTAGTTACCCCTGCTGAATTAATTATACAAGATAATGGTGAATTAAGCGGAGCTATAACAACTTTAAATATTAGTGAAGATGCCAATAAACTTGGTAAGTTATCAATTTCAGGTGCAACTTCAATCGTTTTTACATTTGGTGCTGATGCCGGGAAATTAAAGACTAAGACAATCTCAATGAACAGAAATGCAAGCACTGGCTGGTCTTGTAGTACAACGGTTACTGATGGTGTAGAGGGCTGTTCTAAATAGTTATGCACACCAACCTCGCCTCTATCTTGCGTCAAGCTGAGTTAATCAGTGCGACGCAAGAAAGCAGTATCATAGAGTCAGTTCAAGCAGAAACGCACACCGTGCCTTCTGCTCTTTTAGCTCAGGGGATATTTACTCCTGATGAACTCGTGAGTCACCTTGCACAAATATTTGGGCTTGAGGTGATCAACGTGACTCAATTCGATTATGCTGCCACTTGTCAAAAACTAGGGCTTCGCGATCTCATTACTCGCTATCAAGCCCTTCCAGTTAATCACGACAGTTGCACGATTCGTCTTGCTGTCGCTGATCCAAGTATTGCTCAAATAGAAGATGACTTTCGCTTTACCAGCGGAAAACAAATTGAATTAGTACTTGCGGATCAAGGACAAATCCAAGCCGCTATTCGACGAGTCTACGGTGCAGGATTGTCTGCAAATGACAATCAACATAAAGAGATAACCCAAGATGAGTTAGCCTCACTGGTTGATGTTTCACTTGATGAGATAAGCGCTACAGAAGATCTCAGCCAAGACGATGCTCCAGTCACTCGCTTTATTAACCAAATTTTATTAGAAGCGGTGCGTAAAGGAGTATCAGATATTCACTTTGAACCCTATGAAGATAATTATCGAGTGCGTTTTCGCTGCGATGGGATCTTAGTGGAAAACAGCCGCCCATCGGCTCATTTAAGCCGTCGTTTATCTGCTCGCCTTAAAATCATGGCAAAATTAGACATTGCAGAACGTCGTCTACCACAAGATGGGCGTATTAAACTCAAATTAAACAGTACCACTTCGATTGATATGCGTGTTTCTTCACTGCCAACCTTATGGGGTGAAAAAATTGTTCTGCGTTTATTAGACAGCAGCGCGGCTAATTTAAATATTGATAAACTAGGCTATAGCGATCAACAAAAAGCCCTATATTTAGAAGCCTTAAAACGCCCTCAAGGGATGATATTAATGACAGGTCCTACAGGCAGTGGGAAAACCGTCTCTCTTTATTCTGGTCTTAATATTCTCAACACTACAGAACAAAACATTTCAACAGCGGAAGATCCAGTTGAGATCAACTTGAATGGGATAAACCAAGTTCAAGTGAATCCAAAAATCGGCCTTACTTTCGCTCACGCTTTACGATCTTTTTTACGTCAAGATCCAGATATCGTCATGGTAGGTGAAATACGAGATCTCGAAACGGCAGAGATTGCGGTCAAGGCTGCTCAAACTGGGCACTTAGTTCTTTCTACCCTACATACAAATTCCGCAGCAGAAACCGTCGTTAGGCTAGGCAACATGGGAATTGAAAATTTCAACTTAGCTTCCTCTCTTAGTTTGATCATTGCCCAACGGTTGGCTCGTCGTCTCTGTAATTTATGCAAACAAGAAGATCATTTAAGTGATGAGTTACGAGAAGAATATAACATTGCACCTTCAGCCATTATTTATCAAGCCAATAAAGAAGGGTGTAATGAATGCACTCATGGTTACTCAGGGCGTATTGGTATTTATGAAGTGATGCCATTCACCCGAGAACTGTCTGTTGCCATTTTAAAAGGTGCAACCGTTAGACAAATAGAACAAATTGCCATTCAGCAAGGTATGGATAACCTAAAAACCTCAGGAATTAAACGATTAGAAGATGGCACAACCAGCTTACAAGAACTAAACCGTGTACTCTATTTTTAAAGATAAGTAGATAATTCAAATGCCTAAAACAAAAAAGAAATCCAAAGCAATCGTATTAAAAAGCTTTCAATGGCGTGGCATTAACAGTTCAGGAAAAAAGGTATCTGGAAAACAGCTCGCATTAAGTGATGTAGAAGTCAGAATAAAATTAACTGAGCAGAACATCCAGATAAAAAAAATTAAAAAGCGTAGTATTTCTAGCTTTGAAAAAATGAAGCACGCCGTTAAGCGCAAAGACATCACCCTCTTTACTCGCCAGCTTTCCACCATGCTTGCCTCTGGTGTTCCGGTTGTTCAATCACTGCAACTCATCGCAGAAAACAACACCAAAGCGGAAATGAAATCCATCTTGCATCAAGTGTGCTTATCCATCGAAGCTGGTACTCAATTATCTAAAGCGCTTTCTAGTAGCTGTTCCCATTTTAATTCTTTTTATATCGACCTTATAGCGACCGGGGAAGAGACTGGCAGCTTAGCTCAAGCTTTCGCTCGTTTGGCAGAGTATAGGGAAAAAAGTGATGCTTTACGTTCTAAAGTAATCAAAGCCATGATCTATCCAAGCATGGTCTTTTTAGTTGCAATAACCGTAACGATTTTAATGCTTACTTTTGTTATCCCAGAGTTCGAGAATATTTTTAAAGGCTTTGGCGCTGAATTACCTTGGTTTACTCAACAAGTAATTAATATCTCTCATAACTTACAAGAGTATGGGCTACATATTCTTTTACTTATGATGCTCACCATCCTAATGCTCAGTGCATTAAAGAAGAAGTCCTACTTTTTTAGAATGAAAGTGAGTCGCCATAGCTTGCAAGTTCCCATCATTGGTACCGTACTGTCTAAAGCGGCCATTGCTAAATTTTCCCGTACTTTAGCAACCAGTTTTAGTTCAGGTTTACCGATTTTGCACAGCTTACAAACCACCAGTAAAACCGCCGGTAATCTTTACTATCAAGAAGCCATCTTATCTGTACAACAGCACACCGCTGCTGGTATGCCGCTTTATATTGCCATGCGACATACCGAAGCCTTTCCTGAAATGGTACTGCAAATGGTTATGATTGGAGAAGAATCAGGAAAGCTAGATGACATGCTAAATAAAATTGCTCATGTTTATGAGGAAGATGTTGATAACACCGTTGATAACTTAGGTAAAATTCTAGAGCCGTTTATTATCGTTTTTCTTGGCACCATGATTGGTGGTTTAGTGGTGTCTATGTACCTTCCAATCTTTAACCTAATGAGTGTTATTGGCTAAAACGTGTAATAAGTGCGTTAAGTTTATACTCTTAACTACTTCATTTTAATGAATTCTGATACCATCAGCTAAATACGTTAATTACTGATATTGGACGCTTTTACATGGCTGTTTTTGATTATTACCCTTGGCTTTTCCCTCTATTTGCCACCCTATTTGGTTTGCTTGTTGGTAGTTTTTTAAATGTCGTAATTTATCGTTTACCCATCATGATGGAAAAGGAATGGAAAAAAGACTGCATTGATTGCTTTCCAGATCTCGCCCCAGAAAAAACCAATGAAGAAAAAGAAGAAACCTTTAATTTAAGTGTTCCTCGTTCTCGCTGTCCAAAATGTCAAACTCAAATTAAATTCTATGACAACATTCCTGTCATTAGTTGGCTTTTGTTAAAAGGAAAGTGTCGTAAATGCAGTAACCCTATCAGTTTTCGATATCCTGCAATTGAACTACTATCAGGCGCAATGTGTTTTGCCGTTTCGTACTTATTACCCTTCTCATATTTTGCTGTTGCTGCCGTTCTATTTACTCTAGTTTTGATCGCATTAACCTTTATTGATATTGATACCATGTTACTGCCAGATCAAATCACCCTACCTCTACTATGGAGTGGTCTATACTTAGCTCTAGTGGGCTGGAGTTCAGTAAGCTTAGTTGATTCCGTTGTCGGAGCAATGGCTGGCTATTTGATTTTATGGTCTATTTACTGGGGCTTTAAGCTACTTACAGGCAAAGAAGGCATGGGTTATGGTGATTTCAAATTACTCGCAGCTCTTGGAGCATGGCTTGGTTGGCAGCAGCTACCATTGCTTATTCTATTGTCTTCTGTTGTCGGAGCAATCATTGGTGTCATCATGCTAACCGCTCAAAAGAAAGGGTTTGATAAAGCAATTCCTTTTGGTCCTTATTTAGCCATTGCTGGCTGGGTCTGCCTATTATGGGGACAAAACATTAGCCAATGGTATTTTAATCACATTCTAGGTTTGCCACTATGAGTTATGTCGTAGCAATTACTGGTGGTATTGGTAGTGGAAAGACCACCGTTGCCGATCGCTTTCAAGCGCTCTATAACATCAATATTGTTGATGCTGATATTATTGCTCGTGAAGTTGTTAATCCAGGTACCGAAGGATTGACTCAAATAGAGCAACATTTTGGACCACAGATTTTATTGAACGATGGTCATTTAAATAGAGCGAAGTTGCGTGAGTGTATTTTTTCTGAACCTAGTGAAAAACAGTGGCTCAATGATTTATTACATCCATTGATCCGTTCAGAGATGCAACGTCAAATAGCTTTATCCACTTCAGAGTACACATTGCTTGTAGTGCCTCTTTTAGTTGAGAATAAGTTACAATATTTAGCAAATCGTGTGCTTGTTGTTGATGTTTTGGAGCAAACTCAAATTAATCGTACTGTAAATCGTGATAAAGTAAATCATCAACAAGTTAAAGCTATTCTTGCTTCACAAGCATCAAGAGAAGAACGTTTAGCGGCTGCGGATGATATAATTAATAACGATCAACAAAATAACGACTTAGATATGAAAATATCTCTGCTACATGAGAAATATCTGCTATTGTCTCTGGCATCTATAAATAAAGAGAATGAATAACGACTATGAATGGATTGGGTATGCAAAAATTTGAACACCCTTTAAATGAAAGGACTCGAATTTATTTACGAATAGAATCGCTATTTCGTAAATTAGGGCATTCCGCTGATTTAACACAACCATTTGAATACCAAGTTTTTTTCAGTTCTTTATTTAATATGCTTGATATCTTAGAACAGGTACAAGTAAAAGCAGAGCTAGGTAAAGATCTAGAAAAGCTTCGCTTACAATATCGAGCTTGGATGGACATTGAAGGCGTTGATCAATCAGCACTACTTTCTGTACTTGAACAGATCAGTCAGGTACATCAAAACCTAATGCAAACCACTCGCCCAGGTCACTCTTTAAAAGAGGATCGCTTCCTTTCTGCATTAAAACAACGTTTCTTTATTCCTGGTGGAGATTGCTGTTTTGACTTACCAGCTCTACATCATTGGCTACATTTACCATTAGAAGTGCGCTGCCGTAATACGCATAATTGGATGGCACAACTGCTTTCTCTTTCTGATGCCTTATCTTTATGGTTAAGACTTACTAGAGAAACAGCACGCTTTGAGCCTCAAATCGCTCGTAATGGATTCATGCAGAGTGAAATGGAAAATGCCAACTTGCTTCGTCTTGAAATACCAATTGATCAAGGTGTTTATCCAATGATCTCTGGGCATAAAAGTCGTTTTGCGTTACGCTTTATGTCTTTTGAAACAAATAAGAATTGCGAAAAAGATATCGAGTTCACGCTTGCTGTCTGCTGAGGAAACTATGACAAAACCAACTACAGAGCAACCAACTATCGTTAAATGTCCAACATGTCAGTCTGCTGTTGTTTGGAATGCTGAAAGCCCATTTCGTCCATTTTGCAGTAAAAAATGCCAAATGATTGATTTTGGTGAATGGGCCGATGAAGAAAAATCGATTCCGGGAGCTCCCGATATGTCAGACTCTGATGGTTGGTCTGAAGATCAATACTAATACCAATTCCAAATAAAAAAGCGATCATCATGATCGCTTTTTTTATGCCTATTATATGATAGTCACTGAATTACGAACTAAATTGCTCTACGACTTTATTTAATACAGGCACATTCGCTTCAGGAAACTCATACTCTTTAAGCGAGGAAATAGATACCCATAAACCTTCTTGGCCTTCTTTACCATAAGGTTGGTTTTCAAACTGAGTTACCGTAAAAAAATCAAAATAAAGCGATTTATCCGGATAGTCATGAGATAAAGATTCAAATATATCGAGCTCCGTTGAGTTAATTCCAACCTCTTCATTCAACTCTCTTATCAGAGCTTGTTTTGCACTTTCTCCTGCTTCAACTTTGCCTCCAGGAAACTCCCAAAAGCCTCCTTTATGTGCCTTATCTGGACGTTTAGTAATAAAGACTTGGTTCTTTTCTGCATTTAAAATGATTGCAGCAACTATATGTAATCGTTTCATGTATAACCTTTTCTATATCCATATCACGCTTATAAAAAAGCCGCTAAATGATAGCGGCTTTTATTTTTCAATGAAGAACAATAAGTATCAACTAGATCTTACCGTGACATTGTTTGTATTTCTTACCTGAACCACATGGGCAAGGTTCATTACGACCCACTTTACGTTCTTCACGAACCATTGGAGAATGAGCTTCTTCCGCACCTTCGCCATCATCTAGCTGATTTTCAGCATTTTGATGTTGTAACTGTTGACGTCGAGCGGCTTCTTCAGCTTGTAAACGACGTTGCTCTTCCATACGCTCTACATCTTCTTGCTGTTGAACTCGAACTTTACTTAAGATCGAAACAACATCAAATTTTAGCGTATCAAGTAAACCTTCAAACAACTCAAACGACTCACGCTTGTACTCTTGTTTCGGGTTTTTCTGAGCGTAACCACGTAAGTGAATACCTTGACGTAGGTGATCCATTGCAGCTAAGTGCTCTTTCCATAGACCATCAAGTGTTTGTAACATAACCGCTTTTTCAAAGTTACGTAGAACTGATTCGCCAACAGACTCTTCTTTTTCTTTGTAAACTTGAACTGCAGCTTCGATGATTTTTTCACGTAGGTTATCTTCATGAAGTTTATCATCGTTATCTAGCCACTCTTGAAGCGGAAGATCCAAATCAAAATCAGCACGTAGACGAGTCGTTAGTCCTTCGACATCCCACATTTCTTCTAAAGATTGAGGTGGAATGTATTGACCAAATAGACCTTCAAGAACTTCTTGACGGTTGTAACCGATCATTTCGCTGATATCATCAACATTCATTAACTCGTCACGCAGTTCATAAACAACTTTACGTTGATCATTTGCTACATCATCGTATTCAAGCAGTTGCTTACGAATATCAAAGTTACGACCTTCAACTTTACGTTGTGCATTTTCAATCGCTTTAGTTACCCATGGGTGCTCGATTGCTTCACCTTCTTCCATACCTAACTTCTTCATCATGCCTGATACACGATCCGAAGCAAAGATACGCATTAGTGCATCTTCCATCGATAAGTAGAAACGAGAAGAACCAGCATCACCTTGACGACCAGCACGACCACGTAATTGGTTATCAATACGGCGAGATTCATGGCGCTCAGTACCGATAATATGCAAACCACCAGAAGCAAGAACAGCATCATGTGCTTCTTTCCATTTCGCTTTTACCGCTTGGATTTGCTCTTCTGTTGGATCTGATAGTTTAGCTACATCTGCCTGCCAACTACCACCTAACACGATATCTGTACCACGACCAGCCATGTTAGTTGCGATAGTTACAGCGCTTGCTGTACCTGCATTTGCAACGATATCGGCCTCTTGTTCGTGGAATTTCGCATTAAGTACATTATGTTTAATTTTTGCTTTTTTCAGTGCATTTGAAAGCAATTCTGATTTTTCAATCGAAACCGTACCAACAAGAACCGGTTGGCCACGCTCAGAACAGCCCTTAATGTCTTCAATGATAGCCGCAAATTTTTCTGCTTCTGTCATATAAACTAAATCACCCATGTCATTACGAGCCATTGGGCGGTTAGTTGGAATAACAACCGTATCTAAACCATAGATTGATTGGAATTCAAATGCTTCTGTATCCGCTGTACCTGTCATACCTGACAGTTTTTCATATAAACGGAAGAAGTTTTGGAATGTAATAGAAGCCAATGTTTGGTTTTCATTCTGAATCTTAACACCTTCTTTTGCTTCAACAGCTTGGTGTAAACCTTCAGACCAACGACGACCAGGCATTGTACGACCTGTATGCTCATCAACAATGATCACTTCATCATCTTTTACAATGTAATCGACGTCTTTTTCAAATAACACATGCGCACGTAAAGCAGCATTAATATGATGAAGCAGGCTAATATTTGCAGGAGAATACAACGTATCATCTTCTTCCATTAAGCCAGCATCTTTAAGCAGTTGCTCAACAAACTCTTGACCATTTTCGGTTAAGTGCGTTTGTTTGCCTTTTTCATCTAGTGTGTAGTGACCTTCACCACGGTATTCTTCACTGTCTTCTTCGTCTTGCTTAACAAGTTGAGGGATAAGAGTGTTGATACGGATATACAGTTCAGAACTATCTTCAGCAGGACCAGAAATAATTAGAGGAGTACGAGCTTCATCGATTAAGATTGAATCCACTTCATCGACTACCGCAAAATAACGCTCACGTTGAACACGATCTTCCGCACGGAAAGCCATATTGTCACGTAGGTAATCAAAACCAAATTCGTTGTTTGTGCCGTATAGAATGTCACATAAGTAAGCTTGTTTCTTCTCTTGAGGTGGCATGTTTGGAACGTTTACACCAACAGTCATGCCTAAGAATTCAAATAACTCACGGTTTGTTTCAGCATCACGCTTAGCTAAGTAGTCATTCACGGTAACAACGTGAACGCCTTTACCAGTTAATGCATTCAAATAACATGGCAATGTTGCTGTTAGTGTTTTACCTTCACCTGTACGCATCTCTGCGATTTGGCTATCGTTTAGTACCATACCGCCAATCATTTGAACATCAAAGTGACGCATACCATATAAACGCTTAGATGCTTCACGTACTGTAGCAAATGCTTCTGGAAGTAAATTGTCTAAATCTTCACCTTGCTCTAAACGTGCACGGAACTCGATTGTTTTCGCTTTTAATTCTTCATCTTGTAGTGATTCGAATTGTGGTTCAAGTTTATTAATTTGGTCTACGATTTTACGTAGCTTACGTAATGTACGATCATTACGGCTACCAATAACTTTAGTTAGAATTTTAGAAAACATGATTCCGTTGCTTCTCTTTATCTCTTGATCATTAATGATCTGGTTTAATCTGAAATGTGAATCAATCGCCTAGAGTTTACTCTAAGAAAAATACTTCTTTTATATACTTACCTTATGGGGATGAGGCTTTGATTTTTCAAGGCCACATTAGATAGTTGTGTTGCTTGTCATCATAAGTAATAATTAAGAAAGTATAAGCGATAACGTGAAGCAATCCTAAGGTAAATCTGTAGAGTTTGATTTCAATTCTGAAAAATTCAGATCTAATTGGCATTTATTACTTTTTCTTTAGTACTCACCACCAAATAACGCACGATTTATAAGAGTTTTTAGTGATGCGAGACCATAGACCACAACCGGCAAACGATTTTTTCAATAATACTCGTTTTAAAGATCTGCAAGAAAAAGCGATCATTTTGTCAAAGCTATCTCATGTACTTGAAGATGCATTGCCTACAGGCTGTGAAAATCATTGCCGTGTGGCAAATTATCGCCAAGGATCATTGGTGATCGAGGTATCAAGTAGTGTTTGGGCAACAAGAATTAATTACGAAAGACTAACTTTGTTGTCTGTTTTTCGTAAGCACGGCTTACCTAGTCTTTCTAACTTAGAAGTAAAGATCAACCCTGATCTTGCTCGATCCTTTGTCGGTGAAAAACCTGCCGTTTATAAATCAGAGAAACAGGCAAAACGTGAGCTATCGGCAGCGGCCGCTAGTGCATTAGAAATGGTAGCTGAAACAGCATCTCCTAAATTAAAAAAGCGTTTAGAAAGTCTCGCTGCATTAGCAAATAAAAAATAAAAATATATCAGATACAAAAAAGCCAAGCATTCGCTTGGCTTTTTTAATTTGATGATGTGTTACTTACGCAAGTACCATTCCTGGTTGCATAAATGCAACTGGAGACTCTTGCTCATCCTCAATGGTCGTCCACTCCCATGCTTCTTGATCTGCAAGAACTGCACGAAGTAGCTGATTATTCAAAGCGTGACCTGATTTGTATGCACGAAGTTCACCTAGAATACTATGACCTGACATATATAGGTCACCCACAGCATCTAGAACTTTATGCGTTACAAATTCATTATCAAAGCGTAGACCGTCTTCATTTAGGATTCGGTAATCATCAAGTACGATTGCACAATCAAAGCTACCACCTAAACATAGATTTTGCGATTGTAAGTACTCGATATCACGCATAAACCCAAAAGTACGAGCTCGTGAAATATCTTTGATAAACGATTGGCTTGAAAAATCAAACACTAGCTTTTGGTCATCTGATTCAATCGCAGGGTGATTAAAGTCAATAGTGAAATCTAAACGGAAACCGTTGTAAGGACGAATTTCAGCCCACTTATCACCATCTTCTATGCGAACAGGTTTCTTAATACGAATGAATTTCTTCGCTGTATTAAGTTCTTCAATACCTGCAGATTGTAAAAGATATACAAAAGGACTTGCACTGCCATCCATAATTGGAATTTCAGGAGCATCAACTTCGATAACAACGTTATCAATGCCCATGCCAGCTAAAGCAGCATTCAAGTGCTCAACCGTTGAGATACGTACGCCTTCATCATTAACTAACGCTGTACATAGCATCGTGTCACGAACTGACTCTGGATCCGCAGGGAAATCAACTGGCGGATTAAGGTCTGTACGACGATAAATCACACCTGTGTTCGCAGCTGCTGGACGAAGAGTAAGCGTAACTTTACGGCCTGAGTGTAAACCCACGCCTGTCATTTGTACGATACTTTTCAGTGTACGTTGTCTGATCATATGCTCATCTCAACTATAAATATGCTTAATTTCAAACCAATTCTAAGAACTGGTCTGATATTCTAGCACACAATTTTTCATTAAACCAAATCGTTTGATGATTAATTAGTCAGCTTGGCGTCGTAAAAACGCTGGGATATCTAAGTAATCTTCTTTCTGATCTGGCTTAGCTTGTGCCGCACCCGCATTCTGAACACCAGCTGCTGGTGATGTAGATGGCGCAGATGGTTGTGCTGCTGGTTTAGTTACTTGCACGTTTTGTGCCGCTTTTTCAACCACAGGTTCAACTGGTGCTTCAACTTTTGGTTTTACTTGTGCTTGAGCCGCAGGTTGAGCTGCTGGAGCCGATTGAGCAGGAGCCGCTGCTTTATTCGTCACTAACGTGATTTCAGGCTTTTTTTCAGTACCGATACCTGTAGCAACAACCGTTACGCGAATTTCGTCACTCATATCAGGATCAAGAGAAGTACCAATAACAACCGTTGCGTTATCTGATGCAAATGCTTTTACTGTATTACCTACAGTTTCAAATTCATCAAGACGCATATCTAAACCTGCAGTGATGTTTACAAGAACACCACGAGCGCCAGCAAGATCGATATCTTCAAGTAACGGACTTGAAATCGCTTCTTCTGCTGCTTGTTCTGCACGATCTTCGCCTACTGCGATACCGCTACCCATCATTGCATGTCCCATTTCAGACATAACGGTACGAACATCGGCGAAATCGACGTTGATCATACCAGGACGAGTAATAAGCTCTGCGATACCTTGAACAGCATTACGAAGAACATCATTCGCTTTTGCAAATGCTTCTAATAACGTAATACCACGGCCAAGAACTTTTAATAATTTTTCGTTTGGAATCGTAATTAATGAGTCAACATGTTTTGATAACTCTTCGATACCTTGCTCAGCAAAAGCAAGACGCTTACGACCTTCAAAGCTAAATGGTTTGGTAACCACAGCAACTGTTAGAATATTTAATTCTTTAGCAACTTCAGCAATAATAGGAGCTGCACCAGTACCTGTACCGCCACCCATACCAGCTGCGATAAATACCATATCAGCGCCCGCTAACACTTCTTTCAGTGCTTCACGGTCTTCTAGAGCTGCATCACGGCCTACTTGCGGGTTTGCACCAGCACCTAATCCTTTAGTGATGTCGCCACCAATTTGAATAACGGTATTTACACTCGTTTTACGAAGTGCTTGTGCATCAGTATTTACACTGATGAACTCAACACCTTCAATTGATTCTCGTACCATGTGCTCGATAGCATTACCGCCACCGCCACCTACACCAACAACTTTAATTACTGCGTCGTCGGACATTTCCATCATCGGCTCAAACATTTGTTCTCTCCGTTTCTTCCTGTTCGCTCAGGTTAAAACTCTTTTAGTATCCAATTTTTAAATTTCTTTATTACGGTAGTAAAAGATTGGCTCTTACTTGGCACATAATCTTCATCGTCATGTAACTGACTTTCTTTACCGTAATGTAAAAGCCCTACAGCTGTCGCTTGATAAGGTTCTTTTACGTAATCTGTTAGGCCTGTCACCTCTAAAGGTTGACCAATTCTAACTTGAGTTTGGAACACACGCTCAGCGCAGTCAACCAAACCTTCAATCTGTGACCCACCACCAGTCAATACAATACCGGCAGCAAGATGATGTTTTGTACCTTCAGCGCGTAATTGGTCTTGAATTGAGACAATTCGCTGATTTACAAGACCGAGCAGTTCAGAATACCTTGGTTCGATAACTTCTGCTAGCATTCTTCGCTGTAAACTTCGAGATGGACGCCCGCCAACACTTGGAACATTGACCGTTTCATCTCGATTAATATGTTCACTTATCGCACAACCATATTTTACTTTTAATTTTTCAGCATCGTTAAATGGCGTACCAAAAGCATAAGCTATATCACTTGTTACTGCATTTCCGGCATAAGGTAATACTTCAGCATGACGTAATGAACCGTCAGTCCAAATTGCGATATCCATTGTGCCAGCACCGATATCAACAACACAAACACCTAAATCACGCTCATCTTCTGTAATAACTGCATTACTTGAAGCCAAACCAGAAAAAATAATATGTTCAACTTTTAAACCACAACGTTCTACCGCTTTCACTATATTACGTGCCATATCATTATGGCAGGTAATAAGATGAACGCTAACTTCCATTCTCATTCCTGATAACCCAATAGGGTTTCTGATCCCTTTTTGAACATCAATAGAGAATTCTTGTGGAATTACATGCAATGTACGCTGTTCATCACCTATCTTAACAGATTTTGCAGTATGAATAACGCTATCCATGTCATCTTGAGTCACTTCTTCTTCAGAAATTGACCCCATACCTTTCTCGATTTGGCTAGCAATATGTTTGCCAGAAAGAGAGATAAACACTGATGTAATGGTACATTCAGCCATCAATTCAGCTTGATCAATCGCTCTTTGAACCGATTTTACAACCGATTCTAGGTCGTTTACACCACCTTTATCCATACCACGAGATGGACATGAACCAGAGCCGATAACACTCACTTGGCCATCAGGTAAAACTTCGCCAACTAACGCTGAAACTTTGTTTGTACCAATGTCTAAACCAACAATAATACTGCCTTCTGGCGTTTTACTCATGTCAATTCTCTTCTTTATTTTCTACATCATCGGATTTCCATCCAACGGCAGCACCAGTGTCATAACGAAGATCTATATAATCTATCGAATCTTTTTTACTTTCTAATTGTTTATATAAAGCAATAAAACGTTCAACTCGTTCTTCTCTTGAATCACGCCCTAATTCTAAACGGATACCGTTATCAAGAACGACCTGCCAAGATAATCGTTCAGTCAATGCCACGCTATGAACGGTTACATGTATTGGTTCAAATTGCTTTTGTAATTGGTGCCAAAAATCGAGTACATCTTTACTGCTGGTTTCAGGGCCAAATAACGCAGGTTTAGGTTCGCGTAAATCACTCATAGGCGCATTAAAAACAACACCTTCTGGATTAACGATAACTCGATTATTCCATGTTGCTTCTGGCTGATGCTCAACAACAAAAACCTTAATAGTTTCAGGCCACTGTTTACGTACTGATACTTGGGCTATCCAAGGCAAAGATAATAAAGCATCTTGCAGTTTATTCACATCTTGCGTCATAAAAGTGCCGATGGAATCCATAGAATCTATTGCTTCACGGATATCATCAGCCGTAATATGCTTCAACTGCCCTTGAATAATCATATGTGATAATGGCAATCGGTCCTCATCTGTCATCCAACTTATCGTCGAAATAACCAACCAAAGTGAAGTAATCACGACTAAAGAAAGAAAAATAGCACCTGGTAGATGTTTTCTTACTTTTTCTTTATCAAATGAAGTATTCATTTTGACAGCTTTAATCATATTAACGTCACAACAATGCCAAAAATAATGTCATATCAATCAATTTAACCAATAAAAATAGAGATATAACATTTCAATTAATTTATATAATAATTATAGGGTGCAAAAACCCTCTATCCAAACTCTGATAGCATATTATTAATACAATGAGGATTCTATCCCATTATTCGTTTTTTTATTAGAAGTTCTAACTAATTAAACAATAATTATCCTAACTTTTTCATTGTTTCAATATTTAATTTCATTGAAGCCAATTGCTTAGCTAATTTACCAACATCTCCAGCGCCTTGCGTCAGGATTAAGTCACCTTCTTGAATTATATTCGCTAAAACAGGTGGTAATGCCTCTATTGTTGGTACAAATACCGGATCTATTTTTCCACGACCACGGATAGTACGACATAACGCTCGCCCATCAGCACCTGCAATTGGCGTTTCACCCGCTGAGTAAACATCAAGCATAATTAATACATCAACATTATCCAATACATTGGCGAAGTCGTCATATAAATCACGAGTTCGGCTATAACGGTGTGGTTGGAAAATCATAACCAGACGCTTTTCAGCCCAGCCTGCACGTGCTGCTTTAATGGTTACGTCAACTTCTGTTGGGTGATGACCATAATCATCTACTAACATTGCTGAGCCATTGCCAGTTTCAAATTCGCCAAGTTGATCGAAACGACGACCCGCACCTTCAAAGTTTAATAGCGCAGTAAGAATAGCTTCATCTTCAACATCTTCTTCTGTTGCTACTGCAATTGCAGCGGTAGCATTCAACGCATTATGTTTGCCAGGGATATTCAAAACAATATCTAAATCAGTACGATCTTTTCTTTGAACCGTAAAGAAACTTTGCTGGCCAACTTGACGATAGTTAATTAAACGTACATCTGCATCATCAGAGAAACCATAAGTAATCACCTGACGGCTCACTTGCGGTAGTAATTCTCGAACAACTGGGTCATCAACACACATTACCGCTTGACCATAAAATGGAAGGTTATGTAAAAAATCGATAAACGTTTGTTTTAACGTTTCAAAATCACCACCATACGTATCCATATGATCTGCTTCGATATTCGTAACAATACTGACCATAGGTTGTAGGTGTAAGAACGAAGCATCACTTTCATCAGCTTCAGCAATTAAGAATCGACTTGAACCTAAACGTGCATTTGTACCTGCGTTTTTAACTAATCCACCATTTACAAATGTTGGATCTAACCCTGCTTCTGAATAAATTTGAGTTGTTAACGCCGTGGTTGTGGTTTTACCATGCGTGCCAGCAACAGCAATACCATGACGGTAACGCATTAACTCAGCTAACATTTCTGCACGACGAATCACTGGAATACGATTTTCTTTCGCCGCTACAATTTCAGGGTTACTTGGATCAATGGCAGTAGATACAACTACAACACTCGCTTTTTCAACATTACTTGCTTGATGCCCAAAGAAAATCTCAGCACCTTTTTGCGCTAAACGAACAGTGACTGTGTTCTCAGCCATATCGGAACCACTGATGTGATAACCTTCATTTAAAAGTACTTCCGCAATACCACTCATTCCTGCGCCACCAATACCAACGAAGTGAATGCACTCAACACGACGCATTTCAGGGATCATGGTTCTTATTTCAGCTAATTGCAGTTTCTGTTCTTTTGTCATTCTTAATCTCAATTCTTATTTAGCGAGGCTTTTTATTGCATTAGCAACACGCACATCAGCATCGATAATTGCTGCGTCTCGAGCATTACATGCCATGTCGAGTAATTGTTTTCGCTCTAAACCGTTCAGTGTATCAACCAATCCCTGAACTGTTAAATCTTGTTGTTCAATCATTTGCGCTGCGCCACATTGTACTAGGTGATCAGCATTCAATGCTTGTTGGCGATCTTTATGCATAAATGGAATAAATATAGAACCAACACCAGCTGCAGATACTTCCGAAACCGTTAATGCACCAGAACGACAAACCAATAAGTCAGCCCACGCATAAGCTTCTGCTACATTATCGATAAACTCTGTCACTTTGGCATCAGCAATACCGTTATCACGATACGCTTGTTCTACTGTTTCTTGTGAGCCTTTACCTGCTTGATGCCAAATTTCAATATCATGGCTTAATTGAGGTAATGCTTCTGGTAGTGTTGTATTTAAAATACGAGCACCTTGACTGCCTCCCATCACTAACAAACGGATAGGGCCAGTTCTCTGTGCAAATCTTTCTTTTGGATGAGGTAATTGACACACATCCTCACGAACAGGGTTCCCTACAACTTCAGCATTAGGAAAAGCACCAGGAAATGCTTGGAACACACGTTTTGCAATTTTAGATAACCATTGATTAGTTAAACCAGCAACCGCATTTTGTTCATGCAATACAACAGGAATACCTGATAACCAAGCAGCGATACCACCTGGACCACTTACATAGCCCCCCATTCCTAGTACCACATCTGGTTGCCATGCTTTAATGTGTTTTTTCGCTTGAGAGATTGCCCCTAAGATTTGAAATGGTGCTGCAATTAACTTTTTAAGTCCTTGCCCACGAAGGCCTTTAACTTTAATAAAATCAATTTCAATACCATGTTTAGGAACTAAATCTGCTTCCATTCGGTCAGCGGTTCCCAACCAACGGATCTCCCATCCTTCACTTTGTAATTGCTTTGCAACAGCAAGACCTGGGAAAACATGACCGCCAGTACCACCAGCCATCACTAATAAACGTTTATTTTTGTTCTTCATTTTCACTCCGAGGAGGCTCATTTTCTAAATAGAGACGACATTCATGATCAATGCGGATGAGTAACGATACGGCAACTGACATGATAATCAAACTGGAACCACCATAACTGATAAGTGGTAGTGTTAAGCCTTTTGTCGGAACAATACCAGCAGCAGCACCAACATTGACTAAGGTTTGAAATGCAAACCAAATCCCAATACCAAATGCTAAAAACCCACCAAAACGTTGATCATGTTGAAGACATTTTCGCCCAATAAGTAATGCTTTTAATACTAAAGCGAAAATTAAAACCAAGATCAGAGTGACGCCAACAAAACCTAACTCTTCAGCAACCACAGCAAATACAAAGTCAGTATGTGCCTCAGGTAGGTACTCTAACTTTTGAATCGAATTACCTAAACCTTCACCAAACCAACTACCACGACCAAATGCCATAAGAGATTGAGTTAGTTGGTAACCACTACCAAATGGGTCTTGCCATGGGTCTAAGAAAGAGGTTACACGACGCATACGATAAGGTTCTGCAATAATCAGAACAATCACTAATGAAATGCCACTCATCACTAAAGCAATAAATTGCCAAAGCTTTGCACCCGCAATAAATAGCATACCGATAGTAGTGACAAACATTACAATCGTGGTACCTAAGTCGGGTTGCAATAATAAGAAAAATGCTAGAGTGATAAGTACGATTAATGGTTTAACAAAACCTTTAAAACTTTCTCTCACTTCACCATGACGGCGAACTAAGTATCCCGAAATAAAAATAAATAGAGAAAGTTTTGCAACTTCGGCTGGCTGCAAGTTGAAGATACCAAGAGGTAACCAACGAGCAGCACCATTTACCGATTTACCAACCAGCAATACTGCAATTAATAATAAGATGGATACAAATAAGAATTTTCCACTGTATTTTAGCCAGGTATCTAATTGGATTCGCAATACAACAGATGAGGCACCAAGAGCCAAACACACAAATAGCATGTGACGAAGCATAAAGTGAAAAGGCTGATCAGTTAAGCGTGTACTAATAGGAAACGACGCAGAACCTACCATGATCAATCCAGTAAGCATTAAACCTAAAGAAATCCATATCAGCTGACGATCGAACATGACTTTAGGTGACGGTGTTAAACACCAATCTTGAATGGAAAAGATCCCTTGTTTAATTCGCTCAAATGCCAAAATTAACTCTCAATTGAATACTGTTTTGCTAACTGGGTGAATGCATCCCCTCTAGCCATAAAATTTGCGTATTGGTCGAAGCTTGCACATGCTGGAGATAGCATCACCATATCGCCTTTATTTAAAGTTGGGTATAGAGTAGCAACGGCTTCATCCATGGTTTCACATAAGAGTGAACGAGGATCAAGTGATACAAATTGATCACCATCTTCACCAAAGCAGTACATCATTAAATTTAAATCATGCAGCGCTGGTGATAATTCTGAAAAATCAGCACCTTTACCTACACCACCAACAAGTAGGTGTAATTTACCTTCAAGCTGTAAACCAGATAAGGCTGCCAATGTACTTGCTACATTTGTCGCTTTTGAATCATTGACCCAGCGAATGCCATTATTATCTGCGACAACTTGGCATCTATGTGTCAATCCATTGTAAGTTCTTAATGTATCTAATGTTGCATCTAAATTGATACCAACGGCATCAAGTAATGCAATTGCAACTAGGCTGTTTGCAATATTGTGCTTTCCGACTAATCCTAATTCATTTGCAGCAAGCAATGACATTGCATCTTTAGCTAAATACTCAATGCCATCTTTTTCAATACAGCCATAATCACCTTGGTCAAACCCAAAGCTTTTTAATGTTTTCTCAACATCAGGGTAAGTTTGTTTATCGTCACGATTAACAATGCATACTTCTGCATGATCAAAGATACGTAGCTTAGCTTGACGATAATCCGCCATGCCTTGATAACGATCCATATGATCTTCAGACAGATTAAGAAAAGCAGCGGCTTTCAGCTTTAATGTGGATGTTGTTTCAAGTTGGAAACTCGAAAGCTCAAGAACATAAAGCTCTGCATCTTGCTCTAATAAATCAAGAGCTGCAAAACCAATATTTCCACCAACGGCTGTTTTTACTCCAGCCGCTTTTGCCATTTCCCCAGTTAGATCGGTCACCGTACTTTTGCCATTCGAGCCAGTGATTGCGATAACAGGCGCATTCACCGCCCAAGCAAATAACTCGATGTCACCAACAATTTGAATTCCTTTATCAATCGCAGGCTTAAGTTGAGGTGACGCTAAGGCGATTCCAGGATTCGTTACAATCAAATCGGCATTAATCAACCAATCTTGCTGCCATCCTCCAGAATGCAGTTCTACATTTTCAGGCAATTGGTCATGGCCTGGCGGTGTATCACGAGTATCAATCACTTTAATTGTTAACGCTTCTGGTTGTCTTAGTAAATGCTTAACAACAGATAAACCTGTCATACCTAAGCCAACTACTACAACATTTTTTACACCACCAAAACCACTCATATTAACGTACCTTCAATGTCGCTAATGCAATAAGAACCAATAACATAGAAATAATCCAGAAACGCACAATAACGCGAGGCTCTGGCCAGCCTTTTAATTCGTAATGGTGATGAATTGGTGCCATACGGAAAATACGCTGACCACGTAGTTTGTATGAACCCACTTGTAAGATCACCGATAACGTTTCAACAACGAATACACCACCCATGATAACCAATAGGAACTCTTGACGAACTAGCACTGCAATCGTACCTAGTGCACCACCAAGAGCCAGTGAGCCTACATCGCCCATAAATACTTGTGCTGGGTATGTGTTGAACCATAAGAAACCAAAACCAGCACCAACAATCGCAGCACACACCACCACTAGCTCACTCGCTAATGGAATATGCGGAATATGTAAGTAGTTTGCGAATTGCACGTTACCTGTTGCCCAAGCGATAAAGGCAAAACCTGCAGCAACAAATACCGTAGGCATGATTGCAAGACCATCAAGACCATCGGTTAAGTTCACCGCATTACTAGTTCCTACGATAACAAAGTAGGTAAGAAGAATATAAGCAAGACCAAGTTGAGGCATGACTTCTTTAAAGAAAGGAACGACTAACTGCGTTGCTGCCGTATCTTTTCCGTAAGCATAAAGAGCAAAAGCGACAACTAACGCAATAGAAGATTGCCAAAAATACTTCCAACGAGCGATTAGACCATCTGTATTTTTACGAACCACTTTACGGTAGTCATCAACAAAACCAACAGCACCATAGCCTAGCAACACAAACATAACAGCCCAAACATAAGGGTTAGTTAAGTCTGCCCACAAGAACACAGTCACACTGATCGCAGTTAAAATCATGATGCCGCCCATGGTTGGGGTACCACGTTTGCTAAAGTGGGATTCAGGACCGTCATCACGTACCACTTGACCGATTTGAAGGTTTTGCAACCAAGCAATCAGTTTTGGTCCCATCCATAAAGAGATCGTTAATGCCGTGATAATGCTTAAGATGGCTCTAAAACTTAAATATTCAAATAAGCGAAAAAATGGAAAATATTGCTCTAGAAAATTGGATAACCAAATAATCATTACTGACACTCCTTAAGAGCTGAAACCACTTCGCTCATTCGTGAACTGTTGGCACCTTTAACTAACACGGTAACCTCATTATGTTTAATTAATTGTAATTCTTTAAGTAAGTAAGCGTTCAAATCAGAACGTGTTTCAAAATGGCGGCCATTACATAGCTCGCTGATCACTTTTGTATCATCGCCAAATGTCACTACTTGCTCAAATTGATATGGGGCAGCATATTCCCCAACTTCACGATGAAGTGCAAGGCTTTCTTCACCTAGCTCAGCCATATTCCCTAAAACAAGCCAACGCTGACCTTTAAATCCACCAAGTAACTCCACTGCGGCTTTCATAGCAGGAACACTGGCATTATAAGTGTCATCGATAACCTTCAATCCAGATGCTAATGTTTCGACTGCAACACGCCCTTTCACACTACCTAACTCTTGTAGCCCTTGTTGAATATCATTTAATGATGAATTCGCTTGAATAGCTAACGCAGCCGCTGCAACGGCATTCGTTACGTTATGCTTACCAATAATCCCTAAAGAAACTTGAATACTTCCTTTAGGCGTATTTAATTGAAAGCTAGGTTCACCAATCGCATTTACTTCAATATTTGATGCATAAAAATCAGCTCTAGAGTCATCCATAGCAAAGCTAACTACTTGTTTACCTTCAAATAGTGATGACCATTTTGGTAAACCATTACTATCTAGATTATAAATAGCAATACCGTTTTCTTTTAGCCCTTCAAAAATCTCGCCTTTCGCTTTTGCTACCCCCTCAATAGAACCAAAACCTTCTAAATGTGCCGCTGCAATATTATTGACCAATGCGACATTAGGTTGCGCTAACTGAGTAGTGTATGAGATTTCATTTTGGTGATTTGCACCCAATTCGATAACGGCAAAATCATTACTTGGTTGAGAACGTAATAACGTTAACGGAACGCCGATCTCATTATTAAGGTTACCTGCGGTTGCTAACACTTCGCCAGAACGAGCTAAAATAGAAGCGAGCATCTCTTTTACTGTGGTTTTGCCACAACTACCCGTTAAGGCAAACGTAAAGGTCTGACAAACTTGATGTACATGTTTCGCTATTAAGCCTAACGCCTTTTGTGTATCAGAAACAATTACTTGAGGAAGTGTCGTATCGACTTCTTTTGATACAAGAAGCGCAGTTGCTCCTTGCTCTTGTACTGCTGGTATAAAATCATGAGCATCAAAGCGTTCACCGATAAGAGCAACAAAAAGCCCTTGTTCATCAATGTGTCGACTGTCTGTTGATACTGACGATATTTGACAATCAGCCCCAACCAAACGCCCATCACACGCTTTTGCTATTTCGCTAAGTAACATAGTTATCATGATTGTAGCCCTAATAATGTTTGTGCGGTTTCACGATCAGAGTAATGAACGGTCTTATCCGCTAACACTTGATAATCTTCATGCCCTTTACCGGCAAGTAAAATGATATCGTTCTCATTTGCTTGAGATAATGCAAACTGACAAGCTTCAAAACGATCATGAATAACATGTGCAGATTCAGAATTTTTTAATCCAGCCAGCATATCATTAGTAATTAAGCTTGGTTCTTCTGAGCGAGGGTTATCATCACTTAAGATAATCACATCTGCTTGTTGCTCAGCAATGCTTGCCATCATTGGTCGTTTCCCTGTATCTCTATCGCCACCACAGCCGAAAATACACCACAACTTACCTTCACAATGAACTCGTAATGCTTGCAACGCTTTATCTAAAGCATCTGGCGTATGCGCATAATCGACAACCACTTTGGCTTTATTATCTGCAGTAAACAACTCCATTCTGCCAATAACTGCATTCAGCTGAGACGCCGTTTGAGCTAAAGCTTGGATGTCATAACCTAAAGAAAGAAGTGTTGCGAAAGCAACGAGAATATTGCTCGCGTTAAATGCTCCAATTAAAGGCACTGAAAAAGCAACATTTCCCCAATCTGAAGAAACGGAAAGTTGAATGCCTTCGGTTGAATAAACAACCGATGTTGCAAATACCTTCTTACCGGAATGAAAAGAGATGTTTTCTTCATTTAAAGAAACCGCGACGGCATGAGGCATCTCTTTTAACCATTGGCAGCCCACTTGGTCATCCGCATTGATGATTGAGTGTTTTGGCCTATGAGAAGTAAAAAGTAACTTTTTAGCTTCAGCATAGTTTTCCATATCACCATGATAATCAAGATGGTCACGGCTTAAGTTAGTAAATACTGCTGCATCAAAAGATAACGCATTAACACGCCCTTGAACTAAACCATGAGACGACACTTCTAACGCCGTCAGTTTGGCTCCGATATTCTCAAGCTCAGTCAGTGTTTG
Organism: Aliivibrio fischeri ATCC 7744 = JCM 18803 = DSM 507; assembly: GCF_023983475.1. Taxonomy (NCBI): domain Bacteria; kingdom Pseudomonadati; phylum Pseudomonadota; class Gammaproteobacteria; order Vibrionales; family Vibrionaceae; genus Aliivibrio; species Aliivibrio fischeri. The sequence continues at coordinate 2,532,782 of NZ_CP092712.1, forward strand.
TTGGATTTCAATTGGACTACCAGTGGTGTTCAAGGCTGGCTTAAGATCCGACAGTAAGCCATTACCCGTTGTTCCCATTACGGCAGCAGGTTGATCTAATAATGTCGTCCATTGAGCAATGATCTGAGAAATCGTCGTTTTACCATTAGTACCAGTAATACCGACGAGTTGCATGCTTCTCTTATTCGCTTGATAAAAAGCTCCTGCAATCGCACTTAACTGCGTATAAAGAGAATCAATGTAAACAACAATAGCGTTATTGATAACCTTTACCGTTCCTGCAATATTATCTTCATCAGCGTCAGCAATAACTGCAACAGCACCTTGTTCAATTGCTGATGAAATAAATTGGCGACCATCTACTGCATGGCCTTTAATTGCTACAAATAAACAGCCAGGAGATACTTGGCGACTGTCCAATGTCATAGATGAAATTGCCACAGATTGATTTAACTCGCACCAAGGCAACAGTAATTCAGATAACTGCATCATCACTTTCCTAATTCAATACATCGATATGTTTTACGGTACTTTCATCTGGCGCTACATTTAAAATTTGTAGTGCATCTTTCATTACCTGACCAAAAATCGGTGCCGCAACTTGACCTGCGTAATACTCATCACCTTGTGGTTGGTTCACGATAGTAACTAACGCAATTCGAGGGTTACTAACTGGCGCAACACCAGCTGTCACCGTCATGTATTCATCACTGTAACCACCACGAACCGCTTTTCGTGACGTACCGGTTTTAGCCGCAACTCGGTAGCCAGGTACAGCAGCTCTTGTTGCTGTACCGCCTGGTTGAGTTACGGTTTCCATCATTTCTAATACCGCTTTTGCATGCTGTCGATTAACCACTTGCTTACCCGGTGTTGGTCCAGTAGTTTTCAAAATTGAAAGTGGTCTATATTCACCATAAGCCCCTAATGTGGCATAAGCGTGCGCTAACTGAATTGGCGTAACCGACAGACCATATCCAAAGGCTAATGTGGCGATTTCAAAATCAGACCAACGACGACGATCAGGGAAAATACCTGTCGCTTCACCGATTAGATTTAAGCCTGATGGATCAGCAAGACCAACCGCTGCATACTCAGCTAACAACTCTTGTAAAGGCATTCCCAACGCTAAGTGTGCAACACCGATGTTACTTGATTTCTTCAAGATAGTAGTTAAATCGGCTTTACCCACTTTCGAACTATCACGCACACGACTACCGCCAATACGCATGATGCCATTACCGGTATCAATAATCGTATCTAAGTTCGCAGTTCCACCATCTAGAGCAGCTAATACAACAAAAGGTTTTACTGTAGAGCCCGGTTCTAACGTATCAGTAATGACACGGTTACGCATTCTAAAGCTCTGTAACTGCTCACGATTATTCGGGTTATAAGAAGGAGCATTTACCATTGCAAGTACTTCACCCGTCTTAATATCGATCATCACAACCGAGCCAGACATCGCTCTAAAGTCAGATACTGCTTGTTTAATTGCACGGTAAGCAATCGCCTGTAAACGCTGATCGATACTTAGGGTTAATGGTTTACCTTCTTGTTTCTCTTTTAAAGAAATATTTTCAACCACTCGGCCATAACGGTCTTTACGTACAGTTCTACGTCCCGGCTCACCAGTTAACCAACCATCATAACTACGCTCAACCCCTTCAAGGCCATGACTATCAATACCTGTTACACCAATAACATGGGCACTGATTTCACCAGTTGGGTAATAACGACGTGATTCAGCTTTTAAACCAATACCCGCTAATTTCAGTTTTTTAATATAGGCAGCAACCGCTGGAGATATTTGGCGCTGAAGATAAATAAAACGACGTTTCTTGTTTTTTTCAATTTTAGATATTAACTCTTTACGCTTAAGTCCTAATACATCCGCAAGCGCATACCAACGTTCAATCTCAACCAAACCACCTTCTTTATAGATCGTCACAGGATCAGCCCAAACCGCATCAACAGGCACACTTACAGCAAGCTGTTCATCATTACGATCAGAGATAATACCTCTGGCAGAAGGGAGAGATTTAACACGGATAGAACGCATATCACCTTGCTTAACAAGGTTATCTGGTTCAATAACTTGGATATAAGCGGCTCGCGCAATAAGAATAGCTAAGGCAAGAAAGACAAAGAAAACAATAACGCCAAAGCGCCACTGGATAAAAGTTGGCGGCGCTTTAGTTATACGCTTATTGTTTTTTTTTCTATTTGGTAATTTCATCGTAGTTTTATGATTACTTCTTTATCTGGCGCGGGACGTTCCATATCTAATTCACGAACTGAACGAGATTGAACTCGGCTATGCTCAGCAAGCGCACTTTCTTCTAAAATTAAATTACGCCATTCACCATCTAAGATATCTTTTTCAAGCAATAAGTTTTCACGTTGAACCGTCATTTGACGAGTATTGTGAGTAGCTAATACCACACCGATTGCACTTAAAAAAATACAAATTAATAGAATTGCATGAAGGCGGCCTACACCAAAAATGTCTAGGCCGATAAGTTTTGTAAGACTTGGTTGTGAAGCGGTATTTTTACTCATAAACGCTCAGCAATACGTAAAACAGAACTGCGTGAACGCACATTAACATCCACTTCATTCTTCGTTGGTTTAATCGCTTTACCAACAGGTTTCATTTTTGCACTGCCTAATGCTTTAATTTGTTCTTCTGTTAACGGCAGACCATGAGGTACTTGTGGTCCCTTACTTTCTTTACGAATAAAGTGCTTAACCATACGATCTTCCAATGAGTGGAAGCTGATCACTGATAAACGTCCTTCTGGAGCTAATACATCTAACGCTCCTTTTAAAGCCGTATCAATTTCGTCTAACTCACTGTTGATGTAGATTCGAAATGCTTGGAATGCACGCGTTGCTGGGTGTTTTTTCTCTTTAAAACTCTTAGGTGCAACCTCAGAAATCAATTTAGCTAACTGGCTAGTACGAGTTAGAGGTTCATTTTCTTCATTTTCACGGTAAGCAACGATGCCTTTAGCAATACGCCATGCATGTTTATCTTCACCAAACTCACGGATCACCCAAGTGATATCTTCAACATCCGCTTCTTGTAACCATTGAGATACAGGAATGCCTGATGTTGGATCCATACGCATATCCAATGGGCCATCTTTCATAAAGCTAAAACCACGTTCAGCATCATCTAGTTGTGGAGATGACACACCTAAATCCAGTAATACTCCATCAATTTTTCCTACAAGATCAAGCTCTTCAACATATTGTTTAAGGCCTGAAAATGGACCATGAATGATGGTAAATTTAGGATCAGTAATCGTTTTTGCTTCAGCAATTGCTTGAGGATCACGGTCAATACTGTACAAGCGACCATTCTCACCTAATTGAGATAAGATCTGACGGCTGTGGCCACCACGACCAAACGTACCATCGATGTAGATACCATCAGGTTTGATAGCTAAACCATCAATAGATTCATGAAGAAGAACGGATACGTGTTGGAATTGTTCAGACATAGTGAGTATTTACTACCGTAATTATATGAATAAGCAGTTAAAATTAAGCCAAAGCTTAACCTAAAAATGCAGGAATGTGTGTCAAATTAGTGATAATTCTAAACCAATGTAGCAGAAAGCACAAAGCCCACCATAACACTACCGAAATAGTACTATGGTGGGCTAAGTTAGAGCCGACATATAAGCCGGGTTCTGTCCCGCTTGCGCGGTGGTAACCATTCGTCTAGGCCTGCAATCGCTCACAGGCTCAAGCAATCTACCCGCCCCCAAACACGAGCAATGCTATGCGAGGGCCTATTTGATCTTGCTCCGGGTGGAGTTTACCTTGCAACGATCTATTACTAGACGTCCGGTGCGCTCTTACCGCACCCTTTCACCCTTACCTGTGCTTACTTCCCTACTCCGAAGAATAAAAGAAGATTAAGCCATCGGCGGTTTCCTCTCTGCTGCACTTGTCGTAGGCTTGCGCCCCCCAGGCGTTACCTGGCACCCTGCTCTATGGAGCCCGGACTTTCCTCCCCTCCATCAGTCTCCCTAAGGACATCAATGAAGCAGCGATTACCGAGTCAGCTCATGGGGTGAATGATATAAGAGTCAGTTATAACTTACCACCCCTTTTTCTCAATTCTCTTAATCTAAATGCTCTAAACCCCATTTATATAGCGCATTTTTCTTCACACCATGTATTTCAGCAGCCATTGCCGCTGCTTTTTTAAGCGGAAGTTCTTTTACAAGAATAGAAAGTGAACGCGTTGCTTCGAATGGGAGTTCATCTTTTGCTTCGCTTCTAAAGCCATGGATAAGCAAAACCATCTCTCCACGCTTACGATTATCGTCTTCTTTTATCCATTCAATTAACTCACCTAATGGTGCGCCATAAATCGTTTCATAGGTTTTTGTCAGTTCACGAGCTAATACAACTTGTCGCTCAGGACCAAGAACCGTCAACATATCATCTAATGAATCCATAATACGGTGTGGAGACTCATAGAAAATACAAGTGCGCTCAGCTTGTGCAATCTCTTCAAACTTATCACGACGACCTTTACTTTTGGGAGGGAGGAATCCTTCAAAGCTAAAGCGGTCAGAAGGAAGTCCAGCGGCTGAAAGTGCGGTAATAACGGCACAAGCACCAGGTAATGGCACAACATTTACATTCGCTTGACGACAACGATTGACTAAATGATAACCTGGATCACTGATTAATGGTGTTCCCGCATCTGAGACAAGAGCTATAGATAAGCCCTGCTGCAATTTACTGATCACTAAGTCTGCTTTATGCTGTTCATTATGATCATGCAGCGCAAATGTTTGACTCGCTATACCAAAATGAGACAATAACTTACCAGTATGTCGTGTATCTTCCGCGGCAATAAGGTCAACGGACTTTAAAACCTCGATGGCTCGCTGCGTGATATCCCCTAAATTACCGATTGGTGTAGGAACAATGTACAAAGTTGCAGTATTCACCACAGATAAATTGTGTTCTGTCATTTGTTTACTATCTCTTCTGCGATTAATATAGGGAATAATACCAATCTTACTGAAAAATTGTTTCATAGATTAGGTATTAGACTAAGCAATCACTATAATCAAAAATATATTTTAGCTGTTTGGGTGATGAGCATCCATAGTAACAACAGCCCTTTTTAGTAGGACCAGTATATTACCCATGGCAAATATGACCCCGAGAAAGAACAGTGTAACACGCTTGATTGCTCCTGTAGCCTTAGCCCTAACATTGGCTGCTTGTTCAAGCTCACCAAAAGCACCTGAACGTCTGGATATTACTCAATCTCCAACTGAAACGAGTAATGCATATATTTTAAAAGCAGACCAGCAACAAGGGGCGCTTGAAGCTGATTTCTTAATCATGGCATTAAAAGCAGCAGTACAAGAGCAGAACTTTGATCTTGCAGATAAGCTATTAACACGCCTAGCGACAATGCAACTGTCTCCAGCACAAACCGCAGAAATGCAACTTTCCCATGCCAAAATGCTGAAATCACAAAGCCAGTACGAAGAGGCACTACAAACGCTAAATTTTGAGGCATGGTGGAAGTTAGAAGACAGCCAATGGGTCGAATATCACAAGTTACGTCATGAGTTATATTTACTAAGTGGTGATAATCTAAACTCAGCCCGTGAACTAATTAAATTAGAACCATTCACAGCTGAAGACAAAAAAGCACAACTTTGGACTCAAGTTTGGACAAGTGTTTCTTCACTAAACAGCACAGCTCTTGAAGAAGTAAAACTTGATGAAAGTGAAACTAACTTACATGGTTGGGTGCAGCTTGCAACTTACCTAGATACATTGAAGCATTCACCGATGCGATTACAAGAAGCCTTAAATGAGTGGTTACTTGCAAACCCAACTCATCCAGCAACGACATACACACCTCAAGTTATCTTAGATATTCTTGCTCTTGAGATTGTTCGCCCTGAAAACGTTGCGCTATTACTACCTTTAAGTGGTCGTTTTGGTCCTCAAGGTATTCGTGTACGTGATGGTTTCATTAACGCCATGATGGAAGACAAAGAGCGAGATGAGTTTACCAAACTTAAAATCATCGACACTCAAGCGACATCAATGACAGAAATAATGGCAACCTTAGAAAAAGAAGAAATTCAATTTGTTGTTGGCCCATTAGTTCGTAGTGAGATTGAAGAATTCCAATCTTTAAATACAACGGACATTGCTCAATTAGCACTGAATATTCCAAGTAAAATAAATACTGATATAAACAGTTGTTATTTCACTTTATCGCCAGAACAAGAAGCTGAGCAAGCGGCTGTACACTTATTTAAACAAGGCTTTAAACACCCACTATACCTTGCACCACAAGGCACTATGGGTGAGCGATTAAGCCAAGCGTTCAGTGATAAATGGTTCCAACTAACAGCAAAACGTCCATCAATAAGCTACTTTGGCTCAAAAGCGCAACTACAACAGAAAGTAAACAGCGTTTTTGGTATTGAAAGTAGCCAAGCACGTATCTACCAAATGAACGCATTAGCAAACATGGAATTAGAAGCTCAGCCACGTAGTCGTCGTGACATCGATGCAGTTTACATGGTTGCTAAAAGCAGTGAATTGGTTCTATTAAAACCTTTCATTGAAGTTGCAATTAACCCTGGAATCAAACCACCAAAACTGTATGCAAGCTCTCGTAGTAACAGTGGCCGTCAAACTAAGCTCGTTGAAATTAAAGGCATTGAGTTTAGTGACATTCCATTATTAACAAATGAAAACCACAGTTTTAAAGCGCAATACGATGAGCTGTGGCCAAAAAGTAGCAACGGTGAGACTCGACTTCATGCTCTAGGTATGGACGCTTATCAGTTGGTTGCTGAACTACCTCAAATGAAAGCCGTTGATAATTATCGTATGGAAGGTAAAACAGGCGAACTAAGCCTGAACCAAGAGTGCGTAATCCAACGTAAAATGAGCTGGGCTACTCATGGAGAAGAAACAGAATAAGCGAGCAAAGGGCGAATTTTATGAGTTGATGGCACAACGCTATTTAGAACAACATCAACTCACATTCATTGCCCGAAATTTCCAGTCAAAAACCGGAGAGCTTGATCTCATCATGCGAGATCAAGACTCTTTTGTGTTTGTGGAAGTAAAATACCGTAACACTTCAAATTTCGGTTCTGCGCAAGAAATGGTAACATGGCAAAAACAGCGCAAATTACAACGAACCGCTCTCTTCTGGCTTATGAAGAATAAGCTCTCTGTTGAACATACATCTTTTAGATTTGATGTCGTTGCTATCCATGCTCAAGGTAAGGAAATCAACTGGATCAAAAATGCTATTGTTGAAGGGTAAACAATGCTAGAAAATATCAAAGAAAGCTTTACTGAAAGCATTCAAATCCAAATTGCCGCAGCGGAAGCTCTACCAGATCATATTATGCATGCTTCTCAAGCGATGGTAGCAACTTTGCTAAACGGTAACAAAATTTTATGTTGTGGTAACGGTGGGTCAGCATCAAACGCCCAACAATTTGCCTCTTGCCTATTAAATCGATTTGAAACTGAACGTCCTAGCCTTCCTGCAATGGCTCTTACTGCTGATACCTCAACATTGACGGCAATTGCTAATGATTACAATTACTCTGAAATCTTTTCAAAGCAAGTTCGAGCACTAGGTCAACCTGGCGATATTTTATTAGCCATATCAACAAGCGGAAACAGCCAAGATATCCTAAAAGCAATGGAAGCAGCGGTAAGCCGTGACATGACGATTATTGCCTTAACAGGCATGGATGGTGGCGTTATGGCAGGTTTGCTTGGTGAATCGGATGTTGAGATTCGCATTCCTTCCCACCGTGTCGCGCGCATTCAAGAAGTACACCTATTAACATTGCATTGTATTTGTGATCTTGTTGATCAGGTCCTTTTCCCACAACACACCGAGTAATAATATGAAATTAGTGAAATTAAGTGCTTTACTGCTTTCTGCGGTATTACTGCAAGGTTGTGCTGGCTTGTTCATTGCTGGCGCTGCAACAACTGCGTCTGTTGTAACAGATAACCGCACAGTTAAAGAGCAACTATCAGACAAAAACCTCTCTTTAGAAGCAACAGGGCTTGCGAATAAAGCGCCTTACCAATACAACATGCGAGTAAACGCGGTTACTTATGATGGTAAAGTGCTGTTAATGGGACAAGCAAAAGATGCTCAAATGAATCAAGAGTTTGAGAAAAAAATAAAAGACATGAAAGGGGTTAACACAGTTTATAACCAAATTAGAGTTCGCCCACTACTCACTTTTACTCAAATCAATAACGACAGCTGGATCACGACAAAAGTGAAATCGTCACTGCTCGCTAAAAGTGAATTAAACGGGATCAAAATCAGTGTATTTACTGAAGCTCAAGAAGTGTTCTTAGTTGGCTTTGTAACAGAAGAACAAGGCAATATTGCAGCAGACGTTGCTCGTAATATCAAGGGTGTAAAAGGCGTAATTAAAGCGTTTGAATACGGCCAAGGTGGCAGTGTCGAGCAATAGTTAAAACCAAAGCACAATAAAAAAGCCTACATTTCTGTAGGCTTTTTAGTAGGATTCAATTGTTGCACTTTACTTAACGACTCTTAAGCTCGGACGACCACTTGGACGCGGAGGTTCAGGCTCATCATCTGATGACGTATTATCTTCAGAAACAGCATTTAAATTTGTTTCTTCTTCGAAAATACCTTCATCATCTGTCATCTCATACGCTTCTTCTGGTTCAAACATGGTTCCTGCACCGTTTTCACGAGCATAAATAGCTTGAATTGCGTATAAAGGTAAAATGATTGAATGTGGGCGACCACTGAAACGTGCGTTAAATGTCACGGCTTCATTACCCATCTCCAAGTTACCAACAGAGTGTGGTGCTACGTTTAAAACGATTTGACCATCTTGAACAAACTCTTCTGGCACTCGAACACCATTCATTGTTGCATCAACAACAAGATGAGGCGTCAACTCGTTATCTACGATCCATTCATAAAATGCTCGTAACAAATAAGGGCGACGCGGCATCATTGAACGAATATCCATTAGTTAGTTAAACGTAGTTCACGTTCTGCTTCTGTTAGAGAAGCTAGGAATGAATCACGCTCAAATACTCGGTTCATGTATACTTTTAATTCTTTAGCGCCAGGGCCTGATAATTCAATACCCATAGATGGCAAACGCCATAATAACGGAGCTAAGTAACAATCCACTAAGCTAAACTCATCACTCATGAAGTATGTGTATTCAGCAAAGATTGGACCTAACATTAGTAGGTCATTGCGTAGCTTGTTACGTGCAGCTTCAGATTCTTCGAATGAACCTTTAACTACTTTCTCAGCTAGTGAGTACCAGTTTGTCTCAACACGGTGCATCATTAGACGGCTGTTACCACGAGCTACAGGGTAAACAGGCATCAATGGTGGATGAGGAAAACGCTCATCTAAGTATTCCATGATGATGTTAGAGTTGTATAGAGCAAGCTCACGATCAACTAGTGTAGGTACAGTTTTGTAAGGGTTTAATTCTACAAGTTCTGCAGGTAAGTTGGATGGATCAACCAATTCAACTTCAACACTTACTCCTTTCTCAGCAAGTACGATACGTACTTGATGACTGTACATGTCAGAAGCGTCTGAAAAAAGCGTCATTACTGAGCGTTTGTTGGCAGCAACAGCCATTGAGCCCTCCGGTATTTATCTAGGAGCAAAAGCACCACACTTAGGGTGCCGTCATCTATTATTGTTATTAAAATAATAGTGACACAAAAACAATGGAGGCTAAGCCTCCATTGCGTACAATTAACGATCTAGAATATCACGATTAGTGGACATCACGCCAATATTCTTTCTTAAGTAAATAAGAAACAAAGGCAAATATCACTAAAAAGCCCATAACCCACCAACCCAAACGATGACGTTCAAGTTTTACAGGATCACCTGAATATTCTAAAAAGTTGACCAAATCGCGAACTGCCATATCGTATTCGCCAGAGCTAAGCTCTCCAGTACCATCTGACTCAACACCAACAACAGCTTTATGCTCAACACCATCAACAATAGTTGTCTCATAAACTGGTGTAGTTACCCCTTGCAGCTCTTGAAGAACATGAGGCATACCAACACTTGGGAATACCATGTTATTCACACCAAATGGACGAGTTGGATCGGCATAAAAAGTACGTAAATAGGTATATAACCAATCAGTACCTCGAACGCGAGCAACAAGCGTTAAATCTGGTGGTGGAGCACCAAACCAGCCTGCGGCTTGCTTTTCAGGTATTGCACTCTTCATTAGGTCACCGATCTTCGCATCAGGATTAAATACTAGGTTTTCCATCATCAAATCTGGTGGAATGCCTAGATCTTCTGCAACACGGTTATAGCGCTGGTATTGTGTTGAGTGACAACCCGCACAATAGTTCATAAAGATCTTGGCACCATTTTGTAGAGATGCTTGATCGCTAATATCATTATTCGCTTTATCTAATGGTACATTTGCACCTGCTGCCATCGCCATTGACGGCAACAAAGCAAAAAGCACTAAAATCAACTTTTTCATTTGAATGTCACCCTCTCTGGTAATGGTTTTGTGGCTTCATTTTTGCTGTAAATAAACAGAATAACGAAGAACATAAAGTACATCAGACTAAAGATTTGAGCTAACAGCGTATAAGTTGGTGTTGCAGGTAATGCACCTAATACACCTAATGCAATAAAGCTGATAGTAAATTGGATAATATTCAATAAATGTAACTTACTACGGTAACGATAAGAGCGAACCTTACAACGGTCTAACCATGGAAGTAAGAACAACACGACAATCGATGCCCCCATTGCTACTACCCCTAATAATTTATCAGGAACCGCACGCAAAATTGCATAGAATGGTGTGAAATACCAAACAGGCGCAATGTGCTCAGGTGTTTTTAATGGGTTTGCTGCTTCAAAGTTAGGCGGCTCAAGGAAGTAACCTCCCATTTCAGGGTTAAAGAACAACACGTAACAGAAGAAAAATAAGAAACCAGCCACACCAATCATATCTTTAACCGTTCCATAAGGATGGAAAGGCACTGAATCAATGATGTTATATTTACTTGTGTAATATTCGTGGAACTTAAACTGTGTTTTATGCTCACCTTTATCGTCTTTTGCTTTTGGTAGCTTAGTTTCAATACCATCAGGGTTATTAGAACCAACCTCATGCAGAGCTAAAATATGAAGAACAACTAAAAGTAACAAAACAATTGGTAGTGCAATAACATGAAGCGCAAAGAAGCGATTTAGTGTCGCCCCCGAAATAACATAATCACCACGGATCCAAAGTGTAAGATCATCACCAATAACAGGAATTGCACCAAACAAAGAAATGATTACTTGAGCTCCCCAATAAGACATCTGCCCCCACGGTAATAAGTACCCCATGAATGCTTCAGCCATTAAAACTAAGAAGATCAACATACCAAATAACCACAACAGTTCACGCGGCTTTTGGTAAGAACCATAAATCAGACCACGGAACATATGCAGATAAACAACAACAAAAAAGGCAGACGCCCCAGTTGAGTGCATATAACGAAGTAACCATCCATAATCAACATCACGCATGATGTATTCAACAGAGGCAAATGCTCCTTCTCCAGAAGGAACGTAATTCATTGTTAACCAAATACCAGTTACGATCTGATTAACTAAAACCAACATGGCCAAAGAGCCAAAGAAATACCAAAAGTTAAAGTTTTTTGGCATTGGGTACTCAGATAAATGCTTTTTATATGCATTCATCGCAGGCAGACGCTTTTCTACCCAATCAAGTAACGGTTGCATTAGGCTTCCCCTCCTTCATCAACCCCAACTAGGATACGAGTATCACTAAGGTACATGTGCTTAGGAACAACAAGATTCAAAGGTGCAGGTACACCTTGGAATACTCGACCAGCCATATCAAATTTAGAACCATGACATGGGCAGAAGAAACCAGAATTAACCCCTTCAACTTGTTCACTAAAACTGTCAGGTAAATAGGTAGGTGAACAGCCAAGGTGAGTACAGATGCCAACGGCTAAAAAGATTTCTGGCTTAATTGAGCGATATGCATTTTGGGCATATTCAGGTTGTTGTTCTTCTCCAGAAGACGGGTCTCGAAGTTGACCCTCAATCTCAGTTAATGATTGTAAAAGTGCTTCTGAACGACGAACGACCCATACAGGCTTTCCTCGCCACTCAACACGAACCATTTGCCCATCCTCGAGCTTACTGATATCGACTTCAACCGGAGCACCAGCAGCTTTCGCTTTTGCACTCGGGTTCCAAGATTTAATAAAAGGTACGGCCACCGCAGCAGCTCCTAGCCCACCAACAACAGCTGTTGTGGCGGTTAAGAAACGACGTCGACCATTACTCACTGGCGCATTGCTCATCCAACTTTCTCCCATTTGCTCTATGCGGTTTTTATTATGTCCATACATTTACGAGCTACGGCTAACTTTCAATGGTGTGATACAACAGAACTTTACTATTCCAAACGCTCTAAAGAGGCTCAAAATTAATTCATATATTATTAGGCTGCTGTTTTAACCCATAAATGATAAAGAAAACCTTACTTTTTGACAAGATAAAGCTACTTTTTTGCAACATTTGTGAGATATGTAGAGTTTTTGTAGTGAGATTGGAGAAAGGATAAAAAAAGAGAAAGGAATTCAAGACTTAAAAATGTTTTAAGCTCACAAAAACAACAAAAGCCCAGCATAAATGCTGGGCTTTTGACCACAATACCAAAGGAGCTTTGAAACAAAACTCCTTGGAAGCGTAAAATTAACGCTTAGAGAATTGTGGTTTACGACGTGCTTTACGTAGACCAACTTTCTTACGTTCAACGCAACGTGCGTCACGAGTAACGTAGCCAGCTGCGCGTAGTGCAGGACGTAGTGATTCATCGTATTGCATTAGAGCACGTGTGATACCGTGACGGATCGCACCAGCTTGACCAGAAATACCACCACCAGAAACAGTGATGTATAGGTCTAGTTTATCAGTCATTTCAACTAGCTCTAGAGGTTGGTTAACAACCATACGTGCTGTTGGACGACCGAAGTAAACTTCAAGGCTGCGCTTGTTGATTACGATGTTGCCAGTACCCGGTTTGATGAAAACACGAGCTGCTGAGCTTTTACGGCGACCAGTGCCGTAGTATTGATTCTCTGCCATTGCCATAATCCTCGATTAAATGTCTAGTACTTGTGGTTGTTGAGCAGTGTGGTTATGCTCAGCGCCAGCGTAAACTTTAAGTTTACGGTACATAGCACGACCAAGAGGACCACGTGGAAGCATACCTTTAACAGCTAATTCAATAACCATTTCAGGTTTACGATCGATCAGTTTCTCGAAAGAAATAGATTTTAGACCGCCTGGGAATTCAGAGTGACGGTAGTAGATCTTGTCAGATGCTTTCTTACCAGTTACTCGTACTTTCTCAGCGTTGATAACGATGATGTAATCACCAGTATCTACGTGAGGAGTGTATTCTGCTTTATGCTTACCGCGTAGGCGAGATGCGATTTCAGTTGCGATACGACCAAGAGTTTTACCTTCAGCGTCTACAACATACCAGTCACGCTTTACAGCGGCTGGTTTAGCAACGAAAGTTTTCATGCTAATGATACCCGTTATTAAATAATTTCACTGATTAGGAGCTTTCGCTCCCACTGTATATTTTTGAGCCCAGTCATCACCCCTTCGAGTGGTTGGCACTCTTGGCAATTAAGCCAGTACAGTAACGGTGGGTCGGAGGATTATAGAGAAGCATGAAGAAAAAATCACCTTTTTTTTGAAGATATTTCACATATCGGTCAAAAAGTTTAAAAAAAACGAGTTTTGAGCTTCATCACAGTAAATGAAGCTCTTAAATCATCAAAAAATGACTCTCTTTTATTAAGATAAATGTTCTTTTGCTAGATACTCATGACTTTGCATTTCAATCAACCTTGACTGACAACGTTTAAATTCAAACGTTAGACGACCTTTTTGATATATAGAGGCTAAATCTGTCTCTGCAGAGATGATTAATTTTACATTTCGCTCATAAAACTCATCAACCATAGCGATAAATCGGCGAGCCGCATCATCATTTAGCTCCCCCATGATTTTCACATTAGATAGCAAGACCGTATGATACAAGCGGGAGAGCTCAATATAATCATGCTGACTACGAGCACTTTCACATAGAGATGCAAAGTCAAAATGAACCACCCCATCCCCTTCGGCTTTTACCTCTAAGAGACGATGATTAATTTCTATTTGAGTCGATTTGTAATCGCAACCAGAAACTAACTGTAAGAAGTAACCTTTCATATTCGTTTCAGCATCGCTATCTAATGGGTAGTGATATATTTCTGCCTGCTCTAGCGTTCTAAGGCGATAATCAACACCACTATCCACATTGATAATGTCACAATGTTGCTCAATTAGAGAAATAGCAGGTAAAAAACGAGCTCGCTGTAGCCCATTACGATATAAGTCTTGAGGCAATATATTCGACGTAGCGACTAACGTTATCCCTCTATCAAATAAAGCCTCCAATAAAGTTGCTAAGATCATCGCATCAGTAATATCTGAAACAAAAAACTCATCAAAGCAGATAATGTCGGTTTCTTGTTTAAATTTATCAGCAACAATAAGCAAAGGATCAGACTGCTGTTTTAATTCTCCTAGCTCATCATGAACTCGCTGCATAAAACGATGAAAATGAACTCGCATTTTTCTTTGGGTGGGTAATGCATCATAAAAGGTATCAACTAAATAGGTTTTACCCCGACCGACCCCACCCCAAAAATACAAGCCTTTTTCGGGAATTAACTTTGGTGGTTCTGCTTTTATAAAAAAGTGTTTCCAGGATCTTTTTACTGGTTGTTGAGGAACTTTTAATTCTAAAAAACGTCGATATAAATCATCAAGATGTTCTACAGCATTTTGTTGAGCGCTATCATGCATAAACCCCTCTTGATTGAGGTCTTGCTGATATTTTTCTAATGGTGTCATCACTTTTAATCTTTTCTTTTGTTGATTGACTCCCTTCATAGTAGCATGTTCTCAACACACCCTATGAGTGGGCTAACTCACAGTTATGCCGACCCATATTAATTAAAACGGTAAGGAGTATTTCATGGCGTGGACGTACGCTTTAATTGGCTTAGCTGTTGGTATTACCATTGGCTTTATGATTTCTCGTTTTACAGTACCCGGTATTAAACACCAAAAATCATTAAAACAAGATTTAGAAAAATCCAAATATGAATTGGAGCAATACCGTCAAGAGTTGGTTGATCACTTCGCAACAAGTGCAACAATGCTAGAAGCGTTAGCAAAAGACTTCAATAAGATGTATGACCACATGGCTTCAACATCAAAAGAGTTGATGCCTAATCTTCCAGAGCAAGACAACCCGTTTTCAGCGCGTTTAGGAGAAATGACCCTTTCACCAGAGCTAAACAAAAAAGTAGCTCATGTAAAAGATGAAATTAGTAAACAACCTAAAGATTACGCCAATGGAGCGACAGGCCTTTTAAAGGATGAGCACCTAGTTGATATCAACGCAAAAAAAGAAGATAAAATCGCTTAAAATACGATGTTATCGATGAACTTTCTCAAAGGTTTTTGAGTCGAATAAGTACACTTTGTTTAATTAAGAGTACATTTCGATGAAAAAGCCTTTGCTCGTTTTAGGTGCTTTATCTTTAAGCATCAGTGCGATAATTACACCGATTCAATCCCAAGCAGCCTTACCACTTGCGGTGAATTCACAACAATTACCAAGCCTTGCACCTATGTTGGAGAAAATCACTCCAGCGGTCGTGAGTATTGCCGTAGAAGGAACCCAAGTATCTAAGCGTCATATACCCGAACAGTTTCGTTTCTTTTTTGGTCCAGACTTTCCTTCAGAACAAGTTCAAGAACAACCTTTTAGAGGGCAAGGTTCCGGCGTTATTGTCGATGCTAAAAAAGGATATATTGTTACCAATCATCACGTCATTAATAACGCAGAAAAAATACTGGTGCAGTTACACGATGGACGTGAATACACTGCCGAATTAATTGGCAGTGACGAATTATCTGACATCGCTTTACTTAAACTTGAAGAGGCAAAAAACCTAACCGAAATAAAGTTAGCTGATTCTGACAATTTACGGGTCGGCGATTTTAGTGTTGCCATTGGTAACCCTTTTGGCCTTGGTCAAACCGTAACATCTGGCATTATTTCAGCCTTAGGTCGCAGTGGATTAAACCTAGATAACTTTGAAAACTTTATTCAAACTGATGCCGCAATAAACAGCGGTAATTCAGGAGGTGCACTTGTAAACCTAAATGGTGATTTAATTGGTATTAACACCGCAATACTAGGACCAAATGGCGGCAACGTAGGCATCGGCTTTGCTATCCCATCAAATATGGTTCGTAATTTATCAGAGCAGATTTTAGAGTTTGGTCATGTTAAGCGCGGTATTCTTGGCGTTCAAGGAGGAGAGTTAACACCAGAACTCGCTGAAGCATTCGGTTATGAAACCAATCATGGTGCTTTTGTTAGCCAAGTTGTACCAGATAGTGCAGCTGACAAAGCTGGTATTCAAGCGGGTGACATTCTGATCTCTATCAATGGTAAAAAAATTCAAACTTTTGGTGAGTTACGAGCAAAAGTCGCCACGTTAGGTGCAGGGAAAAAAGTGACCCTAGGCCTGATCCGTGATGGAAAAGAAAAAACCATTACAGCAACACTAAAAGAAGCAGAGCAAATTAAAGCACAAGCTGAAAATCTTCATAACGGACTAAAAGGTGCAGAACTACAAAACACCTCTCAATCAGATCCAGTTAAAGGTGTGAAGATCAGTAATGTAGAAAAAGCATCCATGGCACAACGCTACGGTTTACAAAAAGACGACGTCATTATCGGTGTTAACCGTAAACCAGTGAAAAATTTACAACAATTTAGAAAGCTACTAGAAAGCAAACCGCCGATACTCGCATTAAACATTCAACGTGGTGAACACTCTCTTTATCTAGTCATTAAGTAACCTAGAAGCAAGCACTCATTCTTTAAGTGCTTGCTCTTTCATCCTCTACTTTTTAACTAGATTCAATGTTATCCTAATCAATTATTCTTTTTATTCATCAAGGTTAGGAAGCCAATGCTCTCATTCTTATTGCGTTCAGCTATGATAGGTGTCGCAACAGCTGCGATACTGCTGTTTGCATTCCCTAACCTACGCTCAAGCATCACCCCTGAGCAAAATACGATAGAGCAAACCTCTCAGAACAGTAAGCAAATTTCATTTAATTATGCCGTTCGTCGAGCAGCTCCTGCTGTTGTAAATATCTATAGTCGCAAATACAACGATAATGACCGTCTACGTTTAGATACAGAAGGCTTAGGCTCGGGCGTTATCGTTAGCGATAAAGGCTACATTATTACTAACTATCACGTTGTTGCCGATGCAGACCAAGTTATTGTTGCCCTTCAAGATGGACGTCTATTTAACTCTCAATTAATTGGTAAAGATAAACGTACTGATTTAGCTGTATTACAAATTAAAGATACCAACCTACCTGTTATTCCATTAAACCCAAACTATCAAGCTGATATTGGTGATGTTGTGCTGGCTATTGGTAATCCATACAACCTAGGACAAACCACGACCTTTGGCATTATCTCAGCGACAGGTCGTGCCGCATTGAGTGCTGATGGTACACAAGGACTAATCCAAACCGATGCTGCCATTAACAG
Organism: Aliivibrio fischeri ATCC 7744 = JCM 18803 = DSM 507; assembly: GCF_023983475.1. Classification (NCBI taxonomy): domain Bacteria; kingdom Pseudomonadati; phylum Pseudomonadota; class Gammaproteobacteria; order Vibrionales; family Vibrionaceae; genus Aliivibrio; species Aliivibrio fischeri. The sequence goes on from NZ_CP092712.1 coordinate 2,550,574, forward strand.
AGGTAATTCTGGTGGAGCTCTGGTCAATACCAGAGGTGAGTTAGTGGGTATCAATACCGCCTCATTCCAGCAAGCCACTGAGCTAGAAACTTATGGTATTTCATTTGCAATTCCTTATGCTCTTGCGGATAAAATCATGCGTCGATTGATTGCCGATGGACAAGTAATTCGTGGCTACATTGGCATCGATGGAAGAGACATTAACCCTGCCATGGCAAGATTAATGAATGCAGATAATATCAACGGTATTTTAGTTTTAGGTGTTTCACCAAATAGCCCAGCAGAAAAAGCAGGTATTATTACTCAAGATATAATTACCAGTATCGATGGTAAAAGTGTGACCAATAGACAAAGTGTCATTGATATCGTAACAGAGTTAAGACCGGGTACTGAAGTGGATGTCGATGTGATTCGTAAAGGAATAACCAAAACAATTAAAGTGACAATTGAAGAAGACCCAAGTAATGAATAAAAAAATAGCGCATTAAAAAATGCGCTATTTTTGTATCTAAGCAATGACTAAAGGTTATTCACTTTCTTCTTCAGTCGCTGTGCTCTCACCATTAATATCAATGCGAGTAACTCGTTGTAGGCCTCTTGGCAGTAAACTACCACGACGACCACGCTCCCCACGGAAGTTATCTAAATCCGTAGGTTTCAATCCTAACTTACGTTTACCTGCATACAAGGTAATGGTTGCACCTTGAGGTAATGGCAATAAGTGAGACAAGAATTCTTCACGAGATTTTGAACGTGCTGCTGGTATATTAATGATCTTATTCCCCTTACCTTTACCTAATTGTGGTAAATCTTTAATAGGGAATAAAAGCATTCGACCTTCGTTAGTGATAGCTAAAATCTCATCACTTTCTAAATCAGACACCGCTTCAGGGTTCATTACTTGTGAGTTTTCAGGAAGAGTTAACAGAGCTTTACCGTTTTTATTTTTAGACAGTAAATCAGCACCCTTACAAACAAAACCGTAACCAGCATCAGAGCTGATTAACCATGTCTGTTCTTCTTCACCCATAACCACATGCGTAATTTGACTACCCGCAGTAATATTTAGACGACCCGTAATTGGCTCACCCTGACTTCTTGCTGAAGGCAATGTATGTGATTCAAGTGCATAGCTTCGACCATTACTGCCCATAAAGACAGCTGGCGCGTTACTCTTACCACGCGCATGCGCTAAGTATTTATCGCCTGATTTATAATTCAATGTTGTTGGGTCAACATCATGACCTTTAGCATGACGAATCCAACCTTTATCAGAAAGAACAACCGTAATCGCTTCACTTGGGATTAAGTCACGCTCTGTCATCGCTTTCGCTTCTGCACGCTCAACCAATGGAGAACGGCGATCATCACCAAACTTCTCAGCATCCGCTAAGATTTCTTTCTTAATTAATGTGTTTAAACGACGCTCTGAACCTAATAGTTTCTCAAGATAATCACGCTCTTTAGCTAATTCATCTTGTTCACCACGGATCTTAATCTCTTCCAGTTTAGCTAACTGACGAAGTTTAATTTCTAAAATCGCTTCCGCTTGTTTCTCAGATAAATCAAAGCGAGTCATTAACTCATGCTTTGGATCATCTTCAGTACGGATGATTTCAATCACTTCATCAATATTTAAGTAAGCCGCTAAAAGACCTTCTAAAATATGTAGACGAGCCAGCACTTTATCTAAACGGTGTTGAAGACGTTTACGCACTGTTGTGCGACGGAATTCAATCCATTCAGAAAGAATAGATACCAAACCTTTCACTTGAGGACGCTGATCCAAACCAATCATGTTTAAGTTAACACGGTAGCTTTTTTCAAGATCTGTCGAAGCAAATAAATGGTTCATTAATGGTTCCGCATCCACTCGGTTTGAGCGAGGAACAATAACGATACGTGTTGGATTCTCATGATCAGATTCATCACGAAGATCATCTACCATAGGTAACTTCTTCGCTCGCATTTGGTTTGCGATTTGCTCTAATAATTTACTACCAGATACTTGATGTGGCAGAGCGGTAATAACAATATCACCCTCTTCTTTATGCCATACCGCACGCATTTTAATGCTGCCTCTACCTGAACGGTAAATCTTTTTAATTTCACTTGATGGTGAAATAATTTCAGCTTTGGTTGGATAATCTGGACCTTTTACAAAATCCATCACCTCATCTAAATCCGCTTTTGGATTTTCTAATAGGTGAACTGTTGCATTTGCGACTTCACGTACATTGTGAGGTGGAATGTCTGTTGCCATACCAACCGCGATACCAGTAATACCGTTCAATAAAATATGAGGTAAACGTGAAGGTAATATCGTTGGCTCTTTCATTGTGCCATCGAAGTTTGGCTGCCAATCAACTGTACCTTGACCAATTTCGCCTAATAATACATCAGCAAACTTAGACAGTTTTGATTCCGTATAACGCATTGCAGCAAATGATTTAGGATCATCTGGCGCACCCCAGTTACCTTGACCATCAACTAATGGATAGCGATAAGAGAAAGGTTGAGCCATTAACACCATGGCTTCATAACACGCAGAGTCACCGTGTGGGTGGTATTTACCTAATACATCACCAACGGTACGTGCTGATTTCTTATACTTTGCGTTTGCTGATAAACCAAGTTCAGACATCGCGTAAATAATACGACGTTGAACTGGTTTTAAACCATCACCGATATACGGTAATGCACGGTCCATGATTACGTACATGGAGTAATTTAGATAAGCGTCTTCTGTAAACTTGCGCAGTGGCAGCTGTTCAACACCTTCTAAGGACATTTCTGTACTCATTTTTATACCTCTGCCTGATCGCCGTTAGATTGTAGCCAAGCACGACGATCGTCTGCACGTTTCTTACCTAAAAGCATATCCATCATTTCATCAGTTTGTTCATCATCATCGATCGTTAACTGAACAAGACGTCGTGTATTTGGATCCATCGTCGTTTCACGCAATTGAAGTGGGTTCATCTCACCCAATCCTTTAAATCGCTGTACATTAATTTTTGCGCGCTTATTGCTTAGACGATCTAATACGCCTTCTTTTTCTTCTTCATCAAGTGCGTAGAACACCTCTTTACCGCAATCAATACGATACAAAGGAGGCATGGCAACATAAACGTGGCCAGCTTGAACTAATGCTTTGAAGTGTTTTAGATAAAGTGCACATAACAGGGTTGCGATATGAAGACCGTCGGAGTCAGCATCGGCAAGGATACATACTTTACCGTAACGCAAACCAGATAAGTCATCAGAGTCGGGGTCAATACCCAAAGCAACAGAAATATCATGTACTTCTTGAGATGCTAATACTTGGTCAGCTGATACTTCCCATGTATTCAAAATTTTACCACGCAGTGGCATAACCGCTTGGAACTCACGATCACGAGCTTGTTTAGCAGAACCACCCGCCGAGTCCCCTTCCACTAAGAACAATTCGGTACGAGCTAAATCTTGAACAGAACAATCGGTCAACTTACCCGGAAGAGCTGGACCTGAAGCGATTTTCTTACGAACCACTTTTTTAGCAGCACGCATACGACGGTGCGCGTTCGCAATACATGCTTCAGCAAGTTGTTCTGCGATTTGTGGCTTCTCATTCAACCATAAGCTAAATGCGTCTTTTACCACACCAGAAACAAACGCCGCACACTGACGTGAAGATAAACGCTCTTTAGTTTGACCTGCAAATTGTGGGTCTTGCATTTTCACCGATAATACGTAGGCACAACGGTCCCAAATATCATCAGCAGTTAACTTAACGCCACGAGGAACAAGGTTACGGAACTCACAGAACTCACGCATTGCATCAAGAAGACCTTGGCGCATGCCATTTACGTGCGTACCACCTTGTGCTGTAGGAATAAGGTTTACATAACTTTCAGCAACTAGCTCACCGCCTTCTGGTAGCCAAGTTACCGCCCAATCTGCCGCTTCACCAGTGCCAGAAAAAGCACCAGTAAATGGAATTTCTGGTAATAATGTAAAACCAGTTACACCTTCAAGAAGATAATCTTTAAGACCGTCTTCATAACACCAGTTGTGTTCTTTATCGTTAACTTTATCTTTAAAAACAATTTCTAAGCCAGGACAAAGTACTGCTTTAGCTTTTAAATTATTGATAAGGCGAGTAACAGAGAATTTTGCGGAATCAAAATAGCTCGCATCAGGCCAGAAATGAACACTGGTACCACGGTTACGACGACCACAAGTGCCCGTTACGGTTAAATCTGATACTTTATCACCGTGTTCAAATGCAATTTCATACACTTGGCCATCACGACGAACCGTTACTTCAACTCGTTTTGACAAGGCATTTACTACAGAGATACCAACCCCGTGTAAGCCACCTGAGAATTCGTAGTTTTTACCTGAGAATTTACCACCAGCATGTAACTTACACAAAATAAGTTCAACGCCAGATACTTTTTCTACTGGATGGATATCAACAGGCATACCACGCCCATCATCAATAACTTCAAGTGATTGATCGGCATGTAAAATTACTTCAACTTTTTTCGCGTGTCCGGCTAGGGCTTCATCGACACTGTTATCAATAACTTCTTGGCCCAAATGGTTTGGACGGACAGTGTCGGTATACATACCAGGACGGCGACGAACGGGCTCAAGGCCATTTAGAACCTCAATGGCTCCTGCATTATATTGTTCAGTCATATCTCGGAAGGCTTCTTAAAATTTGTCACATAGTCTGAAAGGGAGAAGGGAAAGTCAAGCAAACGCCCCTATTCCACTCTAAATATGTGGCTTTGTATTAAAGATTGTATAGATACTGTGTCTCTTGCGTAGAGAAACAGTAACTATAAATTTAGAAATTGAATAATTTGTTCAGGATAACGCTCAAAGTTAACAAAACTATGATCGCCGCCTTTTTCTATTGTTTGTTTACAAGCTGAATACTTATCTACAGCTTGTCGGTAATCGAGGACTTCATCGCCTTCTTGTTGCAATAACCATAAGTCATCAACAGAATGTAACGTTTCTACTTGCAATGCTAACAGCTCTTCCATGTGCTTCTCTTCAAGAAAGTATTCTTCTTGAGTATATGGATTTACTTGCTTTCCAAGGTAATCGGCGAGTAACTCATAAGGCTTAACTGCAGGGTTAACTAAAGCCGCTTTAAAACCATATTGATGATTTAACCAAGTAGATAAGTACCCACCAAGAGAACTACCGACCAAACCAATCTGATGTGTGTCTTTATATTTTTCAACAAGTTGAACTAAAAACTCTGCCGCTTGTGAAGGATAAGAAGGTAAACGAGGCACGATAACCTTGATATCTGGCCGGTGTACTTTGCAATACTCAGCCATGACTTGCGCCTTATGAGATAAAGGAGAGCTGTTAAAACCGTGGATATACAAAAGCAAACTTGGTTTATGCATTAGTAGCCCCCTGCCTCACTATCCGCTGAAAAGTCACAATCTTTAAGTCGATATACCTGCGTTTCAATATCACCATTTGGTAATAAATCTAACGTTCTCCAACCTGGAGCTTGAGAGTCCAAAGCAAAATCATCCGAATCAGGTAGGAATTGAACACAAGTGGATGGCGTTGCTAATAAACGAACACCATTAACGATACGATCTAACTCTTGGTGAATATGTCCGCAAACTATCCCATTCACATTGCGATGTTTTGCTAAAACAGACCAAAATTGATCACTTTCTTTAAGTTGGTGTTGGTCTAACCAAGCGCTTCCAGCGGGCAATGGATGGTGATGCAATAATACCAACGAATGACGTTGAGGATGTTGAGATAATGCGTTATCTAATAATGTTAGTTGCTCATCAGATAATGCACCATGAGGAACACCTACAACTTGACTATCCAGAATAATCACTTGCCAATGCTGACCAATAAGTAAGTGTTCACACGCACTAATTTGAGGAGAAGGCAAAACACCGCCCATACTTGGCTTATAGTCATGATTACCAGGAAGCCAGAAACAAGGCTTTTTTAGAGGTGTTATTCCTTTAACGAAGTGCTGATAAGATTCAACGGTATGATCTTGAGAAATATCACCCGTAGCAAGAATGGCATCAAAATCAGGAGTTCGCTGTAATACTTGTTCTACAACACTTTGAAAGCTTTTTCGTGTAGGTACGCCAAGTAATGCGCCATCTTCTGGCGCAAACAAGTGGGTATCTGTTATCTGTAACAAGCGAATCGAATCGCTTTCTTCATTAAGTAATGTTTCAGAGAGCAAAATAGCTACAACCTTTTAATTCTTTTCTAAAAAAATGGGTTCTTGGCTTATCCCATTTTTTAAACAAAACGTCAGCCAGTCACTTAGGAACTGGTTTAATTGATGCTTTTCATCTTTCTGAAGCATCTTTCCATTTGGATAATCATATTTTGCTTTGATATAAGCAAGTTGCTGACTTGCACATACCTCAGCAACTCTCGCATCATGATAAAGTCGAACCGTTAATTTCGGAAGTGGATATATCGGTTGTTCATCAATCTGATAAACCTCAACCAATGTGGTATAAACAGTGACTTCCAAGACTTTTATCTGATACTGCTGCTGGCACACTTGATAGCTTACTAATGCACCTATATTTTCTTTCTTTGGTAAAAGAGACACTAATTTAGCGTAATTAGTTTCATATACTCTCATCAAGCTCGCTAAATCTACATGGTATTTACGCATGTTATTGCGCATTCCACTGTGATCGCAAACGCGAAACATTTAATTCTAACCATTGAAGAGCAATAATTGAGGCTGCATTCTCAATTATGCCACGATTAACAAGGGCATACGCCTCTTCACGAGAAACAACATGTACTTGAATATCTTCGTTTTCATCTTCTAAACCGTGGATACCTTCGGCTTTAGAAGCATCAACACACCCAACAAAAACATCGATTCTCTCAGTACAGCCACCCGAAGATGGATAAAAATGCGATATTTTTTCTAAATGTGCAACGGTTATACCAGCTTCTTCATTGGCTTCACGAACGGCCACTTGTTCTGCCGATTCATCTTTATCGATCATGCCTGCAACAATTTCATATTGCCAAGGAGCACTTGATTCTAATGCTCCCACTCGGATCTGTTCAATTAACACAACCTGATCCGTTTTAGGATCATAAGGTAATAATGCAACCGCATGACCTCGCTCAAAAAGCTCTCGTTCAATGACTTCACTCCAACCGCCGCTAAACAATTGGTGACGAAAAGCAACTTTTGTCATTTTAAAGAAACCATTAAACAAAGGCTCTTTCGATATTATTTCAACATCTTTAGAATCAAACTGATTCACTGAATTTATATTTAATGATGAAACCATCGATTCCTCTCAATATCTCGCATTGTTTTATCACTCATTTTTACGAGCAACAATTCATTAACTCAACTTTTTTGATAATGCTTACATTTTTTTTATAAGCTTTCCATTATATTTGTTTGAAGTAATGCTTATAAAACGTAAAAAAACGTAATCTTTAGAGCCAGAGGGTGTCTAGATAAGGTACACTCTATGAACTATATTATATAAAACAATTTTTGCAGGACAAACCACCATGAGAAAACTGCTTCCACTCTTTATTGGAATGGCACTAGGTAGTTTCAGCTCTTTAGCTGCTGCCGATGATCTAGCACAAGTCTATAACCAAGCTAAAGAAAATGACCCTCAGCTATTAAGAGCTGCTGCTACGAAAGATGCAGCGTTTGAAGCGGTAAACTCTTCGCAAAGTTCATTGTTACCTCAAATCGATTTAACTGCTGGTTACAACATTTTACGTAGTGATGAAGATCGTCGCGATAATGATCGCCTTACTGCAGGTATCAATCTTTCTCAAGAGCTATACCAACAATCTAGCTGGGTTAGCCTAGACATAGCTGAGAAAAGCGCTCGCCAAGCAGATTCAGCCTATGCCGCAGAACAACAAGGTGTCATTCTACGTGTCGCACAAGCTTACTTTGATGTATTGCGTGCCAACGATAACCTAGAATTTGTACGAGCAGAGAAAGCAGCCGTTGCTCGTCAACTTGAACAAACTAAACAACGCTTTGATGTTGGTCTATCAGCAATTACCGACGTACATGATGCACAAGCTCAATACGATAGCGTATTAGCAAATGAAGTATTAACAGAAAACCAATTGGTAAATAGCTACGAAGATTTACGAGTAATTACAGGCCAAGGCCATACTCACCTAAGCGTACTTGATACTAAACGCTTTTCAGCAAGCCCATCTGAGCAAACATCTGATAGCTTAATTGAAGAAGCACAAGAGAAAAACTTAAGCTTATTAGCCGCTCGTATCAGCGCTGATGTAGCAAAAGATAATATCTCTCTAGCAAGTTCAGGTCATATGCCATCTCTAACTTTTGATGCTGGCTATAATTACACTGACCAAAGTAACTCTGGCATCTCTGCAAATGATGGAAGCTACGGCGATATCAATGCGGGCATTAACCTATATATTCCACTGTACACTGGTGGTAATACAAGCTCACTAACAAGCCAAGCTGAATTCCAATATGTAGCAGCAAGCCAAGAGCTAGAAGCAACGTACCGTGATGTAACTAAAAACGTACGTGCATTTAATAACAACATCAATGCGTCAATTGGTGCTTTAAAAGCATATGAACAAACAGTTATCTCTGCACAATCAGCATTAGAAGCAACAGAGGCTGGTTTTGATGTAGGAACTCGTACTATTGTTGATGTATTAGACTCTACTCGTCGTTTGTATGATGCCAACCGTAACTTAGCAAACGCTCGTTATGATTACATCATTAGCGTACTTCAGCTAAAACAAGCAGTTGGTACACTAAGCGAACAAGATATTATGGATATCAACATGGGTTTAAAAGCGAATAAGACGACGCAAACCAAATAAGTTGATACCAATTATGTAATTACTACATAATTAGCACACAAACAAAAAAGCCACATTACTATAATGTGGCTTTTCTTTTATCCGTTGCCGCTATTTAACCGCGACCGCCTTTAATTGCTTCAATAATACCCGTTGTTGAACAGCCATCTTCAAAGTTTAATACTTTCACTTCACCACCTGCAGCAATCACTTCAGCACCACCAGCGATCTCTTCAATCGCGTAGTCGCCACCTTTAACCAATAGCGATGGTAATACTTGTGAGATCAATCGTTGTGGTGTGTCTTCAGAGAAAGGAACAACCCAATCAACTGCACCTAAACCAGCCAATACCGCCATGCGACGATCCGTTGGGTTAATAGGACGACCAGGACCTTTTAATCGTTGTACTGATTCATTAGTGTTTACAGCAACAATCAAACGGTCACCCAGTTCAGCAGCATGATTTAAATAAGAAACATGACCTGCATGTAAAATATCAAAACAACCATTTGTCATGACGACTTTCTCGCCACGAGCACGCGCTTGTTTTACAGCACTGATCAATTGTTCTTCACCGATAATACCAAAGCCAGAATCTTGGCTACCATGAATCGCTTCTGCAAGTTCAATGGTTGATAGCGTAGAAGTACCCAATTTACCAACAACAACACCCGCAGCGGCGTTTGCTAATGCGCACGCTTCATCTAGCGGTTTACCTGTTGATACTGATGCAGCCAATACTGAAATAACCGTATCACCAGCACCGGTCACATCAAATACTTCTCGTGCTTGAGTAGGTAAATGCAATGGTTCCATATTACGGCGTAGTAATGTCATACCATGTTCACTACGAGTAACAAGTAATGCTTCAAAATCAAACTCTTCGATAATCTGTTGGCCTTTTGCTACTAGATCATCTTCATCTTTAACTTTGCCAACGACCGTTTCAAATTCAAGCATATTAGGCGTTAATAACGTTGCACCACGGTAACGCTCAAAGTCTGCGCCTTTTGGATCAATAAACACAGGTACATTGACTTTACGTGCTTCTTGAATCATCAACTGAACGTGCTCTAAAGCGCCTTTCGCATAATCAGAAAGAACAACTGCTTTTACGCTTGATAGTGCTTGTTGCATACGACTAATAATTGGTTCTGCCGCAACATCATGGAAGCTATCTTCAAAATCCAAACGAATAAGTTGCTGGCCGCGACTCATCACTCGTAATTTAGTAATAGTTGGAAATTCAGGAAGAGCTACAAAGTCACAATGTACTTTTAATGACTCTAATGTTGTTGTTAACGCTTGCGCTGGCTCATCTTCACCAACCAATCCAACTAAGTGCGCATCACCACCTAATGCGGCAATATTCATTGCTACGTTTGCTGCACCACCTGGACGTTCTTCAATTTTTTCAACTTTAACAACAGGTACTGGTGCTTCTGGTGAAATACGACTCGTAGGGCCACCCCAGTAACGGTCAAGCATCACATCACCAACAATCAATACGCTTGATTGATCATAATTTGGAAGTGTCGGTTTCATTATTTTCTCCGGCAATAAATAGCAAACTATCCACCATTATTGGTTCGAACTATTTATAAAAAATCTACTGTTACAAATGGTAGCATTTACGCAAGTTCTACGCCAACTTAGTCGTTTTAAACCTAACGTTAACTATTATTTAAGCCAATGCTCCCAAGCTTTTATTACGGCGTTTCTTTCATCACTGAATTTATCGTCTTCAACGTCGGCATCAAAGCCGAGTAAATTACGGTGATGTATTTCATTTCTTAATGTGCAATAAGCCTCAATGAGCTCATTTGCAGTGCCATTGTCCATCACATCTTGCTGAGCAAAACTTTCAAATATTCTAACGTTATCTGACCAATGGGTTAACTTTGGAAGCGTATGGCTGTATTTCAAAACAAGATATTGTGCCAAAAACTCAATATCTGTAATTCCCCCAGCATCTTGCTTAATCATGAAGCGATGTGCTTTTTTCCCACCAAGGTGATCACGCATTTTTTCTCGCATATCAAGAACATCTTGTTTTAGCTTTTCATCTTCTCGCTCTAAGCACAAAATCTCATGCCGCGTGGTTCTAAAAGCTTGTTGCAATTGTTCATCGCCATAAATCATACGAGCTCGAACCAAAGCTTGATGTTCCCATGTCCACGCATCTTCTCTTTGGTATTCATCAAACGCCTCACTCGTACTAACGAGCAGACCCGATGCGCCAGATGGACGCAAACGAGTATCCACTTCATACAAAATGCCTGATGCGGTACGAACTGAAAAAATATGAATAATGCGCTGCGCTAATCGTAAATAAAATTGGCGACCATCAATCTCTTTTTTACCATTGGTATACGTATTAACATCACAATCGTGCATGAATACGATATCCAGATCAGAGTTATAACCTAACTCCCATCCACCCACTTTACCATAACCAATAACCGCAAAACCTTTACTATCTCTACCATCTAAATGAGAGGGTTCACCAAACTTCTCTGTTACTTGTAACCAAGCTTGGTTTACAACCGCTTCTACTATTGCTTCTGATAGATAAGTTAAGTGATCACTCACTTTCATTAACGATAACCCACCAGCAATATCCGATGCGGCAATTCTAAGCAAACATATTTGCTTAAACTGGCGCAACGCTTCCATTTGCTGTTCCATGTCATCTTCAGGAATACGAGCTAAAAACTCTCGCAATTCGACTTTATATTGGCTTAATTCAATAGGATTATAGAGTTGATTAATGTCCAATAGTTCATCTAATAATATTGGATATCGCGTTAATTGCTCTGCAACCATTGGACTTGCTGAACACAAACGAACTAAATGCTGCAGTGCTCCATTATGTTCATCCAATAGTTCCAGATACGTCGTTCGAGTTGCAATGGCCTGAATCAATTTAGTTAAGCGAGGTAAAGTATCTGCTGCGTCTTCTCGCTGAATCACAATATTGAACAATTTCGGCATTAAATGCGTAATCGCATCTCGCCCTCTTGGCCCTAAGGTTTTCTTTTTAAGCTCACCTTTAAAATCAATAATCTGATTAGTGAGTTGTACTGATTGCTCTGGATTGAGCTCTTCGAGAATGTGTTCTAGTACTTCTTTGTTATGAGCCATATCCCATAACTCACGGTAGGATGAATCGATACTGTTCTCTGACTCGTCGTCGTCATCGCCAATCAGGTCATGAAACACCGCATTAATTGACGTCATGTGTCGCTGTATTTCAGCATACAAGGTTGGCCAATCTTGCATTCCCATCGCAAAAGCTAAACGCATTTGATCTCTTTCATCATCAGGTAACGTCTGCGTTTGTTTGTCATTGATGGCTTGTAACAGGTTTTCTAAACGTCTTAAAAAACAATACCCCACCATCAAGGTATCAACATCTGAAACAGAAAGTTGCCCTAATTCTTTAATCGCAAATAAGGTTTCTAATAACCCACGACCACGTAATGACGGTTCACGCCCACCACGAATGAGTTGGAATACTTGAGCAATGAACTCAACTTCTCGAATACCACCTGCGCCTAATTTAATATTGTTACTTAATCCACGACGGCGGACTTCACTGGTGATCATGGATTTCATTCGACGTAATGCTTGAATGGCACCAAAATCAATATAGCGACGGAAAACAAAGGGACGCAGCATTTGGCGAAGTTCTTGATAATGGCTATACGTTTCTTTACCCATTACTCGCGCTTTTATCATTGCGTAACGTTCCCAGTCACGCCCTTGCTCTTGATAATAATCTTCCAACGCAGCGTAACTCATGACTAATGGTCCACTGTCTCCAAATGGGCGAAGTCGTAAATCAACTCGATAACAGAAACCATCAAAGGTCTTTTGATCTAATGCTTTAATCAGCTTTTGACCTAATCGAGTAAAAAATTGCGCATTGGCAATGCTACGGCGAGCGCCTTCTGTCTCACCGTTTTCAGGATAAGTAAAAATCAAATCAATATCGGATGAGAAGTTCAACTCTCCACCACCCAATTTCCCCATGCCAATAATGAGCATGGGTTGCTCTTCACCTTTCTCGTTCTTAGGTGTTCCCCAATCAATACACGCTTGCTTATATAACCATTGATAAGACTCAACAATTAGGGCTTCAGCCAGTAAAGATAAGTGAGATAAACTTTGCTCTAATGACCAATTGGATATTTCATTGTGAGCTAAATTAAAATCCTGCCATGCAATGTAACTCATCTCTCTACGACGAAAATAGCGAAGCTCCCGCATTAAGCTATTTTCATCGGTACATTTGACTAACTGGGCTTGTAATAATTCTCGATATTGTTCACTACGGCACTCCACCTCGAATAAACTTGGAAAATGCTGACAAAGATATTCATCTTGTTCAAACGCTTCATGAAGAAAATCACTGCATCCCAAAGCTATCATTAATTGAGTTTTAAACGCTTCTGGCCACGATTGAATATGGTCAAGATATGTAAGCTCTTGCAAACGATGTTCAGCGAGAGAAAGTAGAGATGATGGCAAAGACATGATATTCCTTATCGAAAATTCCATTCATACCAATTCAAGCGAATAAATGAATCGGTTATGTTAACAAGTAAAATAGCCATATACTTATTTGGATTAGTCACATAGTACATAGAGCAAATAACACTGTGCCAAATTTTAGTTTTAGCCGCAAACAAAAACGCCTACAACTGGAGTGTAGGCGTTATTAATTTTAAAACAGGACAGGCTAGATTTTAAAAACCTTCATTTTTGACTCTAACTCTTCTGCATTTTTCTGCATTTCTTCTGAGGTTTCAGTTAACTCAGTCATCACCACAACAGAAGCATCAACCAACTCTCTAACATTCGTTAGGTTTTGATCCATTTCCTCCGCAACACTGCTTTGCTGGTCGGCCGCACTTGCGATCTGAAAATTCATTTCGTTGATTTTATTTACTTGCTCAACAATACGATCGAGTTCAGATCCTGCATTCGTAACAAGTTCAACGCCTTCCGCAGCTTCAACTACGCTTTTTTCCATCAACTCTACTGCTTGATTAGCACTATTTTGAAGTTGCGTGATCATGTCTTGAATTTCGACTGTTGCTCCTTGAGTGCTTTGAGCAAGATTTCTCACTTCATCAGCAACAACAGCAAAACCACGGCCAGCATCACCAGCACGAGCAGCTTCAATTGCCGCATTAAGAGCAAGTAAGTTAGTTTGTTCTGAAATACCACGAATGGTTTCAACAACAGAGCTAATAGAAACCACTCGTTCTTCAACTTGATTTACCACTTCTGCTGAGGCAGCAATATCGCCAGACAATGCTTGGATCTTAACAATTGTACCTTCAACAAATTCTTGACCAATTTTCGCTTGAGATTGAGCTTGCTCAGTTCCAATAGAGGCATTACGTGCATTCTCTGCCACATTTTGAACCGTTGAGTTCATTTCACTCATCGCCGTTGCTAGTTGGTCAATTTCTGCAAACTCCTCTTGAGCCGCTTCTTTTGTGCCTTCCATACTGATAGTCATGACTTCAGTTAGACCCGCTAGCTCTTGAGAAGCTGATAACTGAGTCTCAACAACACTCTTTAGTTGTAATCGTGTTTTATTCAACTCTCTTGCTAAATCACCAAATTCATCTTTACAGTTCATCTCTACTGGCTCTGATAAATTTTGCTCCGCGATCTGCTTCATTGATGTATTCAAATATTTCATTTGTCGCAACATAATGCTTGAAGCACCAAGTAAAATAACCATGAATGACACAATCATTGCCAAGGTTTGCCAGATCACTTGAGTGAGATAATCTTGATAATATTGTTCTGCAACACTGGCTGATTGAGAGGCCACAACAACCCAATTATGGTCTGGAACTTTCACCGCTGACTCATATCGAGTGTGATCAAGTAATGAATAGGTTTTATTAGAAGTGAGTTGTTCAAATACTTTCTGCAATGACCCACCGTCGTCTAACGATTGAGTCAAAGATGACAGTGATGTCGCTGATTGATGCCCAAAGACTTTACCTGTATCACGGTCAATAACATAAATGTAGTTACCGTCTTTCCACCCCTTAGCTTGAATTGTGATGGCTTCTGCAGCTAACTCTTTTCCTTCAGCGTTATAATTAAGTAGGCGATTAACAAGTTCAGCATTCGCCATTGCTGATTCTTGTGCTCGCTCTTTCTGAATAGTAATAACGGATTGATAAAATGTGTTTGCATCCCATAACTGTTTCGTTACCAATAATATAGTACTAAATACCATTAACATGACCAATTTTGGTACCAGTTTAATATCGGTGACTAGCCTTTCCCATGGCTTAAACGTTATTACTGACATAGTTTCTCCCGCAACCTTTCAGAATTAAATTTTTTAGTGCATGATAAAAATACTTCATGCAGATACACACATCAATTTTGTTTTTAACGGAAATGCATAAATAATTATGATGAATCATAACAAAGTTGACCTTAAACCGATGAGCTTAATGTCACTGATACTTTCCTTTTTATCGCTAATTGTGATCTCTAGCTTACTGTTTGTACCACTAGAACATAATAGCCGCACCATACTGATCGCACTTGATACTATTATCTGCGCACTCTTTTTATTTCAACTATCTCTAGACTTATTCCGTACAAAACATAAAACACAATATCTGAAAGAGCATTGGATAGATTTTGTTGCTAGCATTCCGATTATTGAACCTGTTCGCTATGCTCGTATTTTTCATATTTTGCGTGTTTTCCGTTTACTACGATCTAGCCAATCATTACTAAAACAAATCCGTTCAAATCGTAAAGAAGCCACTATTGCCTCTATTTTAGTATTGATGGTCACGCTCATTTCTTTAGGTTCTGTCTTTATGCTGATGTTTGAAGGCAATAACCCTAATGCAAACATACAAACCGCAGGGGATGCTATATGGTGGGCCTTTGTAACCATTTCAACGGTTGGTTATGGCGATCATTATCCAATAACAGTGGCTGGTAAAATTTTAGCCGTAATGATTATTCTATCGGGTGTTGGTATTTTCGGTATGATCTCAGGCTTAATAACATCGATCATTACAGAGCCTGCGAAACTAGAGCAAAGACGGCATGAGCAACAAGAAAAGCGAGAAAGAGATGAAAAAATCAATTTACTCTTACAACAGCAAGCTGAAATTCTGAAAAAAATTGAGTTAATGGAAAATAAAAAAGAGAAGTAATCAGCCCTAATATAGGGTGATGACTTCTCTTTTCTGTTAGGTCTAACTCTTAGTTAACTAAGAACTAGTACGGCTATTGCCAATAAGGAGGATACTCAAGCCCTGCACGACGAGTTTGCTCCATAGCATGCAAGATTGATCGCTCTTGGCGCAACAACCAACGTCCAAGTTGTTCTTTCTCTTCTTCATCTTCCAGAAGTTGCACTCGTGAACGTAATGGCTCTAAACTCATCAAATCACCAATGCCTTGCAATAAATCCAGCCAAGGCAATCGGAATCCTTTTCTTCGCTCTTCATCATAAATTAGAGCAAAGCAAGTTCCTGTCATCAAATTACGACGCAAACGCATTTTCTGTTTAAAGTAATCAACAGGTAATAATTGGTTCTCTGTAGAAAATGCAGAGTCTAACGCCTCCCAAGTACGATCAAGCAATATACCTGAATGACTATCGATAGACTCTTGCAGCACTTGACGTTTTTTATCATCAAGGAAAGGCTGCCAATCACGAGTTAATATCCAACGACTTAAATCAAGTAAGAGACCACAATAACGAGCCGACATTAATAATTTCATCATTTCATCGGTTGTAGGTAATGCTTCTGCACTCTCTTTTAAGCTAGCAACTAAAAACTTACGAGCATCTAGTTTTCTTAATACATTGCCTTTTTCTTCAATTAAATACTCAAGGTGTTCAGATTCATCCAGCCAGTGCAACTCTTCTTCTAACCACTTTAGCTCTTGGCGTAATAATTCACTGGCTCGTTTAGGTACCATTTCACCAAATACCAAGAAGATTTGTCGCAAGAATGCGATAGCAATGCGAATTTCTTGTAGTGCTAATTTATCCTGAGTATCGATATAAATTTGTTCATGATAATGCCAATGTGACAATGCATGCTCTAGAGAATTAACAAAGCACGTTTCTACACTATCACTTGATTCGGTTCTTACTAAGGTTAACGGTTTTACGCTATCCGCAGGCGTATCCATCGCTAAACGATACCCTTTTGCCGCTTTACTTTGGTTGCCCAATCGCATTCCGCCAGAGCTACACAAATCACGAGCTAGGGTAAATAATGCATCAGTTTGACCCGATTTCAGTTCTAACTCCACTTCACAAATCGGTGTAGTTTTATCACCTGAAATCACTTCACCTTGGTCAAATGCCAATTCAATTTCACTGCCATCAGGCATAGCAACTAACCATTGTTGACGAACAAAATTGGTAGAAAAAAGAGGAGAAAGTTGCTGCTGAAGATCTTCTAAAGCAATGTCATCAGGCCATGCATCGGAAGGATGTAAATACACATTTGGAATGTCAGAATCGTGATCTGCATTGTATTCTGGTCGTTGATGCAAACCGGCAACAACTCTTCCCGCAGTCTTTAATGTTTGAATGCGTTCATCATTAAATCGTCGGATTCTAAGTCCAGTATCATGCTTACGAAGATGCTGTTCAGGAGTATCAAAATAGATGTTTCCTAGGTTAAGACAGCTTTGTTCTATGACTTTCGCGCCTGAAATTTTGTCTATAATAGTGTCTACAAACTCAGGAAATACAAAAAATTTCAATTCTATTTCAGTTTCCATAATGACCTCATAACCGTTGTCTTTCCAAGGATATGGCTTAAACTGTTCGGTATCAAGCAAGAAATAATGCCCAAACCATGATCTAAAGTAGTTTTATTGAGTCTAGGATTGGGTTAACATTCGCGCCTTTATGGCCATCGTCTAACAAATCACCATTAGGTGCTTGTTTTATAGGTTAAGAAACCATGCCAGTAAATACTATTATGGGGTTATTCGCAAAGTCCCCTATGAAACCTTTGCAGCGTCACGTTGTTTGTGTCAATGAATGCTGCTCACTTCTTGTTCCGTTTTTCGAAACGTGCACAAAAGGTGATTGGGAAAAAGCGAATGAAATTCGTACGCAGATTTCTCATTTAGAGAAAGAAGCGGATGTATTAAAACGTGAAATCCGTTTGAAGCTTCCACGCGGTTTATTCATGCCAGTTGATCGTACCGATATGCTTGGTCTTTTAACTCAGCAAGATAAACTTGCTAACTTAGCTAAAGATATTGCTGGCCGCGTTGTTGGTCGCCAACTTGAAATTCCAAGCTCCATGCAGGATGCATTTTTAGCTTATGTTCAACGCTGTTTAGATGCTGCTAGTCAAGCACAAGAAGTGATCAGCGAATTGGACGAGCTATTGGAAACAGGCTTTAAAGGACGTGAAGTCACTTTGGTTGCAGAGATGATCAATAAATTAGATATCATTGAAGATGATACTGATGAATTGCAAATTAAACTGCGCCAACAACTCATGAGCATCGAACACAAGTACAATCCGATCGATGTTATGTTCCTTTATAAAATCCTTGAGTGGGTTGGCGGCATTGCCGACCAAGCACAACGTGTTGGTTCTCGTTTAGAACTAATGCTATCTCGCTCATAAGTTTGTGATTCAGTAACAGGTAATACAATGGATATTCTTGCTAACTACGGCACGACCCTTATTTTAATCGCAGCCTTCTTTGGCTTCCTTATGGCTATTGGTATTGGTGCAAATGATGTTGCCAATGCAATGGGCACATCTGTAGGGTCTAAAGCACTAACAGTAAAACAAGCAATCATCATTGCTATGATCTTCGAATTTGCAGGGGCATACCTTGCAGGTGGTGAGGTTACAGATACAATCCGCAAAGGGGTAATTGATACCTCTCTATTCGCTAGCCAACCTGAAGTTTTAGTTTACGGTATGATGTCAGCACTACTTGCTGCTGGTACTTGGCTATTACTTGCTTCTTACATGGGCTGGCCAGTATCAACAACTCACTCAATCATTGGTGCTATCATTGGTTTCGCGTGTGTTGCTGTTGGTACTGAAGCGGTTGATTGGAGCTCTGTTCAAGGTATCGTTGGTAGCTGGTTAGTTACCCCGCTTATCTCTGGTATCTTTGCTTATATGATCTTTATCAGTGCTCAACGACTGATATTCGATACAGATAAGCCACTGATGAATGCGAAACGTTTTGTTCCTGTTTACATGTTCATTACGACTATGGTTATTGCACTTGTTACGATCAAAAAAGGTCTAAAACATGTTGGCTTACACCTAAGTAATGGTGAGGCATGGATTGCTTCTGCAGGTATCTCTGCATTAGTAATGGTTGGTGGTTACATGTATATTTCTCGTAAATTTGCAAACACTGTAAACGATGAGAAAGACAGCCGTGGTTTTACTGGCGTAGAAAGTATCTTCAGTACTCTAATGGTTATCACAGCGTGTGCGATGGCTTTCGCTCACGGTTCAAACGATGTTGCTAATGCGATTGGTCCTCTATCAGCGGTTGTTTCAACAGTTGAGCACATGGGCGAAATCACAGCGAAAAGCACCATTGCTTGGTGGATTCTTCCATTAGGTGGTATCGGTATTGTTGTTGGTCTTGCGACTTTAGGTCACAAAGTAATGGCAACAGTTGGTACTGGTATTACAGAACTGACTCCTAGCCGTGGTTTTGCTGCTCAATTAGCAACAGCATCAACGGTTGTATTAGCGTCAGGTACTGGTCTTCCAATCTCAACAACACAAACATTAGTTGGTGCGGTTCTAGGTGTAGGTTTTGCACGTGGTATTGGCGCACTAAACTTAGGTGTTGTTCGTAACATTGTTGCATCTTGGGTTGTTACTCTACCTGCAGGTGCGTTATTAGCGGTAGTTTTCTACTACGCAATGCAAGCGATCTTTGGTATCGGCGCATAAGCTTAATCAATTTTGCAACAATGGCACAAAGAGGAGAGTAATATCTCCTCTTTTCTTGCATCTGGGCCCAATTATTTTTAGTATCTATAGCTTCGTTTGAATCGATAAGATATCAACACTTGGTGATCTCAAAATGATTCAGGGTCCATTTTTCAAAGGAATATTATTGTGAAGCATTTTATTAGCCTGATTCTACTTGCTTGGGCTATTGCTGCGCCAGCACAAGCTCAAACTCGTTATATTTCTGATAACCTGTTTACTTACATGCATTCAGGTCCAAGCAACCAATACAAAATTATTGGTAGTGTTAATGCGGGTGATCGAATCACTCAATTGGCAAGTAACAGAAGTACTGGTTTTACGCAAATCGTAGATACTAAAGGCCGTAAAGGCTGGGTTGAAAGTAAGTTTGTTTCTCGTCAAGCAGGTTTAGGTGAGCGTTTACCAAAAGTTGAACAAGAACTGGCTACAGTTAAAACACAACTGGCTAACGCTCGTAAAGCGGCTAACAATGAAAAAGCAGGGTTAGCTGATAGCTTGGAACAACGTAATAAACAAATTCAAGATTTAGAGCAAAGCTACAGCGATGTAAATAATCAGCTAATTAGCTCTCAAACAGAAGTTCGTGAACTACGAGCTAAACTTGATACACAAAAAGAAGACCTACTACTAAAATACTTTATGTACGGTGGTGGTGTCGCTGGTATCGGTCTACTGTTTGGTTTATTACTGCCACACATGATCCCAAGTCGTAAGAAGAAACCAAATGGTTGGTCTTAATCGATAAGTTTTATGTCATAAAAAAGCTCAGACTATTCTGAGCTTTTTTGTATGTGTTACAAATTACCCTTTCCATTCATACAGAGCAGGAATTTCAATTTTCTGCCCTTTAAATTCAACAACCACGTTTCTTGGGTTAATTTCTAACAAAGAAATATTCGATGTAATGTGTCCACCAATATTCACTTCTTTCCCATTAACTTTTACCCAACGGCGGCTTGGTTTCGACGTGTAGTTATGCGTTTGAAAATTCATTGCAGGTAAACGCCCGATAAATTGAGCTGCATTTTTATCTAATGCGACAATACCAGAATAAGTATCTGACGACTCTTCAACTTCTGACTCAACATAATCATTCTCAGGATCATTCAATATTGATTCAAATCGAGCGGCTAATTCTGGAGATAACCCTGACAGATCCAACTCATTTACATTGAAATCACCAGACTCTTCCATGCTTTTATTTTTTACAGGCATCCTTGTTTCAGGTTCTGAAACCAAAGGAGCTTCAGTCGTATTATTCCTATTTTTAACAGACGAAACTAATGCGAGTTTCGTTGCCTGAATAGGTAATTTTTGAGTATCTACCTCTGGAAATGAAAGCTCTGTATAGGTCGAAGGTGGCATAATTATCTCTTGTTGCTGGGCTTGGTAATAAGGCCAAGCTATATACGCACTAAGCGATAACGGAGGTAAGATAATAATTGCTCCAATGAGTACCGGAGATATCGATTTCGACAACATATTAATCTTCTCCTTGTAATAACGGAGCATTTGCATTGGTAACACTATCTAACCACATCAAGGTACTAGAACCAGCAATTCCATCCTCTTTCAAACCAAAAATTTCCTGAAACTGTTTTACTTGTTGTTCCGTTTTTTCATCGAAGCGATCTGACTCAACCATTGGCTGCTCTAATGCGGTTGAAAGTAAGTGATTTAAAGCAAAAATGGCTGCACCTTCGTCGCCTTTTCGCATTGCGCGTTCTGTTATTATTGGCTTTTGCCATAATTGCACGTATGCCCCATTCCAGTGGCGACTAAACCATTGATGTGATACTTCCACACGCTTAGAAGGAAGCAACAACTCAACACCTTTAGAGCTCACACGATATACAATAGCTAGCAGGCCTTCGCCAGAATATTCTTGTAACCAAACAACCGCAGGACGATTCACAGCAAGCAAATCATTTAAAGATCCATTGTCATCTAAACAATATAATTGCGCACGTTTTGCATTGGTACAGTTAGCTTGGAATGAATTGACAGAGTAGCCCCATACGGAAAGTAACTGTTTAAATGCATCAGATTGATCATGAAACCCCACTAAAGGCGCTTCAACAACTGGTTCTTGTATTGGAAAATGCTTATCTAAATAACTAGGCAGCATAGAATAAATGCCAAAGCACAACAAAGCCGATACACCGATAGCGGCTAACGGAATAAAGCGACGCGCTTGAATATTTATAGATGAATGTTCAGTAGTAGAAGCAACTTGCCAGTCAAGAACCAACTCACTTGCTTTTTTAAGCGCCGCTTGATCTACTTTTTGATTGCCATTTTGATAGCTCACCCACAGTGCTTTATCACATAATAAGTTAACTAAACGAGGTATCCCATTTGAATACTGAGCAATTTTCTTAATTAATGGGGGGGAGAAAAGTGTGGTATCTCCGCCAGCAACATTCAAACGATGAGTAATATAATGCTCAATTTCTTGAGGCGTTAAAGGCAGTAAATGATACCTTGCCGTAATTCGCTGCGCTAATTGTCGTAAGTTAGTTTGCTGGAGTTTTTGTTGCAGTTCAGGTTGACCAATTAGTAAGACTTTTAATAACTTATCGCTATCGGTTTCAAAGTTTGTTAATAAACGCAACTGCTCAAGAACATCAGGACCGAGATGCTGAGCTTCGTCGATAGCAACAATGGTCTGATAACCTTTTTCGTTTTCACTTTTTAAGTAGTGAACAATGTTATCGGTTAGCTGCTTTAATGAAGCAAGAGAAGAATAAGCAATTTCAAATTCATCACAAATCGCTTCCAATAGCTCTTGAGCACTAAACATAGGGTTTAAAATTAAAGCTAAATTCACCTTTTCATCTAACTGAGAAAATAACGCTCTTGAAACTGTTGTTTTACCAGTCCCTACCTCTCCTGTTAATAATGCAAAACCACCACCTTGCCCTAAACCAGATAATAGGTAATTCAATGCTTCTTTATGACGATCACTTAAATAAAGAAATCGCGCATTTGGTGTCATTGAAAATGGCAGCTCATCAAAGCCAAAAAAATCTTGGTACATAAGGTTAAATCTATCCTAATCGGCTCAACAAAAACAAAGCATGGGAAAAAAAGTCGAAAAACTCTATTTGCACGGTATCATTGGATGTAAGAAAGTAAAGAAAGTTCTCTTTATCTTGGCAGCGATTAGGACAAAACGTGAAAATTTATTTAGTTGGTGGTGCAGTTCGAGATTCACTTCTCAATATTGACGTAAAAGATAAGGATTGGGTTGTTGTTGGATCTACTCCACAAGAAATGGGAGCTCTAGGTTATCAAACCGTTGGACAAGATTTCCCTGTATTCCTGCACCCGAAAACTAAAGAAGAATACGCCCTCGCACGAACCGAACGAAAAAGTGGCCAAGGCTATAAAGGATTTACCTGTTACGCTGAACCAGACGTTACATTAGAAGAAGATTTATTACGCCGAGACCTTACCATAAATGCCATCGCTCAAGCTGATAATGGTGAACTCATCGATCCTTATAACGGCCAACAAGACATTATAGACCGCACACTTCGTCACGTATCTGGTGCATTTACAGAAGATCCCTTACGAGTTCTACGTGTAGCTCGTTTTGCTGCTCGTTTTCACCATCTAGGCTTTACGATTGCCCATGAAACCATGAACTTAATGAAAGTGTTGGTGGATAGTGGTGAACTCTCTCATTTAACGGCTGAGCGAGTATGGCAAGAATGGCAAAAATCATTATCTAGCCAGCACCCTGAAATCTTTCTTTCTACGTTAAAAGAGTGTGGTGCACTTGCTATTGTACTACCTGAACTCAATGCTTTATTTGGTGTACCGCAACCAGAAAAATGGCACCCTGAAATTGATACTGGAATGCACACCCTAATGGTTGCTCAGCAAGCGGCTCTATTAAGCCAAGACTTACCGACTCGCTTTGCAGCACAAGTGCATGACCTTGGGAAAGGTGTCACGCCAGAATCAGAATGGCCAAGCCATAAATTGCATTGCCATACAGGTATAAAACTGATTAAAAGATTGTGTGATCGTGTTCGTGTTCCAAATGACTATCGAGATCTTGCTCTATTAGTATGCGAACATCACTCTAATATCCACAGAGCAGCAGAATTACGAGCACAAACCTTCATTAAAATATTCGATAAAATGGATGTATGGCGTAAACCAGAGCGCTTAGCTCCTATACTACTTTGCTGCCAAGCTGATCATGCAGGAAGGTTGGGGTTAGAAACTCAGCCTTACCCACAAAAACAACGTTTTGAAGCAGCATTTGATGCAGCAAAGAATGTGGAAGTGAAAGATGTGGTTGCAGCAGGATTTAAAGGCCAGGAGATCAGAGACGAGTTAAATAAAAGACGAATTGAAGCGGTAAAGGATAAGTTAGATATAAAATAAGCTATACGCTACGCTGACTAGAAACTAGAACGCTTCGCTCTAGAGACTATAAAAGCCAAGGTTTCAGGTTTCAGGTTTCAGGTTTCAGGTTTCAGGTTGATATGACCCCTTAAAAGTAGACACGGGGTTTTAGTTACTTAACTCAAAATCTATGGGGCTCTTTCCTCCTAGAGTCCCATGCCTTCTTATCGGATTATAATAGCCATCGATATAAAGTCGACTTTGCATTGTCATCTCTTCTCTTGATAGTTGCCCTAAACAGCTTATCCATTCCTTTTTATACTGAGCAAAGAAACTCTCTGAACAAGCATTATCCCAACAGTTTCCTTTACGGGACATACTGATTGTTATTCCTCTCTTGTACAACCAACGCATCGTCATCTCTGACGTATACTGAACTCCTTGGTCTGAATGAAACATCAATTGACTACCATCAGGTCTACGTCTTTCCCAAGCCTTCTTTAAACTACGAACTACAAGCTCTGCGTTGTTAATCCTACTCGTCGACCAACTGATGACCTTTCTTGAGTAAAGGTCTAATACAACACATAAGTACTGCCAACCCTCACTACATCGGACCTGAGTAATGTCTGAAGTCCAAACCCTGTTTGGCTGTGATACTGAAAACTTTCGGTCCAGTAAATTAAAAGCTGGAAAGCCTAATTTCTGCTTAGGCGCACACCCATGCCTCTTCTTACTCGCTCTGGAACGATAACCAAGACTTTGAAGCAGACGTTGGATCCGTTTCTTATTACAAATAAAACCATAAGAGATAGCGGCTTCATAGAGTTTTCTATAGCCAGGGACACAGTGTTGACGTTCGCTTTCGTCTTTTAAAAAACACTTCAATTCAGCGTTATATCTATCGCGAAGCGTAGGCTCTCTATTTAACCACTTATAATACCCTGAAGTGGACACATCAAGATAGCGACAAAGTTTTACTACCGGCCTTACTGGGCTTGAGTACTTGGAAATAAACTCAAATCTTATTCTCTTCGTCTTTCGAAGTAGGCCGTCGCCTTTTTTAAGATATCGTTCTCCAACTCCGCATCTGCTAAGCGTTTTTTAAGTTCGACAACCTCACGCTCTAGTTCTTTTAGCGATTTTTCAGGGCCTTTATTAGGAATGGGCGCTACTGTGTGTTTTTTAGATGTCATCTGGCTTCTCCATTTTACCAATAGCTGAGGAGCGATCCCAATAGAGATCGCCACTGATTTTACTGTATCTGGAGAGTCTAATGACTGTTGAACTGCGTTTCTTTTGAACTCATTAGAAAACTTTCGTTGTGATTTGATTTTCATGTCACTCAATCCTCGTGATCGAGTGTCCACTTTATTGGGGTCAAATCAGGTTTCAGGTTTCAGGAAAATAAAACCGAATACACCCGAAACCTGCAAGCATAGTATCCTGAAGCCTAGAACATTGTCACTCTAGCAATACTTGCTCTTATCGTTTCTAGTTAGCGAAGCGTATAGTCTCTAGTCTCTAATGCAAAGCTAACCATACCAATAGGCTTGAACCTAATAAGATACGGTAGATAACAAACGGCATCATTCCCATACTTGAAATTAGCTTCAAAAAGAAATGAATACAGATATAAGCACTAATAAAAGAAACAATCACACCAGTACTTAATAAGCCTAAGTGAATTGAAATATCACTCATCGCCAATTTAAGACCAAGATAAGATCCAGCAAGTGTAATAATTGGAATGGACATTAGGAAAGAAAAACGTGCCGCAGCCTCACGAGTAAATCCAAGATACAACGCTGCGGTAATTGTGATTCCTGAGCGAGAAGTTCCAGGAATCATCGCCATTGCCTGAGCAATGCCTAAAAATAACGCCTTTTTCCACGTCATCTGGTATTCATCTTTTGCTAGCGTCGCATTCTTATCAACCCACCAAAGCAATAAACCAAAAACAATCGTTGTTGCAGCAATAACCCATGCACTACGTAAATATATTTCAATAAAATCTTTAAATAGTAAGCCAAATAAAGCCGCTGGAATCGTAGCTAACACGATTAACCAAGCCAAATTTGATTCCTTGTTATGCTCTTTTTTTACAATAGAACCTACCCAAGCGGTTAATAATGTCACCACTTCTTTTCTAAAGTAGATAACCACCGCAGCTAATGTGCCAACATGAACGGCAACATCAAAAGCTAAACCTTGATCTGGCCAACCTAAAATTGCAGAGGGTAAAATTAAATGAGCTGAACTTGAGATAGGTAAAAACTCTGTGAATCCTTGCAGAAGAGCAAGAAAGAAAGCTTCAAAGTACGTCATGATATTCCATTAAGACCTTAAGTTAATTAACGCGGGTTTGAGTGATTGATTGTGAGTGAAATGATTCCATATCTCACTAATAGTTGTTTTTGTACCAGGTACAATTAAATCAGGGTTAAGCTCAACAAGAGGCAAAATAGCAAATGCAAACTTAAATAGATCCTCTCTCGGTAATTTAGGATCATCATTTGAGATCACATCACCATACAACAAAATATCCAGATCTAACGTTCGATCTTGATTCTTTTGTGCATTAGGTAATCTTCCCCATTTTAGTTCAATCGCACGTAATTGAGTTACAAGTTCACTTAATGAACACGTAACTTCTAATTCAGCGACTAAATTAAAAAAATTATTACTTGAAAAGCCTACCGGCTCAGCCTCATATACGGTTGATATTTGAGTTATGCTTCCTAACAGCTTTAACTCATCTATCGCAGCCTTTACATGCTTTTCTGGTTCAATATTGGAGCCAATGCCAATATAGGTTGTGATCATTTACTTCCTCGCTCAATCACAACGCCGACGCTATGCGCATTTACAACTGCACCAGGCTTAGATAAATGAATTCGAACCCAAGGAACAGAAAAACGAGTCATGATTAACTCGGCAATTTCTTCTGCTACACGTTCAACTAATAAAAATCGACCATTTTGAATATACTCTGTTACCGCTTCGCTCACTTCTGCATAATTTAAACAATGCTCAACATCGTCCGATTTTGCTGCTGGTTTGTTATCGTGAGCCATATCAATATCTAATACGAGCTTTTGTTTAATTCCTTGTTCCCATTCATAAACACCAATGGTGGTAATTACTTCAAGCTGTTTTATAAATACTAAATCCATCTTTGATCACACTTTTTATTAAGAGGTCGGATACCCATCAAAAGAAAAACAACGTAATATTGATATTACTTTGCTTAATGTGTCGAGCAATATACTATAAAAATGATTTCTGATCGCTCTCGATCGCTTAAATTAAGGCTCATTCATGACCCCTCTTGCACTAATTATGATCATCATCGCCTATCTGCTAGGATCGATCTCTAGTGCGGTTTTAATTTGCCGATTAAAAGGATTACCTGACCCTCGAACTTCTGGGTCTCATAATCCAGGAGCCACTAATGTATTTAGAATTGGTGGAAGAAGTGCCGCAGGGCTAGTCCTCTTATGCGATATCCTAAAAGGAATGTTGCCAGTATGGGGTGGTTACTTTCTTGAAATAAATCCTTTTATGCTTGGTATCATTGCGATCTCTGCTTGCTTAGGTCACATGTACCCGCTCTTTTTCCATTTTAAAGGTGGTAAAGGTGTTGCGACCGCTCTTGGAGCGTTAGCCCCGATAGGATTAGATTTAACAGGAATGTTATTTGGTTGCTGGGTCGCCACTGTACTTGTAACTGGATACTCTTCATTAGCTTCAATGATCACCGCTTTACTTGCCCCTCTATTTACTTGGCTTGTAAAACCTCAATATACCTTACCTGTTGCTATGCTCTCTTGCTTAATCGTTTTAAAGCATCATGAAAATATAAAACGTTTCTTTGAAGGCAAAGAGACAAAAATATGGCAAAGAAAAAGGGACTAAATAGCCCCTTTATATAGATAACGATCTTTTATGATCCAAACGGATCACTTTTTATTTAATTGGCGCTAACTGATCGATTGGCCAACGAGGTTTAGCTTGAACCGCTAAATCTGTCGTTTCGCCGTTTTTCAAACGTTGCATTCCAGCATAAGCAATCATGGCACCATTATCGGTACAAAATTCAGTTCTAGGGTAATACACCTCACCACCAATTTTCTTCATCATCATTTCTAGTTCTTGACGTAAATATTTATTCGCACTTACGCCACCAGCCATCACTAAACGTTTCATGCCTGTTTGCTTTAAAGCTCGGCGACATTTAATCGCTAATGTATCAACTACCGCTTCTTGGAAAGCAAAAGCGATATCAGCTCGTGTTTGCAGATCATCTTCATTGCCACGAATCGTATTTGCAGCAAATGTTTTCAAACCCGAAAAACTAAAATCCAAGCCAGGACGATCGGTCATAGGACGTGGAAATTTAAAACGCCCTTTTGTGCCACTCTCTGCTAATTTAGAAAGTAATGGACCACCAGGGTAATCTAATCCCATCAGTTTTGCTGTTTTATCAAATGCTTCACCAGCCGCATCATCCACAGATTCACCAAGGATCTGATATTCACCAATGCCTTTTACTTCAACCATCATGGTGTGACCACCAGAAACAAGTAAAGCAACAAATGGAAATGCTGGTGGCTCATCCTCAAGCATCGGAGCAAGCAAATGCCCTTCCATATGATGAACAGGAATTGCAGGAACATCCCATGCATAAGCAATGCTTCGACCAATAGTTGAACCAACAAGTAAGGCGCCCACTAGACCAGGGCCAGCAGTATACGCAATCCCATCGATATCATCTTTGGTTAAACCAGCATCATTTAGTGCTGCTTTAATCAACGGAATAGTCTTTTTAACATGATCACGAGAAGCCAATTCAGGCACTACACCGCCGTAATCAGCATGCAGTTTTACTTGGCTATACAGCTGATGAGCTAATAACCCTTTTTCATCATCATAAATCGCAACACCCGTTTCATCACACGAGGTTTCAATGCCTAAAATTCGCATATTTTTCTCAGCTACCTGTTAATTTATCGCCATATTACCTACATCCCTGAGCTACCTCAAGCAAGGAGATGCCTTAAGAAGGCAAAATAAACAAAGAAATTACTCAATTCTTAATCAAGAATGCTTTACAAAGAGACTAGATCGGATTAAAATTCGGCACCAATTTGAATAATAGCTGGTTAATTATAACTACCAGCGAATTGACTAACACCTGAGGTGAAAGGCATATGCCAGTAGTTAAAGTACGTGAAAACGAACCGTTCGACGTTGCACTACGTCGTTTCAAGCGCTCTTGCGAAAAAGCAGGTATTCTTTCTGAAGTTCGCCGTCGTGAACATTACGAAAAACCTACTACAGTACGTAAACGCGCTAAAGCAGCAGCTCAAAAGCGTCACGCTAAGAAGCTGTCTCGCGAAAACGCACGTCGCGTTCGCCTGTACTAATAACTTACCTAACTATTTAGGACTAAGTTATGGCTCTAATTGAACAACTCAAAGAAGAGCAAAAGTTAGCGATGAAAGCCAAGGATAAATTACGCCTTGGCACTATTCGTTTAGCTTTATCTGAAATTAAACAGCGTGAAGTTGATGGTCAAACAACTTTGTCTGACGATGAAATCATCGCTGTATTAACTAAGATGGTTAAACAACGTCGCGATTCAGTTTCGCAGTTTACTGCTGCTGGTCGTGATGATCTTGCTGAAAAAGAAAGTGCTGAAATAACAGTACTGGAAGATTTCATGCCACAAGCATTGACCGATGAAGAAGTTGCTGAGTTATTAGACAAAGCAATTGCTGAATCAGGTGCCGCTGGTATGCAAGATATGGGCAAGGTGATGGGTGTGTTAAAACCTCAAATCCAAGGCCGCGCTGACATGGGTAAAGTAAGCCAATTAGTTAAATCTAAACTGGCTTAATAATACTCTATTTATAAAACAAGCCGTGCTATCTTTGATTGCACGGCTTGTTTGTATCTACAGGAAAAGAAAAGATGGCTGGACATATCCCTCGCAGTTTTATTGATGAGCTTTTAAATCGACACGACATTGTCGATATCATTGACGCAAGAGTAAAACTGAAAAAACAAGGGAAAAACTATGGTGCCTGCTGTCCATTCCATAATGAAAAATCCCCTTCTTTCTCTGTAAGCCAAGAAAAACAATTCTATCACTGCTTCGGTTGTGGTGTTCATGGTAACGCCATTGACTTCCTTATGGAGTTTGACCGATTAGAATTCGTTGAAGCTATCGAAGAACTTGCATCTATGCTTGGTCTTGATGTACCTCGCGAACAACGCAGTGGTTTTAATGCCCCATCATCAGGTCCAACTGCAAATTCAGAACAAAAACGCAGTTTATATGACTTAATGGGTGGCATTAGTCAGTTTTATCGCTCCCAATTAAAATCCGCAGCAAATATTCACGCAATCAACTATCTTAAAGATAGAGGTCTCTCTGGTGAGATTGTCCAAAAATTTGGTATTGGTTATATTGCTGATGAATGGGAGTTAGTTAAAAATAACTTTGGTCGCGATAAAGCATCACAAGATGCCCTTGTTAGCGGCGGGATGTTAATTGAAAGCGATAATGGACGCCGTTACGATCGTTTCCGTGGTCGAGTCATGTTCCCAATCCGAGACCGCCGTGGTCGCGTTATTGGCTTCGGTGGACGCGTAATTGGTGAAGGCACTCCCAAATATTTAAATTCACCTGAAACGCCTATTTTCCATAAAGGCAAAGAGCTTTATGGTTTATATGAAGCATTGCAAGCCTACAAAGACTTACCACAAGCCTTAGTTGTTGAAGGTTATATGGATGTAGTTGCCTTGGCTCAATATGGTGTCGACTATGCCGTTGCCTCTCTAGGAACAGCAACAACAGGCGATCATATGCAGCTTCTTTTCCGCCAAACCAGTACCGTTGTTTGTTGTTATGACGGTGACCGAGCTGGACGCGAAGCGGCATGGCGAGCGATGGAGCAAGCGCTTCCCTATTTAAATGATGGGCGCCAACTTAAATTTATGTTCTTACCTGATGGTGAAGATCCAGATACTTACATCCGTCAATATGGAAAAGAAGCATTCGAACAAGAAATCGCTAACGCTGAATCACTAATCAACTTCATGTTTAGAACATTGGTTGACCAAATCGATACCAGTACACGTGAAGGGAAAGCAAAATTAACAACACTTGCAGTGCCACTAATTGATAAAGTACCAGGTGGTACATTACGCCTTTATTTACGTGAGCAACTTGGCAAAACGCTTGGAATTCTCGATGAAAGTCAATTACAGCAACTAATATCTAAACAAGGTGCTGTAGAGCCTAAACGCCTTGCGCAACCAGAAATAAAACGCACGGCTATGCGAGAAGTAATAACCTTATTATTACAAAACCCAGAATTAACTCAATTAGTACCAGATTTAGAAAGTGTTAAAGAAATTCCACTTCCTGGATTAAGTTTATTTCTTCAGCTACTTGAAAGTTGTCGACATAATCCCCATATCACCACAGGCCTGTTATTAGAACATTGGCGCGGTGATAAAAATGAAAAACTATTATCACGCTTGGCAGCATGGGAACTTCCTATAGACCAAGACAATATACAAGATGTATTTATGGATTCACTGGACAGCGTTTTAGCCCAGTGCATCAATCAACAAATTGAAAGTTTGCAGACGAAAGAAAGAACACTTGGCTTATCAGTCGAAGAAAAAAGGGAGCTGCTAGCCTTAATGCTAGAATTAAAAGCGTAGAACCCAAATTGTCGTCATCAATGAAAAAATTTGTTATTATTAGTGGTTTGCATATCGCATACTAATTCCGTCACACAGACCAGAAGTAGGATACCGTCTATGGATCAAAATCCGCAGTCACAGCTAAAATTACTTGTAATCAAAGGCAAGGAACAAGGCTACCTGACCTACGCAGAAGTTAACGATCACCTACCAGAAGAGATTGTCGATTCTGAGCAGGTTGAAGATATTATCCAAATGATCAATGACATGGGTATCAAAGTGGTAGAAACCGCTCCTGATGCTGATGACATGTCATTAAATGATGATGATGCCGTAACTGATGAAGATGCAGCAGAAGCCGCTGCAGCAGCACTATCAAGTGTAGAAAGTGAAATTGGCCGTACAACTGACCCAGTACGTATGTACATGCGTGAAATGGGCACAGTTGAACTTCTTACTCGTGAAGGCGAAATTGACATCGCTAAACGTATTGAAGAAGGTATCAATGAAGTTCAGTGTTCTGTTGCTGAATTCCCTGGCGCTATTTCATACTTACTAGAACAGTTTGACAAAGTACAAACTGAAGAAATTCGTTTAACTGACATTATTTCAGGATTTGTTGATCCAAATGATGACGGTTCATCTGCACCAACAGCGACTCATATCGGTTCTGAATTAAGCGAAGCTGAGCTTGATGATGAAGATGATGAAGATGATGAAGGTGAAACGGAAGAAGAAGAAGATGCAGGTATTGACCCTGAACTTGCTCTAGAGAAATTCACAGAGCTTCGAACTTCTTACCACAACATGCAATTAGCATTTGAAGAATTTGGTCGTGATGATGCGAAATCACGCGAAGCGATTGGTGAATTAACGGATATTTTCCGTGAATTTAAGCTGATCCCTAAACAATTCGACTACCTAGTAAAAGAAATGCGTGATGGTATGGATCGTGTTCGTACACAAGAACGCCTAATTATGCGTATGTGTGTTGAATACGGCAAAATGCCTAAGAAATCATTCATTGCACTGTTCACAGGTAATGAATCTTCTGATGAGTGGTTCAATGAAATTATGGCTTCAGATAAGCCATATGTTGAACGCCTACAACGTTACGAAGAAGACATTCGTCGCTCTATCGCAAAACTAGATAGCATCGAAAAAGAAACAGGTTTACCTGTAGAGAACATTAAAGACATCAGTCGTCGTATGTCTATCGGTGAAGCAAAAGCTCGCCGTGCGAAAAAAGAGATGGTTGAAGCAAACTTACGTCTTGTAATCTCTATTGCTAAGAAATACACAAACCGTGGTCTTCAATTCCTAGATCTTATCCAAGAGGGTAACATCGGTCTAATGAAGGCAGTAGATAAATTTGAATACCGTCGTGGTTACAAATTCTCTACTTACGCTACATGGTGGATCCGTCAAGCTATCACTCGTTCGATTGCTGACCAAGCACGTACGATCCGTATTCCAGTACACATGATCGAAACGATCAATAAACTGAATCGTATCTCACGTCAAATGCTACAAGAAATGGGCCGTGAGCCATTACCTGAAGAACTTGCTGAACGCATGCAAATGCCAGAAGACAAGATCCGCAAGGTTCTGAAGATCGCTAAAGAGCCTATTTCAATGGAAACGCCAATCGGTGATGATGAAGATTCGCACCTAGGTGATTTCATCGAGGATAACACGCTTGAACTGCCTGTAGATTCAGCGACATCAACTAGCTTGAAGTTTGCTACAAATGACGTTCTTGCAGGTCTAACTCCTCGTGAAGCAAAAGTACTTCGTATGCGTTTTGGTATCGACATGAATACTGACCATACTCTAGAAGAAGTGGGTAAACAATTTGACGTAACACGTGAGCGTATTCGTCAAATCGAAGCAAAAGCGCTTCGTAAATTGCGTCACCCAAGTCGTTCAGAAGTATTACGTAGCTTCTTAGACGAATAATTAAACACAATTATTTGTTAATAGAATCAAAAAGGTGGGCTTAGGCTCACCTTTTTTCGATCTGAACGCATATTTTCAATCAACTGATTAAAAAGCAGTCGCCTTATGTCTAGACACTGTTTTCATCTTCCCCTATAATCGACCACCTACAAAGGCCCCTTAGCTCAGTGGTTAGAGCGCACGACTCATAATCGTTCGGTCCCCAGTTCAAATCTGGGAGGGGCCACCAAATTAAAAAAGGCTGATGAGTATTTTTACTCATCAGCCTTTTTGCTTTTTATTTTATCTTCTTTTTTTTGACGATGAATAAGTAGCCCATCAAAAGTAAAAATATTGATAGTTCTATCGCCGCTCTCATTAAACCTGAAGTACATACTGCGACAATAATTAATATCGTGACAATCGCCAATAATCCTTTTTTATTCATATACTCCATCCTAGAAATAACTCAAAGACTATTATTCAAGATCCTTTCAATAATGAAAAATAGCTAATCGCACTATCAAAGAACCAATTGCACTATCAATAGATCACAAAAAGTCATTAATAATTTGGATATTAAATAAAGCTACCTATACTGATTGATAATTACTTTGATTATGGAGCTATCAATGAAACGAATATTTCTTCCTCTCCTTATCTCTACCGCCTCTTTCTACACGCTTGCTAACGATAATATGGACATATCTCAGCCCAAAATCAGCGGCTTTTATGCCGGGGTAGGTTTTGGTTCATTTGGTTACTCTGAAGAAGATTCTTGGGGCTATAGTAATAACCCTATTTCAGCAGAAGCGGATGGTAACTCAACAAAAGTCTATCTAGGGTACCAATTCAATAAAATTGTCGGGATTGAAGGGACATACACTAATTATGGTACAGCTAAAGCGAAGGTTGGTAATTATTCAATGAAACCCACCTCTATTTCCTTAGCGGCAAACTTAGGTTATACCTTTGCAAATGGTATTAGACCCTTTGGACTCGTTGGTATGTCGAATTTAGATTTGAATCAAAGTGAAGAGTTACTCACTGACGATAGCGGAGCCGCTTTTAAGTTTGGATTTGGCGTTGAATACACCCCAAAAGCATTAGGTGGAGTTCAATTTAGAGCCGCTTATGAAATGGATATGTATGCTGTTGAATATCTTGATTATCAAAGTGGTACAGGACTAACAACAGAAACAAACTTATATGCCTTAGACTCTTTATATGTCGGTGCTTCATATAAATTTTAATGATTAAATAGAGCATTGGTATTCATCCTTTGCTCTTATTCTTAATATAATCAATAAAATCTTTTTTTCCTTTCTGCTTTTATTTCTTTCTTGATATACACTTCCATATATTCACCATTAACTAATAACAATAAAGGTTATCTATGTACAATTTAGCCAATAATCTTGAGCGTAACGCGACTTTTCGTCCAAACAACATTGCTTTAATCTTTCAAGAGCTAAAAATTACTTACCAAGAACTAAATCAAAAAGTAAACGCGATTGCAGATCACCTAAGTCAGTTAAATATTAAACCAAATGAAAAAATAGCCCTCTCTTGCCCTAACACACCAGAATTCGTTATTGCCTATTATGCCATTCAAAAAATAGGAGCCGTTGTTGTTCCTTTAAATGTCATGCTAAAAGGCGAAGAAGTGGCTTATCACTTAAAAGATTCAGATGCTGTAGCTCTTATTTCATATCAAGGTTCTGATGCGATGCCTATCGGCCAATTTGGTTACGAAGGCTATACTAAAGCTGATTTTTGTGAGCATTTTATTCTTATCGAAACCGCTCCTGTATCTGAAAAGCCAGCCGAAGCACACTCTTTTGATCAATGGTTAGAAACGGGTAGAAAAACCTTCGAAACCGTTTATC
This sequence comes from Aliivibrio fischeri ATCC 7744 = JCM 18803 = DSM 507, assembly GCF_023983475.1. Classification (NCBI taxonomy): domain Bacteria; kingdom Pseudomonadati; phylum Pseudomonadota; class Gammaproteobacteria; order Vibrionales; family Vibrionaceae; genus Aliivibrio; species Aliivibrio fischeri. Next base: position 2,586,372 of record NZ_CP092712.1, read on the forward strand.
GCTCAGCAGAAGATAGCTGCGTAATCCTATACACATCAGGCACAACAGGTGCAGCAAAAGGAGCAGAGCTTAGCCAAAGTAATATGCTATGTAATGCTCAAGCTTGCCAAGCATTAACTAACCAAAAAGGTACAGATGTAAGTATTGCGATCTTGCCTCTTTTCCACACTTTCGGCCAATCATTAATAATGAACACTTCCATCCTTGCTGGTAGTGCTTTAGTTCTTATTCCTCGCTTTGTTCCAAAAACAGTGGTTCAGCAAATACATGAGCATAAAGTAACTCACTTAGCAGGTGTTCCAACTATGTTTATTGGCTTGTTAGCCTATGCAGAAAAACATCCGGGGGCTTACCTTAAAGAAATTGCACAAACATTGAAAGTTGCGATCTCCGGTGGTGCCTCTATGCCTGTGGAAGTTCTAAAACAATTTGAAGAGAAACTACAGGTACCGGTTATCGAAGGTTACGGTTTATCTGAATCTTCACCAGTAGCTGCATTTAACCACCTAGAGTTTGAACGCAAGCCGGGAAGTATTGGCCAACCATTACCGGGGGTAACCATGAAAGTCGTCGACAAAAATGGTCATGACGTTCCAAACGGTCAAGAAGGTGAATTAGTGATTCGTGGTCATAACGTAATGAAAGGTTATTACAAGAAACCACAAGAAACAGCAAAAACAATCGTCAATGGTTGGCTTCATACTGGTGATATTGTTCGCTTTGATGATGAAGGATATATCTATGTTGTTGATCGTTTAAAAGAACTGATCATTAGCGGTGGTTACAATATTTACCCAAGAGAAGTAGAAGAAGTGTATATGACACACCCTTCTGTTCACCTTGTGGCTGTTATTGGTGTTGAGCACCCTCGCTTTGGTGAAGAAGTGAAAGCCTTTGTCATTCTAAAAGAAGGACACTCTATTTCAGAAAAAGAATTAATGAAATGGAGTCGTCAGCATTTAGCTGATTATAAATGTCCTAAACATCTTGATATTGTTGAAGCTTTACCAATGACAGCAACCGGTAAAATTCTAAAAAGAATGCTGAAATAATCGCTACTACTCAGCAAGTATATTCCCATAATAAAAATAAGGTATATACTTGCTACATTCATTTCATTACTGGACAAATATTATGTCAAAGAAAACAGATAATGGTATTTGGTTTGCTTATATTGCAAGCCTACTAACTCCAATCACTCTTATGGTTTCAGGTATTATTGCCATTATTTATGCGGGCTACCAAATGAATAAAGGCACTAATGATGAAGTCATCGATAGTCATTACTACGCGATCATAAAAAGCTTTTTCCTTTTTCTTACATTTTTCGTTGTTTTGGCAGTAACAGCTGCAACAATGAGTGGTATGGCTGCGGGTCTCGATTACTGGGTAGATAGCTCTATCCTTGATAAAGTTTACGCTGCAATTCCAGTTGTTGGTGCGGTAATCTCAGTACTTGCTATTGGTACTTGGTTCGTTAAATTAGCGAAAGGCATGCAAAAACTTAAAGCATATCAACCAATTGAAAATCAATAATATAAAGGCACTTAATGTGCCTTTTTTATTTCGAGTCATAAAATAAATATTTGACGAAGATCATACTAACTAGAAAGTGATCTTCACTGGTTTTACTGTTAGAATTTGCGTCAAAATAGATAGAAACTTACGAAAAAGACATGTTCGAAATTATGTCGAGTAATGTAAATTTGTTTTTAATATTGTGATTAAAGTACAAATTGTTTACCTGAATCAATAATCCATTACTCTTTTCGAGCTAAAATACAGGTAATTACTGAATTTCAATGCTTAGCTATCGTGTTATTTGAAGATAAAATTGTTGTAATTTTTCAACACTTCAAACATTAGCTGGGCATTACTGCGTTTATCATTTTAAATATACTCATCTGGAGAGATTTCTCACATGAAAAAGACCAAAATCGTTTGTACGATCGGCCCAAAAACTGAATCAGTTGAAAAACTAACTGAACTAGCAAATGCTGGTATGAACGTTATGCGCCTAAACTTCTCACACGGCGACTTCGCAGAACACGGCCAACGTATTGATAACGTACGTCAAGTAATGAAAAACACTGGCAAACAACTTGCTATTCTTCTTGATACTAAAGGTCCTGAAATCCGCACAATCAAACTAGAAAACGGCGACGACGTTGCTCTAGTTGCAGGTCAAGATTTCACATTCACAACAGATACTTCAGTTGTTGGTAACAAAGACGTTGTTGCTGTAACTTACCCAGGTTTCGCAAACGACCTTGAAGTTGGTAACACTATCCTTGTTGATGATGGTCTAATCGAAATGGAAGTTGTTGCGACAACTGAAACTGAAGTTAAGTGTAAAGTTCTTAACAACGGTGACCTAGGCGAAAACAAAGGTGTTAACCTTCCTGGCGTTTCTGTTCAACTTCCTGCTCTATCTGAAAAAGATAAAGCTGACCTTAAATTTGGTTGTGAGCAAGGTGTTGATTTCGTAGCTGCTTCTTTCATCCGTAAAGAAGAAGACGTTAAAGAAATCCGTGAACTACTTGTTGCTAATGGCGGCGAGAACATTCAAATCATCTCTAAGATTGAAAACCAAGAAGGTGTTGATAACTTCGATTCAATCCTAGAAGCTTCTGACGGTATCATGGTTGCTCGTGGTGACCTTGGTGTTGAAATCCCAGTTGAAGAAGTAATCTTCGCTCAGAAGATGATGATCGAGAAATGTAACCGTGCACGTAAAGTTGTAATCACTGCAACTCAAATGCTTGATTCTATGATCAAAAACCCACGTCCAACTCGTGCTGAAGCGGGCGACGTTGCGAACGCAATCATGGATGGTACTGATGCTGTAATGCTTTCAGGTGAATCTGCTAAAGGTAAATACCCAGTAGAAGCTGTAACTATCATGGCTCAAATCTGTGCTCGTACTGATGCAGCTCTTAAAGCAGAACTAGGTTCTCGTCTAGATAGCCCACGTCTACGTATCACTGAAGCGGTATGTAAAGGTGCAGTAGATACAGCTGAGAAACTAAACGCTCCTGTTATCGTTGTTGCAACTGAAGCTGGTAAATCAGCTCGTTCAATCCGTAAGTACTTCCCAACAGCTAAAATCATCGCTGTAACTACTAATACTAAGACTGCTGCACAACTATGTCTTTCTAAAGGTATTACTCCAATGATCGTTGATTCTATCGATAGCACTGACGCATTCTACCTACGTGGTAAAGAGTTAGCTCTTGAATCAGGTATTGGCGCTAAAGGCGATATCGTTGTTATGGTTTCTGGTGCTCTAGTTCCATCTGGTACTACAAACACAGCTTCTGTACACGTTCTATAATTCATTGAATTAATAAACGAATACAACTAGTTAATAAAAAGAGGGCTTTCGCCCTCTTTTTTTATGAAATTTTCTTGCCCAAAACAAACAATACGCTATACTATCAAACAATATTAACCGCACGCCAAATTGTATATAAGATGTCTAGCTTAACTCTCACAGATAAAGTTTCAAAAATGATCTACAAAGATATTCTCTCAGGGAAATTAAAACCTGGTCAGAAGTTGGTCGTTGCTGAACTAAAAGAACGTTATAACGTAGGAGCATCTCCTATTCGTGAAGCTCTAGTTCAATTATCTTGGAATAAATACGTCAAACTTGAACCTCAAAAAGGATGTTGGGTTGCTTCAATTTCACTTGATGAACTTAAAGAACTGTTTGAGAGTTTGCGAACTATCAGCCAAGTTTTATTAGCTAAAGCTATCGCTAATGGGAATGAAAATTGGGAATTAAATGTATTAACCAGTTTCCATAAACTAAGTAAGATTGAATTAAAAGATGCGGAGTTAGAAAAGTTAAGAGAATGGGAAGATCGATATACTCACTTCCACAACGCACTACTAGAGGGTGCTAAATCTCCTATCATGTATCAATTCTACCAAGATATATCGAATCAAATCACACGTTACCGACATCTAAATAATAATCCTCAAGTAATTAGTGAAACTTATGCTCAATACTTAGAAGAGCATGAAACCATGATGAAATTCACTTTATCACGCGACTCAGAGCAAGCAACAAAGCATTTAAATAACCATTATTCAAAAGCTATTGATCTTATATCGGGTTACTTTTCTGCTTAAAAACAAAAAAGCCAGACATCATGATGTCTGGCTTTTACCAAAACAGTTACCACCCAAAAAACTCTTTATTATGGGTACTGATCAACAATACCATTAATAAAAAATAAATTGCGCTTAGTTTGAAACCTAAAATAGCTAAACTACCAACTGTGAGCCTTACTAAAAAATCAGTAAACATATTAACCTCACTTCATTCTCAGTCCTCTTCCATCACTCTATTAGAGTCATGCTTTCCCATTAGACTTATGTATCGGTAATCATAAGTATAGACAAGGTTAGACTTTAGTCTAATAGGTCTTTTATTTCATCGGTTATGCTAAATCTTCCAAACTAGAACAAATCGACACTTGATTTCGCCCATTAGTTTTTGATTCATATAACGCGAGATCCGCACACTTATAAGCGTCTTTTTTTGAACGACCTAAATCAGTTAGGCCACCACTTATTGTTACGTGATATTCCTCTAATTGAGAAACAGCTACTCGCAATCTATTTATCACCATTTCAGCGTCTATCAACGTGGTATGAGGCATTATAATGGCAAACTCTTCCCCACCTATCCTAGCCACAAAATCCGTTTCTCGACTCCCATTATTTAAGATATCAGAAACTAAACGTATAACTTGATCACCAACGTCATGCCCTTTTGTATCATTAATTCGTTTAAATAGATCAATATCTAATATGGCAAGACAGCACTGATGCACTGGGTAATAACGCTGAGTTAATAAAGTCTGATTCTCTAATTCAAATTCAAATTTTCTACGATTCCAACAGCCAGAAAGAACGTCTTTTTCGCTTAAATAGCGCAATTCTTTTTCTAGCTCTTTACGCTTAGTAATATCAATATAGGAAATAATATAATACTGAGTCGCTTTTCTTTTACTTTTCACAGATTGAATACGAACCAGTAGGCTTAGCTTTCTCTTATTTTTACTCAGTACATCGAGCTCCCCCTGCCAAGCACCAAGCTCTTCAACTTGCTTCCATGTATTTAGACGTTTATCAATATTTTCACTCTCAGATAGCAATACATCGAAAGTATTTTTTCCTATGACTTCACTTGCAGAGAAACCACTAATTGAAGTAAATGCAGGATTCACCTTTAAAATTCGTCTATGTTTATCAGTGATAACAACAGCAGACATACCTTCTAATGCAGATTTGGCTAACTGACTTTCTAAATTAGAGTTATCCCAAAAACTAAGTAGAATCCCAAAAGGAATAACGATAAGGCTTAATAATAGAAAAATGATTGCCGCTTCTTCCATTATTTCAACACGAATTAATTCAAATAAAACATTCACTTCATAAGTGGGGTAATAGAGTAAAAAATACATTTTTTTATTTGGAATTTCTTTTTCCATATCAAAACGATAAAAAGAATAAATACCATCATCAAGTGATAAGCTTCCTTCTTTTTGTTTCGACATTACACTCCATAATGCAGGCTTTTGAATTTTTAGTGTTTTACCCACTCGTTCACTAACAAGATGCCCAAGCATGTTTTGATTATCATCAGATAAAAGATAATAACCATCTTGATTGATCATGGCAGGAGAAATACTCAATGTAGGAGAGAATTTTACTACGTTGATAATGATGGATGCATTCAGCTCTGCAAGAATATATCCCTTTCTCTTCCCTGATATATCAATAGGAATAGCAACTTGCATTAGCGGCTCATAAACTCCAGAAACAGCCAATGCTTCATTTAATCTTACGCCTTCAGAGAAAGCCTGCCCTTTAGGTAATGGAGTTAACTTATCAAGCAAAGAATGATTAACAGAAAGAGAAGTGGGGTGTTGTTTCACTGCTTGCTTATTATCATTTGAATAAACGATAGAAAGTAAATAGTTTCCTTCATCATCAATGAGTTCTAATCGAGAAAAAAACTTTTCCAGTGCCACCAATTTCAACCATGATGATTCGACAGTATTTGTTACTCTTTCTGAAGGATGTATAAAATAATCATATAAAGGTCGACTGTCAGCAAGAAGCTCTAATGTATTAGATATCCGGATCGATAACTCATTAAATTCATTATGTGTATAAGCTAATTGACGTGTTGATTCATTCTGAATTTGTTCAACCGCAATCAATTTCTTTTTTTGATAATCACTATATAAGTATAAAAAAATAAATAAGGAAAAGATCATATATACAGCAGCTGAATAGGTTGCAGCTTTCGTTTTTTTATAATGCATACTTTACCTTATGATTTGATGATTAACCTACGGTACGAAATTCTATATAATCATTTTGTATTACACAAGATAAAATAAAACCCTTCTGAGAAGGGCTTTATTTATAGGATGAAGGTTCTTAATTAAGTGTATTTATACTTTTAATGCCTTGTCTCCACGAGCAATACCAACCACACCGCTTCGAGCAACTTCTACCACATCTGTAACCTCTGATACCGCCGAAATAAACGCATCTAACTTTTCAGACGTACCTGCTAATTGAATGGTATAGAGCGAGCTGGTTACATCAACAATTTGGCCACGAAAAATATCAGCGGTACGCTTAACTTCCGCTCGAGCAAAGCCACTTGCTTTTACTTTTACCAGTAATAATTCACGCTCAACATAATCTGCTTCTGTCACTTCTTGAACTTTGATGACATCAATTAATTTATGAAGCTGTTTTTGAATTTGCTCCAACTCCATCGCATCACTGGCTGTTGTGATATTTAATCGCGATAATGTTTGATCTTCAGTTGGAGATACCGTTAAAGATTCAATGTTGTATCCACGCTGAGAAAATAAGCCAACAACACGTGATAAAGAACCCGGCTCATTCTCTAATAATAGTGAAATAATATGTCTCATTAGGTTCTCTCCGTTTTACTTAGCCACATTTTATCCATCGCTTCCCCTTTAATTTGCATTGGGTAAACGTGTTCTGTTTCATCAACATTAATATCCACAAACACAAGGCGATCTTTTAGAGAAAGCGCCTTTTCTAAACCTGATTCCAGCTCATCAGGATGATTAATACGAATTCCTACATGACCATACGCCTCAGCAATTGCGGCAAAATCAGGAACTGAACTCATATAAGAGTTTGAATGACGGCCTTGATAAATAATATCTTGCCACTGCTTCACCATTCCTAAGAAACGGTTATTCAAATTAATGATTTTTACAGGGATATCGTATTGCAATGCGGTGGATAGCTCCTGAATATTCATCTGAATACTGCCATCACCAGTAACACAAACCACCACTTCATCAGGATGTGTAAACTTAACCCCAAGAGCTGCTGGCAAACCAAAGCCCATAGTTCCTAGTCCACCAGAATTAATCCAGCGACGTGGTTTATTAAATGGATAATACAAAGCAGCAAACATCTGATGTTGTCCAACATCGGAAGCAACATAAGCATCACCATTGGTTAGTTTATGAAGCGTTTCGATAACCTGCTGTGGTTTAATGCGATCAGGAGAGGTTTCATAAGCCAAGCAATTACGCTCTTGCCAAACTCCAATTTCTTCCCACCATGTTGCTAAGGCTGCCTCATCATTTGTTCCTCCCTGCTCCACCAATAGCTTTAGCATAGAATCAAGAACGATCTCTGCAGAGCCAACAATTGGAACATCAACTCGAACATTCTTTGAAATCGACGATGGATCAATGTCGATATGCATGATCGTGGCATTCGGACAATATTTCTCTAAGTTATTGGTGGTTCTATCATCAAAACGAACCCCAACACCAAAAATAAGATCTGCGTTATGCATAGCCATATTAGCTTCATACTTACCATGCATACCTAACATGCCAAGTGCATTTTTATGAGTGCCAGGAAAAGCCCCCAATCCCATCAAGGTACTTACAACAGGTAAATTAAGAGTCTCAGCTAATTTAAGAATTTGTTTTTCTGCAGAAGAAATTATCGCGCCACCACCAACATACAAAACAGGCTTCTTAGCCTCTAATAATGTTTTTAATCCTTTTTTAATCTGTCCTTTATGACCAGATGTTGTTGGATTATACGAACGCATCTTCATGGATTCAGGGTATTGATATGAAAACTTAATAGCAGGATTCATTACATCTTTAGGGATATCAATTACCACAGGGCCTGGACGGCCTGTAGAAGCAATATAAAAGGCTTTTTTAAGGGTTTCAGGGATATCTTCGGCTTTCTTAACTAAGAAGCTGTGTTTGACTACTGGTCGAGAGACACCAACCATGTCACATTCTTGAAAAGCATCGTTACCGATCATATTAGTAGGAACGTTGCCAGAAAGAACAACCATTGGGATTGAGTCCATATAAGCAGTGGCGATACCTGTAATGGTATTGGTTGCACCTGGACCAGAACACACAAGAACGACACCAGGCTTTCCTGTTGCTCTCGCATAGCCATCAGCCATATGCGTAGCTGCTTGCTCATGTCTTACAAGTACATGCTGAATCACATCACTTTTCATGTGCAACGCATCATATATATCCAACACAGAGCCACCAGGGTAGCCAAATATGTGCTCAACACCTTCATCAATCAGAGATTGTACGATCATCTCTGAACCAGATAACATTTCCATATTGTTCTCCAGACACTGAAAACCTTAAAACAGTCGACGTGAATTATCGCTAAATTAACGGTTTTACATAGTTAGGGCTTATTTTTAGCCTAAACTGAAATTAATTAGATTAAATTCCTATGTAGGTGGTAAATGTAGGTAACAAAACCACCTTTTACGAAACAACTTTAACCTTTTATTAGCACTCAGGTCTAGGGGAAATTTTAACCAAATAAAAAAAGCCAACTCTTTCAAGTTGGCTTTTATTGATTAAATCGTATTTAGAGTTTGATATTACTTATCTTTCTTCTCTTTTTTTTCATCGTACATTTCTTCAATCTCGTCTTGATAACGCTCATTGATTACTTTACGACGCAGTTTTTGTGTTGGTGTCAACTCACCTTTATCCATAGAGAACTCTTTAGATAATAAAGTAAATTTCTTCACTTGCTCAAAACGAGCTAGCTCTTTTTGCAAATTAGCCACACGCTTTTCAAGCATTTCAACAATTTCACTGTGCTTCACAAGCTCCATGCGATCATGATAAGCAATGTTCAGCTCCTTTGCGTACTCTTCTAGAGCGTCATAACAAGGAACAATTAACGCAGATACGAATTTACGCGTATCAGCAATAACAGCAATCTGTTCAATAAAGTGGTCCTTACCAATTGCGCCTTCGATAACTTGAGGTGCAATGTATTTACCACCAGATGTTTTCATTAACTCTTTAATACGGTCAGTAATGTATAAGTTACCATCGGCATCAAACTCACCAGCATCACCGGTTTTTAAGAAACCATCTTCAGTGAAGTTACTCTCTGTTTCTTCAGGTTTATTGTAGTAACCTTTCATGACCATTGGGCCACGAACTAGGATTTCGCTGTTTTCACCAATTTTAACTTCAGCACCTGGCATTAACGTACCGATTGAATCAGGGTGGAATTTACCATCCTCCCAGCATGAAATCGTAGCGGTTGTTTCTGTCATGCCATAACCTAGTTTCACATTCACGCCAAGAGCATGGAAGAAACGACCAATAGTCACATCCAGTTTAGCGCCACCACATGGCATAAAGTTAATATTACCACCTAAGATCATGCGAAGTTTTGATAGAACTAACTTATCTGCAACCTTATAAGACTGTTTCAATATCCATGATGGTTCTTTGCCTTCTTGTTGACAAGCTGACATCTTAGCGCCCATATTGACCGCCCAAGTAAACATCACTTTACGATGTGCAGGCGCACGAGATACCTTTTCATGAACCGTTGAGAAAATCTTCTCATAGAAGCGTGGAACCGCACACATAACAGTAGGCTTAACCTCTGTTAAGGCTTCCTTAATTAGATTTGTATTTGGTAGGTAGCAGTTAGTTGCTCCTTTGTACAAAACATAAAAAGTCCATGCACGTTCAAATACATGTGATAACGGTAAAAAACACAAAGAAACGTCTTGCTCTGTTAACGCTAAGCGAGTGTTATGTCCTTCTAATTGAGAAGCAATGTTTTCATAATCTAACATTACCCCTTTAGGCTCACCCGTGGTTCCTGATGTATAGATTAACGTTATAAGATCATCCATTTTTGCTTCATCAAGACGAGTTAATAGTTCGCTTTGATGTGCTTCATCAGCTTTTGCAATAAAGTCATTCCATGAAATACCCGCTTCATGATCGTTTAAATCGATATCATCACTTAAAGCAACAATATGAGTTAATTGCGGGCACTGTTCGAAAATAACAACAGCAGCGTTATATTGTGCTTGTTCACCAACAAACAAAATACGAATATCCGCATCGTTAATAATGTATGCGGCTTGCGTTGGCGTATTTGTTGGGTAAATAGGAACGGGTACTGAACGTAATTGCATTGAGGCAAAATCAGCAACAGTCCAACGAGGCATGTTATTAGAGAAAATTCCTACTTTTTCTTGTACTTTCAATCCATGGGCAAGTAAAGCTAATGATAGCTTATCCATTTGCTCACCAAATTCTCCCCACGTAATATCACTCCATGCAGAGCATTGCGTATCAATTAAAATACTGCATTGACGCTCACGCATTGCCGTGTCATTTGGCTTATTTGCGATATGTTGGCGGATCTCTTTTACAATATGTAGGTTTTGAATAGTCATCTCGTATCACCTTTAGGCTTACAGGTGTAAGCTATAATCTGCACAAAGTGTACAATTGGTGACAAAAAAGGCAACTGTTTCTCTGTATAAAATGTAAGTATTGTTGTGTGAAACCCATTTCAGAGAACCACAATTAACAACTTTATTATTAATAATCTACATTTTCGTTATATCGAATAATGTGTTTAAAAAAAAGGTTACGTAAAATACGCAACCTTTTTCTATTATCATTTCTATTTTAAAGGCTTAAAACATCATGCCTTTGCTTGATGCAACCACTTCTTCACCACAAATAAGCATCAACTGATCTCTCATCCAAATATGACCTTTGTCTTTTTGGTAAGAGTCGTGCCAGCTTAAATAGCCACTAATGCCTTTTGACTCGATAGGCAGTGGTAAAACTATCAATTGATCACGATTTGGCATTGAGTTCACTAACCATTTTGGCGCAACAGTGATCAGTTCTGATTGAGAAACAACATACAAAATATTACTAATACTTGCGCCTTTATAAGCTTGTTCATATAAAGAATCTGTATATAAATGATCAGCAAAACCTTTTGTATTTTCAATACGAGCAGGTACAGCATGCTTTTCACTTGCTAATTGCTCTTTATTGATACCATTCTGTAGACGTGGATGATTAACAGAAGCTACCACAACTAATTCATCAGTAAACAATTCTGTACTCATAAAACCAGGTTCGTCGAATCGAACGTAATCGATAACAAAATCCACTTCCTGATAACGCAGCTTTTGAGCAATGTTTGGCTCATGTTCACCAGAAAGCTTTAAGCTAATATGTGGCGCTTTATTTTGAATATCTTTCATAATGCGTGGTGCAAAACGAATATCTGATGGGCTGCAAATAGATAGCTTAAATTGTCTCATTGATGTTTCAGGTGAGAATGTTGAGCTTGGTAATTCGTTTTTAACCAATTGAAGCGCCTGACGCATCGGTGCAAATAACTGACGAGCACGTTGTGTCGGTTGAATACCACGGCCATGACGAATAAATAATTCATCATTAAACATTAATTTTAAACGTGATACAGCATTACTTACTGCTGGCTGTGACATGCCTAAGTTTTGTGCTGCTCTTGTTATATTTTGTTCTTGCATTACCGCATCAAAAACAGTCAATAAGTTAAGATCAACACCACGTAATATTTGTTCTGTACGTGCAACAGAAGATAAAGAAGTTTCAGGCGTATTCATGTATTACTCTCTCAGCAATTAATCATTATCATAAAGAAAACGATTACATACATTTTATTTTTGTTATAGATATTGAACAGACGTATGTTAATCGAACTTCAATTATCATTACTGAATAGATTTACAAAATCCATAGCATGTTAATTATTTTAATTTTAATTTATGCTTAATTGTTTTTAAGTGCTACATAAGCTTTTTTATTCAAACAGTTAACTAAAAATATAAATTAATCTAAATATTGAAAATATGCGTATTTCAAGACAATGGGTACAAAAAAGCCATACAAGGTGTATGGCTTAATAAATATGCATAAGGTTAAATGATGTTAAAACAGCGAAGCAATACGATTTAAATCAGATTGAATCGCACCTGCAGTCACCTCTCGTCCAGCTCCTGGACCTCGAATCACCAGTGGATTATCTTTATACCATTTGCTCTCTATGGCAAAAATATTATCGCATGGTAATAGATTGGCTAATGCGTGATATTCAGGTAATGCCTCTATTCCAACCGTTGCGCTACCGTCTTTATTTAAACGAGCCACATAGCGTAATACTTTCTGTTCTTTCTTAGCTTTTGTTAGTCGTTCAAGCAATAATTCATTAATCACTTCACCTTGAGACAGAAAATCATCAAGGCTTGTTTCTAATAATTCACTAGGAACAAGTGATTCAACTTTTACCTGATTAGGTTCAATATGAAGTCCTGCTTCACGAGCAAGGATCACCAATTTGCGCATGACATCCGACCCATCAAGATCGTGTCTTGGATCCGGTTCAGTCAATCCTTGTTGCCAAGCTAAATCGACTAATTCAGTGAAAGGAACATCACCATTATATTGTTGAAACAGCCACGATAACGTACCAGAAAAAATACCCGATAATGCGATAATTTCATCACCACTTTCACGAAGATCTCTTACGGTATGATTAATAGGCAAACCAGCTCCAACCGTTGCATTATATAACCAGTGACGCGATGTTTTAGCAAAGGCATCAATTACCGCTTGATAATCAGCACTTGGCGCTGAGCCAGCAACTTTATTCGCTGAGATCAGATGCATTCCTTGTTCTGCAATTTTTGAATATCGATTAGCAAGATCAGCACTTGCCGTTACATCTAAAACAACAACATCATCATAACCTTGAACGGCGCCGACTTTTTCAATCCAATCAAAATCCGTATAGTTTGTTGCTTCATCATCAAACTTAGCAACCACCTCAGTACTATTTAACCCATCAAAATCAAGCCAACAACGCTCTCTATCAACAACACCAATGAGTGAAAACTGCATTCCATGACGCTTTTCAAGTTGACGTTTTTGTTGAGTAAATAGTGATAACCATTGAGAACCAATATTTCCATGTCCACACAGGATCAATCCCACTCGTTTTTGCGCTTGGAATAAGCTGTTATGAATGGCATTAATGATCGATGAGGTATCAACTTTACGTAAAATAGCGACAAGGCTTAAACCCGATTCTGATGCGTACACAAATTCAAGAGGGGAATTTTTCAGTTGATGATAAAAACCATGACTATGAATGGCATTCGCGGTAACCCCCGCACCAACAGCAGCAACCATTGAATAGCCTTCTTTTAGCTTAATTTCAGCATGTACCGCTGAGTTTTGTAGCACTTCTAACGCTTCATTCACGACTTCAGAAGTATAAGCGAGCAATAATGTAAACTGATCAGCTTGAGGCTCTAAGGCTAATGGCTGCAGTTGAGAACGAGTAAGTAAAGAAAGAACCTCTTGTTGAGCGCGTTCAAAATCTTGTCCACGACCAAAGCCAAGCTGGATCAAATAGACATCTTCTAATGACGTGACAATTTTTGCGCCTCGTCCAGAAACCAATACACGCTCAATTCGGGTTGAACCAGATTCAGGCTGATAACTGCAACGTAGACTCAAATCTAATGCACTTTGAGCTACAGGTTGTAATGTTCTACTGTGCAATACAGGCGCGGCTAAACGAGCTAACTCACTCGCTTCATCCAATCTTAATAATGGCAGTAAACACGCATCTTCAACTTTTCTAGGATCAGCACTAAACACACCAGCAACATCACTCCAGATAGTAACGCACGACGCCTCACCAAGGGCACCAATCATGGTTGCCGAATAATCAGAACCATTTCGACCAAGAAGTACGGTTTCTCCTTTTTGATTGCGAGCCATAAAACCAGTAATCACAATTCGTCCATGTGGATGCTGAGCTACCTGCTCTTTAAACAAAGGCCAAGACTGCACACGATCCACTTCAGGTTGCGCTGCTCGCTCTGCCCTTAGAAAGGTTCGAGAATCAAGAGGAGCTGCTTGTAAATCAATTTGATTTAAATACGCAGAAAGTAATCTTGAAGACCATACTTCACCATGACCTAATACATCAGCTTGCTGCACCTCTGTTAACGGTGCATGTAATTGCCCTATCGCAATCAATTCTTGATGTAAAACAGCCAATAAAGGTTCAGCATTCTCAGCAGACAGTAATTCAGTTATCAGTTCCTGTTGGTATGTCCGCAAAGACTCTAATGTGTTATGAGCTAAACGCCCATCTTTAGAAAGGTTATCTATCCACTCTAAAATACGGTTTGTTGTATTACCTGCAGCAGAAACAACAATCAAATCATGTTCATTTGAATATTCTTTTAAGATGGTGGCAACTCGGCGGTAGCACTCAGGGTCAGCTAAGCTGCTACCACCAAATTTGTGTAATTGACGAGAACAAGGTTTTGTCATTATTTCACCTCTGCGGCAATCGTAAATGCTTGTTGAAGATCAGCGATAAGATCTCGGCTATCTTCTAATCCAACAGATAATCTCAATAATGTTGGAGCTAATCCGGCTTCTTCTTGAGCTTCATCAGACATCGCTCTATGTGTCATAGTTCCTGGATGCGCAATCAAACTTTCAACACCACCTAAAGACTCGGCTAAAGAGAAGTATTTCAATTCTTTAACGAATACTTTCAATTGCTCAAGTGAACCATTTAGTTCAAAACTGAGCATAGCACCAAAGCCTGCTTGTTGACGCTTTGCAATTTCATGACCGGGATGATCAGGTAAACTTGGGTGGTAAATCGTACCTACTAATGACTGTTCTTGAAGACATTTGAGAACTTCCATTGCATTTTCTTCATGCACACGCATACGTGCACCCAATGTTCGAATACCACGCAGTGTTAAGTAGCTATCAAATGCAGTACCAGTAGCTCCAATACAGTTCCCCCACCATGCAAGCTCATCCGCATGATCTTTTGTTTTAGCGATAAGTACACCACCAACAACATCAGAATGTCCGTTAATATATTTAGTCGTAGAGTGAATAACAAAATCCGCCCCTAAAGAGAGAGGCTGCTGTAGTACAGGTGAAAGGAAAGTGTTGTCTACTGCGACTAACGCACCAACTTGAGCCGCTTTTTGGCAAATTTCAGCAATATCCACCACACGTACTAATGGATTTGAAGGGGTTTCAAGTAAGATTAATTTTGGCTTTTTAGCAATTGCAGCATCTAAAGCTTCAGTATTAGATTGGTCTACAAATAAAGTTTGAAAATCTCCTTTATTTGCACGGGTATTAAACAATCGATAAGTTCCTCCATAACAATCATGGGGAGCAACAATTAAATCGTCAGGACCAAGCAGTGCCGATACCATTAAATTAAGAGCGGATGTTCCACAGTTAGTTACTACTGCACCTGCACCACCTTCTAAATCTGAAAGAGTGGTTTCTAATTGAGTTCGAGTTGGATTTCCAGAACGAGCATAATCATACTTAGGCACATCCCCAAATTCTGGGAAACTATAGTTAGTTGATAAGTAGATAGGTGGCACAACAGCGTTATGTTGTGAGTCTGTTTCAATGCCGGTACGAACAGCAATAGTTGCAGGTTTTCTTTCGCTCATAATTTCCCTTCCAAACTGCGGTGCAGTAATGTAATACCAACGATATAAACTATCTAAACAGGCTTACAAGGGAATGTCTTTATCTTCATGTCTTAAATTTCATAATTACATAAAATTAATTACCGAAATTTATTTCTAATAATAGATAATTTTCCTTCGCAATTTCCCGCTCATATAATTAATATGACTGATATACGCTAATCCATAAGTATATAGTCTACTTTACCACCACAAAATGAGACGTCAACACTTCTAGACGTCTATATGTCTTTACTTTTAGCGGTAAATATCGCTAAAATCGCCTATTCTACTTATATACATCAATAATTCTGAACGAAGGTGAACAATGGCTGATTGGAATGGTGACTATTTAAGTCCTTATGCCGAACATGGTAAAAAAAGCGAACAAGTAAAAAAAATTACTGTTTCTATTCCAACAAAGGTACTTCAAATCCTTACTGACGAGCGTACTCGTCGCCAAGTAAGCAACCTACGTCATGCGACAAACAGTGAATTATTGTGTGAAGCATTCCTCCACGCATACACTGGCCAGCCTTTACCAACAGATGAAGATCTACGTAAAGATCGTCCAGATGATATTCCAGCTGAAGCAAAAGCATTAATGACGGCAATGGGGATCGAATTCGAAGCGTTTGACGAAGAGTAAATACGTTTTATTCCTCCTCCTTTTGTCTCCTCCTTCTTTTAATAAAATTAGGAGGATTACATTCCCTCTTGGCTAATAAATAATCACAGTGCCCTACTTATAAATATAAAGGACTTACTGTGAAAAAACAGATCGCAAAAACAACAATAGCCCTCGCTATTACCTCACTTTTGAGCGCATGTAGCTCAACATCTAATAATGACCTCTCTTCCTTAGCTTATCAGTGTGATCCGCAAATGACGGCACAAAGCGATAACTTACGAATTTACCAAATCATGGTCGAAAGCTTTGTCGATGGTGATAACACAATCGGACATGGCACTGGCTATGGCCCAAGTCATCATAATGGCGACTTAC
The DNA here is from genome assembly GCF_023983475.1 of Aliivibrio fischeri ATCC 7744 = JCM 18803 = DSM 507. Classification (NCBI taxonomy): domain Bacteria; kingdom Pseudomonadati; phylum Pseudomonadota; class Gammaproteobacteria; order Vibrionales; family Vibrionaceae; genus Aliivibrio; species Aliivibrio fischeri. Next base: position 2,603,327 of record NZ_CP092712.1, read on the forward strand.
AAGGAATTATTGATTCATTAGATTACATTCAATCGCTTGGTATGAATGCCATTTGGATGACTCCTGTCTTTGAATCTGCCCCTCTAGATAATCAAGACCATTGGGCTGATAAACTCGATGCTACCGGATATTTTGCTACTGACTTTTTTAAAATAGATCCACGCTTTGGCACATTAGAAAAAGCCAAAGAACTGGTTGAAGAGGCTCACAAGCGTGGTATTTACGTATTATTTGATGGCGTATTTGGCCACCATAAAAAAGGACTGATTAAGCCATCGCCAACAGGGTTACTTCCAGCAGGAGAGCACAATCCTGTTAACTACCCTGAAAGCGAAGCTTTTTATAAAGAAGTCGCAACCTACTGGATTAAAGAATTAAAAATCGACGGCTGGCGATTAGACCAAGCCTACCAAGTGCCAACACAATCTTGGACGAACATTCGTAAAGCCGTTGACGCCGCATCAAAAGAAACCTTTTATACCAATAATAAAGGTGAACAAGTAAATCCACTCGGCTATATGGTTGCCGAGATCTGGAATAACGAAAACTACATAACTGAAACAGGTTATGGCAGCGAACAAAATCCTGCTCTTTGCTCAGCTTTTGACTTTCCTCTGCGTTTTCGCATTGCTGAAACCTTTGCAGTTAATGAAAGTGGCGTAGGACATAAAGGAGGGGATTGGCTTAATCAAGGTATGCAAATGCACGAGCTTTACCCTCCTCATGCTGTACCGAATTTAATGCTAGGAAATCACGATGTTGTTCGCTTTGGTGACTTACTTCAACGTGGTGATATTGCTAATCCAAATGACAAAAACTATTGGACTCGACACAAAGCAGCCCTCTCTTTTCAAGCCGCTTATACAGGCCCAATAACCCTATACTATGGTGATGAAATTGGTGATCAAGTTGACGGTTTTTCCAAAAAAGAGAATAAAGATACCTGTGCCATTAAAGGGCTTTGTGATGATCACATAGCTCGATCATCTGCCAAAATTGATGGTCTTACCGCCAAGTTGACTCCAGAGCAAACGGATTTAAAAAATTACGTTACCGCATTAATGCAATTACGTATTAAGCACCCTGCTTTATCTAAGGGTAAAAGAGTTAATTTAGTAGCAAATAAAGAAGTCTATATCGATCATAAACAATCTGAAAATGATGCAATTGTTTATATGGTAAGTACTCAAGAGGCAGATCAAACGCTCTCCTTAGATGCAGAACAGCTTGGGTCAAAAGGTAACTTAATTGATCTCATCACCGAGCAGATTTTTACTCCAATGAATGGAATATACACCATCCCATTATCCAACTTTGAAAGTCGATTTTTAACAATAGAAGAGCCAAATAGTACAGGACCTATCACAGAGCAAAAAGAAATAGCGCTATATGGCAGTGGTTTTATGGCGCAATGCGATAACCCTACTATCACAGACACCAACGCCCCTTTACAAGATACCTTATATTTAATTGGCGATTTCTCTGACTCTCGTTGGAGCCATAAAGAAACCAGAGCGTATCAATATAAAGGAAACAACATTTATCAAGTGGTCATCAATGAAAAACGAGGCCCTTATAAAATGCAATATGCAACAAAAGACTGGGGCGCTCAATACACAGCCGAAGGACTATCACCCAAATTGGGACAATCAAATAAACTCATTACTGGTGGCTATGGCCAAGATACCGCCATCTATCTTCCTGAAGATGGTAACTACGTTTGGAGCTTAGAGTTCACTTCCCAAGGAGAGCCAAAATCAATGATGGTTTCTAAGTGTAAATAACCCCTCCTTTACCTTAAATTAATGAATAAAATATGAACTATTTCTAGCCAACAATGTCTATTGTTGGTTAGATCACATTTCTGATTATTTCTTAATTTCCCTCTTTTACGATTTTCTTCATTATTTCTAATTTCAAAATATCTTTCGACGTGAGCCTTATCTCATAAATATTTTCAATCACTCCTACTAAGTGTGATTATTATCAAAAGAAGACCTGCCATTCATTTTTCTCATCCTTAGTACTACGCCCTATCATCCTTAAAAAGAGGAGGAGGGCAAAATACCTATTTATTTTTAATCTGTGTCTCGTTCGATAACGACAGATGTTTACTTCACTTCCCTACACTGCCATGAGTTAAGTAAACGTTTTCAAATCAAAATATGAAATAGGATTTTAAGATGAAAATGAATAAATACACATTGCTTGCCGCAGCTGTTTCTACAGCACTATTTTCTGGCGCTACACTTGCAGAAACCGATGTTGCACTGGATGTCATCGCAGGTGATGAAGCTGCACCAAAAGTTGAAAAAGTAAATGGAACTGATGTTATTTCAGATGGTTGGGAAGTTCACGGTTACGCGTCAATGAACTTCCGTATGGTTGATGGCGAAACAGTAGATACTGAATTTGGTAAGCCAGACTATAAAACAGCAGGTACTCACGGAAAAAGTACTAACCAAGTTGAATTCGTAATCAAAAAACATACTGAACATGCTAATGGTGTTTGGTCTGACTTTGTCGTTCGTTCTGAATACGGTAATGGTAACTCTTACGCTTACTCATCTCCTGGTAGCCAAAAAGCCAACACAACGGCACAATTTGAAATCAAAGAAACTTATGTTGAAATTGGTGGTTTATCTTACCTAGGTGAAGATACGTCTATCTGGGGTGGTCAACGTTACCTAAACCGTTCTGCAAGTGCACTATCGGGTGAATTCTGGAAACAATCATCAGGTGTTGGTGCAGGTATTCAAACTAAACTTGGTGGCAACACAGCAGGTTTTGCAATTGTTGCTGCAGATACAGACGGTGATATCAATAATGGTCCCGGTGCTGATGGTCGACAAACACTAACCTCACACGATTTATACTACTACGGTGTTGATGTTGGCTTTGGTAGCTTAGATTTTGATTTCAAATACATCACTCAAGCTAATGTTCAAGATGATGACGGTTTTGGCGCATCTATCACATTAAACTCTAGTTACTACGGCCTAGATGGTTGGTCACAAACAGCGATTGCTTACGGTAAAGGCGCAGCGCAAAACCGTGGTGTGAACTTTGGTAGCTGGTCAGGTGGCGATGACAATGCTGAATCTATCTTCTTCACTTCAGGCGGTGTGGTAAACATTTCGGAAAACTGGCAAATGGGTTCAGAAGTAACGTATTTTGCGGCATTAGATGAACTATTTGGTGCTAAAGACCTAAAACGTTACATCGTTGCAGCACGTCCATCATACAAAGTGAACGATAACCTTCGTCTTGAAGCGACAGGTTCTTACGCTCATGAAGAAGGTGCTGAAGGTTACTGGGGACGTACTGGCGATGATCTGAAGAGTGACATTATTAACGTTGAATTAGCGGCAGCATTTACAGTTAACGCTGACTATTTCGGTCGCCCACAAATCAAACCATACGTGAGCTACATTACCGCTGATGATGAAGCAAGTGCTAAACAAATTGGCATTAAAGATGGTAAGTCAGAAACAATTATCGGTGTACACACTGAAATCTGGTTCTAACTGAGTTAAAGTGAAAGGCGGCCAAATGGCTGCCTTTTTGCGTTTATTATCACCTTAATAATGGAGTATCGTGATGAACACGAAAAAATTGTTACTTAGCTTATTTATCGGTCTCTCTTTGACTGCGTGTTCTTCAACCGAAGCCGTACAACAACAGCCAATAGAACCGCTCGCAAATTCTCAAGTATGCTGTAATGACTTTTCTCAATATCCTTGGATACAGCTAGCGACAACGGAAGATATCGATTTCCAATTAGATAAAGATTCACCTATTGGTCATTTTTCTGATGGAAACAGCTATTTTAATGCCTTCAAATTCGCTGAACGTTCAGGAAAAGTACAACTTCGTCTCTCTAGTTTAATGATTAATGACTCAGTTGCAGCACCAAAACTCATTGCTCTCGATCATGAATTTAATGTGGTAAGTACAACAAGTTTAGACCAATTTGATGTCAAACCATCCGATGCATTTACTCGTACTCAGTTTCAATTAAATTTCCAACTTGATGCAGCTAAAACCCCTTATTTTATTATCTATTCTTCTAATGAGTATTTAGGTCAATCTATTAAGGTGAAGCACCCAGCAAGGATCAGAGCGGAAGAATTAGGTGAACCGATGCCAATAGTGACGGATCCGACTTATGCCTATGAGCGTTTTGGTAAACTAAAGCTATCGATAAAAACGCTTTCATTACAAGCGCATAAACAAACACCTCAACAATCTAAAGTAGCAATAAAATCGGCACAACCAGAAACGCACACTTTCTATAAAGAAGCCATTGTTGAAGCAGTAAAAACAAACGACATACCTAAAGCATTAGCGCTACTAGAAGAAGCAAAAGCGTTGGGAATTAAAGATGCTCAAGATACATTTGTTCAAGCTTTAGAAAGTCAAAAATAATTTCTTACTTAAATAAAAAAAGGCTTCTAACTTAATTAGTTAGAAGCCTTTTCTACATAAAAGATAAAACGAATTACGCTTCCATGTATCCTTCAGGCATTTCTATACGAGCGACCCCTGAGTCAACAGCAGCTTGTGCTACCGCTTTAGCAACTCGTGGAAGTAGACGAGGATCCATTGGTTTTGGAATGATATAGTCAGAGCCAAATGTCAGTGATTCAACGCCAGCGGCTTTTAATACCTCAACGGGCACTTCTTCTTTAGCTAATTGACGAATGGCATCAACAGCAGCTAGCTTCATTTCATCATTAATTTCACTTGCACGCACATCTAGCGCACCACGGAAGATAAATGGGAAACAAAGTACGTTATTTACTTGGTTTGGATAATCAGAACGGCCTGTACCCATGATTAAGTCAGAACGAACTTCATGAGCCAATTCAGGTTTAATTTCAGGATCTGGATTTGAACAAGCAAACACAACTGGTTTATCAGCCATTAGCTTCAGATCTTCTGCATCTAATAAATTTGGACCAGATACACCCAAGAATAAATCGGCACCTTCGATAACATCTTGCAATGTGCGCTTATCGGTATTGTTTGCAAAACGTTGTTTGTACTCATTAATGTCGTCACGGCGAGTATGAATCACACCTTTACGATCCAGCATGTAGATCTTCTCACGCATTGCGCCACACTTAATAAGTAGCTCCATACATGCAACAGCTGCTGCACCAGCACCTAAACATACAATGATCGCATCTTCTAACTTCTTACCTTGCAGCTCAATCGCATTTAGCATACCAGCAGCAGTTACGATCGCTGTACCATGTTGATCATCATGGAATACAGGTACATCACAAAGTTCAATAAGGCGACGTTCAATCTCAAAACAGTCTGGTGCTTTAATATCTTCTAAGTTAATACCACCAAATGTATCTGCAATATTAGCAACCGTATCAACAAACTCATCAATCGTACGGTGTTTTACTTCGATATCAATCGAGTCTAAGCCTGCAAAACGTTTAAAAAGAAGCGACTTACCTTCCATTACAGGTTTTGATGCAAGAGGACCTAAATTACCTAAACCAAGAATTGCCGTACCATTTGAAATAACCGCAACCATATTACCTTTTGATGTGTACTTATAAAACATCATCAGGATTCTTTGCAATTTCACGTACAGGCTCAGCCACACCAGGGCTGTAAGCCAAAGCAAGGTCTTCTACTGTGTCAGCCGGTTTAGTCAATGCAACTTCAATTTTACCTGGAGTTGGGTAAGCGTGATAATCTAGAGCTTGCTTGCGAAATTCTTCAGACATGATGGTTTCCTGATTTAAAAGGTAACGTCAAAATAGTAAACCTCTATATTAGTTGATCTAGCTCAAACTTCATAGCCTTTGCTTACAGATCGTACCAACAAAAATGCCGACCTATCGTACAAATTTGAGTTAGTGATCATTCAACTAAATACAGAAAAAAGAAAAGACACAATAAGAATAATCGAATACAGAAATGAGAAAATCGTAAATTGCAGGTATAAAAAAAGGAGCCCTACTGGACTCCTCTTTTATCGGAAATTGGTAATTATTTCTTAGAACCAATTGCACCGAAACGTTTGTTGAAGCGATCAACACGGCCGCCTGTATCAACGATACGTTGCTTACCAGTGTAGAACGGGTGACATTTGTCACATACGTCTAGGTGGATTGAATCTTTGCCTAGTGCAGAGTTGAATTCGAACTCGTTGCCGCAAGAACAAGTAGCTTTAACAGCTGTGTATTCTGGGTGGATACCTACTTTCATGGGAAAACCTTAATAGTTTAGGCCGTGTCGCTATCCGATTCTAATGCCGGACACCACACGTAGTTTAACAAAAATAGTAAGCGTAAATGGATTACACTTACTTAAGGTCGCGTATAGTAATGAATCTGGAGCGATCAATCAACTGATCTGTTACTTTTTTCACCGATTTTTTTACCCATTTGCGATATTTCTATCTAAAGGTAGACTATTCTCATTCCAATTTCTTAATGATGTTAACCATGCCCTATTCAATCGCTCATGTTGCACTGCCTGTTCCACTTGATCGCACCTTTGATTATCTTATTAAATCAGAGCAAAAACCTGTGGTCGGTGGGCGAGTAAAAGTCCCTTTTGGGCGTCAGCGTTTAATTGGTGTGGTAACAAAACTTAGCAATGAATCTGAGTTTGCTCGTGAAAAATTAAAAGCCATTGATGCGGTGCTTGATGAGCAAAGTTTATGGCCAACTAATCTATACAAATTATTAAATTGGAGCAGCACGTATTATCAGTATCCATTAGGGGATACGTTGGCAAATGCGATGCCGTCATGGTTAAGAAAAGGAAGAGAAGCCAATTTTGCTTCGTTAAAAGCTTGGCAAATTACCGAGCTTGGTAAAAATCAAGATTTAAATAAGCTAACACGAGCTCCAAAACAAGCCAAAGCACTCAATTTAGTAAGACATCAACAATGCAGTCATGAGCAAATGCTTGAAGAAGAAGTGACTGCTGCCACACTAAAAGCGATTTCAGATAAAGGTTGGATTGAAGAGATATCCCTTGCTCCGACACCAAGCTACTGGTATCGAGATGTTGAAGTCACTCAAGAGAAACCTCAACTCAATGAAGAGCAATCTATCGCTATTGCTACGGTCAATGCAAATCATGAATTTGGTTGTTATCTGTTGGAAGGGGTTACGGGTTCAGGAAAAACTGAAGTCTATTTACAGCTTCTAGAACCGATTTTAAAAGCTGGACGACAAGCGCTTATCTTGGTTCCTGAAATTGGTTTAACTCCACAAACCATTAATCGTTTTAAGCGTCGCTTTAATGTACCTGTTGATGTTATTCATTCAGGACTTAATGACACTGAGCGTTTAAATGCATGGTTAGCAGCAAGGGATAATCACGCCGGTATCATCATTGGTACTCGTTCGGCTCTGTTTACGCCTTTTCATGATTTAGGGATCATCATTGTTGATGAAGAACATGATGCCTCTTATAAGCAACAAGACAGCATGAGATATCATGCGCGCGATTTAGCCGTGATGAGAGCCAACTTAGATAACATCCCTATTATTCTGGGTTCAGCAACCCCTGCGTTAGAAACATTACACAATGCGAATGTTGGAAAATATCATCACCTAACACTAACCAAACGCGCAGGTACTGCCATTCCTGCTCGCCATGGTGTTCTTGATGTAAAAGGCTTATATCTTAACAGCGGCCTATCTGCCCCTTTAATTGCTCAAATGAGAAAACACTTATCTGAGGGCAATCAGGTCATGCTGTTTTTAAACCGCAGAGGCTTTTCACCTGCATTAATGTGTCATGAATGCGGTTGGATGGCTGAATGTAAACGTTGCGATGCTTTCTATACTTTCCATCAACACTCAAATGAAATTCGTTGTCACCACTGTGGTTCACAACAGCCCATTATTCATCAATGTCAAGGGTGCGGATCGACACAATTAATTTCTGTCGGTGTAGGTACAGAACAACTAGAAACACAATTAACCAATCTATTTCCTGAGTACAAAACGGTACGTATTGATAGAGATAGCACTCGTCGTAAAGGTAGCTTAGAAGACTATTTAGAAGCGATTAAGAACAATGAATACCAAATTTTAATTGGTACTCAAATGCTAGCAAAAGGCCACCATTTTCCTAACGTTACTTTGGTTGGATTAATCGACGTAGACAGCTCTCTGTTTAGTAGTGATTTTCGAGCGCCTGAAAGATTAGCTCAATTATTTATTCAGGTTGCAGGGCGTGCAGGACGTGCAAGTAAACCAGGTGAAGTAATTTTGCAAACTCACCACCCTGAGCACTCACTACTACAAAGCTTATTACATCATGGTTATGGGCATTTTGCAGAGCACGCTTTAAAAGAACGTAAATTTGCTCAATTACCACCTTATACCCATTTATCTCTTTTTAGAGCAGAAGCAAATAATAACGAAAACGTGGAACAATTCTTACGACAAGTACGTGATATTTTAGAAAGCCACCCACAATTTCATGATGCAACACCAGTACTTGGGCCGATCCCCGCACCATTAGCCCGTCGTGCAGGTAAATACCGCTGGCAACTATTATTCCAAGCACCAAACCGCACGGTAATGCAATCAATGCTTCGTGGTGCAAAAACCGCCATCGAACTTTTACCTCTAGCAAAAAAAGTTCGATGGACTTTAGATATTGAGCCGCAAGATTTAAGTTAATGTCGGTTTTATCAACAATTTTCCTGTTGAAAAAGTGAAACAATCGGTCTTCATGTGAGAGAAATCACAATACAGATGTAATTTTTGTTAAACGAGCCGTATTTAAATCTTTATTTTATGAATAAAATATCTTCTCATTCAAATAGAGCAATCGTTTACTTTTAAGATAAAAGTATTGGGGAGAAGATAATTATGGCGACAATGAAGGACGTTGCTTTATCGGCAGGAGTGTCAACAGCAACGGTATCACGAGCACTAATGACACCAGAAAAAGTATCATTATCCACTCGTAAGCGCGTTGAAGATGCAGTATTAGAAACGGGTTACTCACCCACCACGTTAACTCGAACATTACGACGCAATGAATCAAAAACCATTGTGACGATTGTGCCTGACATTTGCGATCCTTACTTTAGCGATATCATTCGCGGCATTGAAGATGCAGCCGTTGAAAATGGTTATGTCATCTTAGTAGGCGATAGCAGTCAACAGAAAAAACGTGAACACTCCTTTGTTAACCTTGTATACACCAAACAAGTCGACGGTATGGTATTACTTGGTTCAGACCTCCCTTTTAACGTTAGTCGCCAAGAACAAAAAAATTTACCGCCTCTTGTGATGGCGTGTGAATATGCACCAGAATTAGAACTACCAACTGTTCATATCGATAACCTTACAGCAGCCTATGAAGCAGTTAACTACCTAACTAAACTAGGGCATAAAAACATCGCAGAATTATCTGGCCCTGAAAGCTCCGCGCTCTGTCAGTTTCGACACCAAGGTTACCAGCAAGCACTTCGCCGAGCGGGTATCACCATGAATGCCTCTTATGTTCAATATGGTGATTTCACTTTCGAAGCAGGTGCAAAAGCAATAACTCAACTTCTTTCTCTTTCAACGCCACCAACTGCCGTCTTTTGTCATAACGATATTATGGCAATCGGAGCGATTCAAAAAGCGAAACAAATGGGCTTTAGAGTACCTCAAGACATTTCTATCATGGGATTTGATGATATTGAATTCTCTCAATATTGTGATCCAGCATTAACCACGATTTCGCAACCTCGTTATGAAATTGGTCGTCAATCCATGTTGATGCTACTTGAATTATTAAAAGGCCATGATGTTCGTTCTGGCTCACGATTACTCGAATCATCATTAATCGTAAGAGAGAGTACGGCGTCCCCAAAAAACAAATAAGCGCCTTTAATTCATTCTTTGAACGACATTAAACGTAAAAAGTCATAATTCTAGATAATCAATTTGTCTAAATAGTGACTTTTTGCGTACTTTTTTACACAAATACTGGTATGAGTTCACACAACTGATTACCATAAACGACCATCAGTGAATTTGTGTAAAGTAAAGATCGTGGCCAATAAAGATTATGTAAAACGTGGACGCTCTCCTAAGAAAGCGACAAAAAAAACAACTAAGAAAAAAGGCGCTAAACAACCTATGTCTAACGGCTCTACGCCGTGGAAAGCGGTTGCTGTTGCAGCTCTTCTAGTTATGGTTTTTGGCTACGCACTCTATTTCCTTAATGACTCACCAGAGCCAGAAGTAAAAGCACCAGTAACCGAAGTTGTTCCTGTTAAACCGAAGAAACCAACATCAACAGAAGACATCCCACCACTGCCAGAAGAGCAATGGAGCTACATGGATGAGCTGCCAAATAAAGAAATAACAGTTGAACAAAAAGAATTAAAAGTATCTGAGATCCCTTACATTATGCAGTGTGGTGCTTATAAAAACCGCTCACAAGCTGAAGAACGTAAGATGAATATCGCTTTCCAAGGCATAACCTCTACTGTTCGTCATGCTGAAGGAAGTAGCTGGTATAAAGTGGTACTTGGCCCATATAAATTCAAACGTGATGCAGAGAAAGATCGTCACAAACTGCAACGCGCAAAAATCGAACCTTGTGCTATTTGGAAAGATCAATAAAACCATCATCCGAAATCAATAACACATCACATATTTAATAAAAGGAGCCCATTGAGTGCTCCTTTTTTCTATCTATTCATCTTGAAAAGCGTCTTACCTTCCCCCATTACAATAGTAATAATCATGAAGATGGTCGTCTGCTTTCATTTATTGGCGCCATCGAAAAAGAGGTTTTACTCGTGACTACAATTGTTTCTGTACGCCGTGAAGGCAAAGTCGTGGTTGCTGGCGATGGCCAAGCATCTCAAGGCGATATGATCGCAAAAGGCAACGTAAAAAAAGTACGTCGCTTATACAATGACTCAGTATTAGTTGGCTTTGCTGGTAGCACAGCTGATGCATTTATTCTGTTCGACCTGTGTGAACGTAAGCTAGAAATGCATCAAGGTAATCTAACAAAAGCCGCAGTAGAACTAGCAAAAGAGTGGCGTAGTGACCGTGCATTGCGTCGTCTTGAAGCAATGCTAATTGTTGCGGATAAAACAACATCATTAATCATCAGTGGTACAGGTGATCTAATCAATGCTGATAATGACTTATTAACTATTGGTTCTGGTGGTTATTTCGCTCGTTCTGCAGCAACAGCGCTGTTAGAAAACACCGATTTAGACGCTCGCGAAATTGCAACTAAAGCACTGACTATTGCTGGCGATATCGATGTATACACCAACCACAACCACACAGTTGAAGAACTGAACGCTTAATCAAGAATAAGGAATTACCATGTCTGAGATGACTCCTCGTGAAATCGTACACGAATTAGATAGCCATATTATTGGTCAAGATAAAGCAAAACGTTCAGTTGCCATTGCACTTCGTAACCGTTGGCGTCGTATGCAACTTGCTCCTGAGTTGCGCACAGAAGTAACACCAAAAAACATTCTGATGATTGGTCCAACAGGTGTCGGTAAAACCGAAATCGCTCGTCGTTTAGCAAAACTTGCAAACGCACCTTTCATCAAAGTTGAAGCAACTAAATTCACTGAAGTGGGTTACGTTGGTAAAGAAGTAGAAAGCATCATTCGTGATTTAACCGATGTTGCTATTAAAATGACGCATCAACAAGCGGTTGAAAAAGTAAAATTCCGAGCTGAAGAGCACGCAGAAGATCGCATTCTAGATATCTTACTGCCACCAGCTCGTGACGCTTGGGGTAATAATGAAGAAGGCGATAACGATTCTGGTACACGACAATCTTTCCGTAAAAAATTACGCGAAGGTAAGTTAGACGATAAAGAAATCGAAGTGGATGTTGCTGCACCTCAAGTTGGCGTTGAAATCATGGCTCCTCCAGGTATGGAAGAGATGACAAACCAACTTCAAGGTATGTTCCAAAACCTATCAGGCGGCAATACAACCAAAAAGCGCAAGATGAAAATCGTTGATGCACTTAAAGCGCTAACAGAAGAAGAAGGTGCGAAGCTGGTTAACCCTGAAGAGCTAAAAGAACAAGCGATCTTCAATGTAGAAAACCACGGTATCGTGTTTATCGATGAAATTGATAAAATCTGTAAAGGTTCAAACTCTCACTCTGGTGATGTATCTCGTGAAGGTGTTCAACGTGATTTACTTCCATTAGTAGAAGGCAGCACGGTTAGTACTAAACACGGCATGGTGAAAACCGATCATATGTTATTCATCACTTCAGGTGCATTCCAAATGGCAAAACCATCTGACTTGATCCCTGAATTACAAGGTCGTTTACCAATCCGTGTTGAACTTGAAGCGCTAACAGCAAATGATTTCAAACGCATTTTAACCGAACCTAATGCATCATTAACTGAGCAATACATTGCTCTATTAGCGACCGAAAATGTAAAAGTTGAATTTACTGAAGATGGCATCAGTCGTATTGCTGAATCCGCATTCCAAGTAAATGAAACCACTGAAAACATCGGTGCTCGCCGTCTACACACAGTGATGGAACGACTAATGGAAGAGATCTCTTATGATGCTTCTGAAAAAAATGGCGAAAGCTTAATTGTTGATGCTGAATATGTAAGTTCACGCCTAGGTGAACTTGTTGCTGATGAAGACCTAAGCCGCTTCATTCTGTAATCTCTCATAACTTAAAATAAAGCCTCACAAGGGTTAACTTGCGAGGCTTTTTAATATTAACTCACCCTGTAGTTCTAAAGTTTAAGCAGAGATAATTTCCCATGAGTGCGTCATTTTTACGCCCTCACCAAGCATTAAACATACAGAGCAATATTTCTGTAATGAATCCGCAGTGACTCTCTCGACAACCGTTGAATCTAGGTTGTTACCTGTTACTTCAAAGTGAATATTAATGTAAGTAAACAACTTTGGTGCAGTTTCACGACGCTCACTAGATAGCTTAGCAACGCAAGCTGTGACTTCTTGATTTGCCGATTTAAGTCCATCAACAACATCAACAGAACTGCATCCTCCAGCAGCCATTAAGACCATTTCCATCGGACTTGGTGCTTTTTCTCCCCCATTACCATCCATAACAATAGAGTGACCTGATTGAGATTGACCTAGAAAAGACAATCCCTCAATCCATTTAACTTCAGCGTTCATAAAAGCCTCTTTACTACTTAAAAGGAAAACTCGTGATCCATTTCACGAAACTGTGCCCTTGGTCGCACAATTCATACGATCAAAGTCAAGAAATCAATTGCGAAACAAGGTATGATTTTGTTAATTATCTCAACGAACATGCAGCCTTGTTCCGATAACCATATTGTATAGGCCAAACTGATATTTGGCTCAGTTATTTTAAAATGGACATCGCCTACTTGGCAAACGCAGAGGAAGTATAAAGTATGGTTCTAGGTAAACCTCAAACAGATCCAACATTAGAGTGGTTCTTGTCTCACTGTCACATTCATAAGTACCCTTCAAAGAGCACGCTAATTCACGCGGGTGAAAAAGCGGAAACTCTTTACTACATTGTAAAAGGTTCTGTTGCTGTACTTATCAAAGATGAAGAAGGTAAAGAAATGATCCTTTCTTACCTAAACCAAGGTGACTTCATTGGTGAGCTTGGCTTATTTGAAGAAGGTCAAGAGCGTTCAGCGTGGGTTCGTGCGAAAAGCCCTTGTGAAGTAGCAGAAATTTCATTCAAGAAATTCCGCCAACTTATCCAAGTTAACCCAGATATCCTAATGCGTCTTTCTGCGCAAATGGCAACTCGTTTACAAATCACTAGCCAAAAAGTAGGTGACTTAGCATTCCTAGACGTAACAGGCCGTATCGCTCAAACGCTACTAAACCTTGCTAAACAACCTGATGCAATGACTCACCCAGACGGCATGCAAATTAAGATCACTCGTCAAGAGATCGGTCAAATTGTTGGTTGTTCACGTGAAACTGTTGGCCGTATCTTAAAGATGCTTGAAGAGCAAAACCTGATTTCAGCGCACGGCAAAACAATTGTAGTTTACGGTACTCGTTAATTTAACGTCGTTACCATAAGCAAATAAAAACGCAGCTCAATAGCTGCGTTTTTTATGTCTAGAGATGACAGCTTTACCCGTCAGTACTTTCAAAGATTTTGTCCGCAGAAGCCGCAACAAACCCTGTGTATAGTTCACCATTTGGTAATTCATAACGTTTAGCAAATTCGTAAAATCCACCAGGGATCTCAAACTCACCATCACTAAATTTAACCATCACTTTATCCGCCATTGTAGATGATTGCTCTAAACAAACCTCTGGAGAGCCTTTTACTTCTCCACCAACCTCATTAATACTAAATCCAGCATTACGTAAGTGCTGATTAACATCAACTACTTCATCAAAACCATCAAGTTGATTAACATACACGGTAAAATGATTCGCTCCATAACCATGAGCAGCTAACCAAGAAGCATACTCACTCTCTTTTGCTAACACCTTATATTCATCAAAACTTAAAGACCACGGTCTACCTGAAGACAGAAAGTCACGAGTTGCAAAATAATGAGCAGGAACTTGTTCTACTAATGATTTAATTATGGTTTGAGCATCATCAGATAATTTTTCAACCAATAGCTCACTGATAAACACAAGTGGTGCATTAGGATCTGGGTGCTCAAAATGTTGTGCTTTCAATTTTTTAGCAATAAATTCATATTCATCACACGGTTTATACCCAATAGCTAAAAAGGGCGCGGCTAATGTGGATAAACCAACCTTAGGCAAATTAAACGTCCGCAAGGCAATATGATCATTTACAATATCACCACCACTGGATAGCAATTGATGCACTTGGTCTGCCGATGGCGACAAACGTGTAATATAGTCTTGCCATAATGATGAAAAAAGTGTGTTTACATTATTCATTTTCAGCACTCCTACAAAGTTAAACCTGGAGATAATTGCTCAGGAATCTCACATGCATCACCTTCCATTGATGCCATCGGATAAGCACAATAATCTGCCGCATAATAAGCACTTGGTTTTAAGTTGCCTGATGCACCCGGCCCACCAAATGGCGCATCACCACTTGCTCCTGTTAATTGACGATTTCGATTCACAATTCCAGCTCGAATATGCTCCACGAAATAATCCCATTCACTGTCATCGGTTGAAACTAATCCCGCAGATAATCCATAGCGAGTGTCATTAGCAAGCTCCACAGCTTGCGCTAATGTGGTGTAACGTATGACTTGCAATAGTGGGCCAAAGTATTCTTCATCTGGTAATTCCGCGACATTTGTTGCATCTATTATCCCTGGAGATACAAATGCATGCCCCAAACTTCTCGCTTCCAGTAACAATTCACCGCCTAATGCTTGTAACTTTTTCTGAGCATTTAAGATAAATTCAGCCGCAGCAATCGATATTTGTGCCCCCATAAATGGCGTCGTTTCAGAAAAAGGTTGATCAACATGAATATTTTTCGTGACGTCAACTAAACGTGCTAATAAAGCATCACCCTTTTCACCTTCAGGAACATACAAGCGTCGAGCACAAGTACAGCGTTGTCCTGCACTAATAAATGCAGATTGCACTATGGTATATACCGTTGCATCTAAATCACCGAATGCTTTTGATATCACCATTGGGTTATTGCCTCCCATTTCGAGAGCCAACATTTTCCCCGTATCACCTGCAAATTGACGGTGTAGGATGTGACCAGTATTCGCACTGCCTGTAAATAAAAGACCATCAATACCTTTCGCGTTTGCTAATGCCTCACCCGTTGATCGCGCCCCCTGAACAAGATTAATGACCCCTTTAGGTAATCCAGCCTTTTGCCAAAGCTTCATGATCACTTCACTTGTCCATGGTGTTTGTTCCGATGGCTTTAATACCACCGTATTTCCTGCAAGCAACGCAGGAACAATATGACCGTTAGGTAAGTGCCCAGGGAAGTTATACGGGCCAAAGACAGCCATAACACCTAATGGGCGATGTCTAAGTACAATTTTATTTCCTGCGGCTTCACGCTCTCTATAGGGGGTTCTTTCATGGTAAGCTCGAATCGATATCGCTATCTTCCCCACCATTGCACCTGCTTCTGTTTTGGTTTCCCAAAATGGCTTACCCGTTTCTTTTGCTATTACTTCTGCAATCGAATCCGCATTATCTTTCACTAGCTCAGCAAAGCGTTCCACAATGGCTTGGCGATTTTCAAATGGCAATTTCTTCCACTCAATAAAAGCATTACGAGCAGCATTCACAGCAGACTCGACCTGAGCCTCAGTAGCACTTTCGCCTTTCCACACTACCTCACTGTTATAAGGGCTTAACGATTGTATCGTTTCACCTTCGCCTAAAACCCAATCACCTGCAATCCAATGTGTCATATTCTATGTCCCCTATTGAGCTAATAAACGTACGTAATCATCAACGTCAACTTGCAATGCTTCTGCTGCTTCTGGTGTTAAATGAACAGTATCAGTGGCTTTATCGTAGGCAGCCGTTGTTGCGGTTGCTCTAAAATTTTCAAATGACGTATTTGCAATCAAATACTGTTGTGAACAGCTGTGCTCTGTAATAATCACTTTGGCTTTAAACGAATTACGAACTGACTCTATACTGCGTAAATCACATTCAACGGTTGGGCCTGCATCAAAAATATCTACGTAGCCACGACAACGGAACCCTTCATTTTCTAAAAGTTTTAAAGCAGGTTTTGTATTATCATGAACTTTACCGATTACAGCCTGAGCTTCTTTACTTAATAAGCTGACATAAATAGGAAGTTTTGGCATAAGATCTGCGATAAAGCCTTTGTAGCCAATGCCAGTTAAGTAATCAGCTTCAGTAAAATCGATAGAGAAAAAATGCTTTTGTAGCCACTTCCAAAATGGCGATTCACCTTCTTTATCTGAAACACCGCGCATTTCAGCAAAAATAGTATCGGAGAAGCGATGGGGATGCTCTGCCATCATCAAAAATCGAGCTTTCGACATCAATCGCCCATTTAATCCTTCTCGATATTCAGGACGAAGAAATAAGGTACATATCTCGGTACTTCCTGTGTAATTACTACCAAATGTCAGCACTTTCACGACATTATGTACATCTAATTTACGAGAAAAATGCACGACTTTACTAATATGATAATTATAGAATGGCGAATCTAAACCGACAGCTGCTTCAATGCCTGTTGTACCAGTTACCTCTCCAGTAACTGAATCTTGACCAACCATGAGGTAGCCTTCAACACCCGGCTCTGTCACGTCTTTCTGAAAGCTATCTATCGAATGATCGATACGATTTCTTAACTGTTCTTCATTAACAGGAAGCGAAGTGAACCCATGTCCAGATTCAACAGCACATTGATGAAGGGCAGGATAATCTTCTTGAGTAATAGGACGGATAACAAGCATCAATATTCCCTCCGATGCCAAAAACAAAGGCAACTCGACCATGAGTTGCCTAATATTCTTTAAAGCGTTATTTCGTTAGAGAAGCAAGCGCCTTATCTAAGCGCTCAAAACCTAACTCAACTTCTTCTTTTGTAATCACTAATGATGGGGTAAATCGAACCACATTAACGCCAGCAACAAGTACCATCAAACCTTGCTCTCCTGCTGCCACCAATATGTCACGAGCTCGACCTTGCCACTCTTCATTTAGAGCAGCACCAAGCAATAAACCTTTACCGCGGATCTCTGAAAACATATGATATTTGGCATTTAATGCTTCTAGACCGGAACGGAACCATTGCTCGCGCTCTTTAACGCCATTTAAAACGTCAGGTTTTGATACTTCTTCAACCACCGCTTCCGCAATAGCACAAGCAAGTGGATTACCACCATAAGTCGAACCATGGGTTCCTACTTTTAAATGCTGAGCCAGTTCAGTCGTAGTGAGCATAGCTCCGATAGGGAAACCACCACCAAGTGATTTAGCAGTACTGAGAATATCAGGTGTAACACCTAATCCTTGATAGGCATAAAAATCACCAGTTCGGCCATTACCTGTTTGAACTTCATCAAAAATCAGCAACGCATTGTACTTTTCACATAATGCTTTTACGCCTTTTACAAACTCAGAAGTAGGTGAAATTATCCCTCCTTCTCCCTGTAATGGCTCCATCATTACCGCACACGTTTTATCTGACATATGCGCTTCAAGTTCAGCAAGATTATTGTATTCTAAATGAGTAATATCACCCGGTTTAGGACCAAAACCATCAGAATACGCAGCTTGACCTCCAACGGTTACAGTAAAGAAAGTTCGACCATGGAAGCCCTGTTTAAAAGCAATAATTTCACTTTTTTCTTCGCTATGAACATCAACAGCCCAACGACGAGCTAACTTCAACGCCGCTTCATTCGCTTCAGCACCTGAGTTCGCAAAAAATACTTTTTCAGCAAAAGAAACTTCAGTTAACTTTTTAGCAAGCCGAATAGCAGGCTCATTGGTCATAACATTACTTAAATGCCATAGCTTTTGTGACTGCTCTTGCAGTGCATTAACCATGATAGGATGACAGTGACCTAAACAGCTCACTGCAATACCTCCAGCAAAATCGATGTAATCCTTACCCGTTTGATCCCATACTCGAGCGCCCTCACCTTTTACAGGGATCACTTCCATTGGGTTATAACAAGGTACCATTACATCATTAAAATCTTTACGTTCAACTTGTGAATTGGTCGTCATCACACTTTCCTTCTGCGTATGCCGTTATCCTGCATAATATTTACAAACCATTAACCTTTTCAATAGCACAAAATTCTTTTTTTGAACTAAAAAAGCATTAACCGATACAATTCAATGACTGATAAATCAGTTTTTTAGAATAGTTATAAACTCAAGCTATCGCAGCTTGCTTGATATGTAAACGATTTTATAAGAACAGAAACGCTTCACGCCATGCATAAAGTTGCACAAAAATAAAAACGTTATAAAAGTAAAGAAAAAGTAAGAAGAGTGAGCTAGATCGCTCATCATTATGAGGTAATAGTTATTTTTGGATAAAGTTACGTAAGATCTCATGACCTTGTTCAGTCAAAATAGACTCAGGGTGAAACTGTACGCCTTCAATAGGTAAACTTTTATGACAAAATCCCATGATCTCATCCATGTCACCTGATTCAGTTTCTGTCCATGCTGTCACTTCAAAGCACTCTGGTAGCGTCTCTTTTTTCACAATCAATGAATGGTAACGTGTCACCGTAAGCGGATTATTTAATCCTTTGAAAACGCTACGACTAGTGTGAACAATTGCTGAAGTTTTACCATGCATGACTTTTTTAGCACGAACCACATCGCCACCAAATACTTGAGCAATGGATTGATGACCTAAGCATACGCCAAGAATCGGTAATTTATCGGCAAAATACTTAATGGCTTGTAATGAAATACCAGCTTCATTTGGTGTACATGGGCCGGGGGAGATAACTAAATGAGAAGGGTTTAGTGCTTCAATACCTACAATATCGATTTCATCATTACGAACGACTTTTACTTCAACACCCAATTCACAGAAATACTGATATAGGTTGTAAGTAAACGAATCATAATTGTCGATCATTAATAGCATAAAAGAACTACTTTATAAGATGGATAAAATAAAAATTGCTCGCAGGTCAACCTACGAGCAATTGATGATACCTAAATACAATAAGATGCTATGGGCGAGTAACAAAACCTACTGCTTCATACGCTTTTTTCAATGTCACAGCTGCACGCTCAGACGCTTTCTCAGCACCCGCTTTCATTACAGCATCCATGTAAGCACGATCTTCACGAATACGCTTGTATTCTTCTTGGATCGGCTCAAGCATAGTAACAATCGCTTCACCCACATCTTTCTTGAAAGGACCGTACATTTCAACACCTTGGTATTGTGCTTCGATCTCTTCAAACGTTTTGCCAGTCGCAGCAGAGTACAGACCCATAAGGTTTGAAATACCCGCCTTATTTTCCCAATCGTGAGCAATGCGTGGCGGCATTTCTGCATCCGTTTGTGCCTTATTGATCTTCTTAAGAATTGACTTAGGCTCTTCTAACAGCGTGATTACGTTCTTACGGTTATCATCTGATTTAGACATTTTCTTCGTCGCATCTTGTAGGCTCATAACACGAGCATTCACTTGTGGAATGTAAGGTTCTGGTACCGTAAAGATTGGCGCTTCTGGGCTATAAATATTATTAAAGCGTGTTGCGATATCTCGCGCTAATTCTAAGTGTTGTTTCTGATCACTACCTACAGGCACTTGATGTGCACCATAAAGTAGAATATCCGCTGCCATTAGCACAGGGTAATCAAATAAACCAACATTGACATCATTTGAATGACGTGCTGATTTATCTTTAAATTGAGTCATACGGCTCAACTCACCCATTTGAGTGTAACAGTTAAGAAGCCAACCAAGCTGAGCATGCTCTGGAACGTGTGACTGAACAAATAGCGTGCTCTTCTTTGGATCAACACCAACTGCTAGACAAATTGCCAACGCATCTAGTGTCGCTTCATGCAGTGCTTTAGGATCTTGACGAACCGTAATTGCATGCAAATCTACCACACAGTACTGACAATCATAATCGTCTTGCATCTGTTGCCATTGACGTAGAGCACCCAAGTAGTTACCGATACTTAGTTCACCTGATGGTTGAACGCCACTTAATACGATGGGCTTGCTCATGGTTATGATTCCTTGTTTAACTGTAAAAATTAAATGATCCGCTGTGGGATCATTTAATGGTTATTCTATATAGTTTGATAAGCCTGAACATTATTAGTTACTGTACTTATCAATGAATACTATCTTGCCATACTCAACACGGCTAATAAATACTTAAATTCATCGCTAACTACATCAGGTTGGCTATCTGAGATAGATTCGCCATGATTATAGCCATAAGTCAGTGCAAAGCTATGACATCCAGCAGCTTGAGCCGCTTGTATATCATTTTTAGAATCCCCAACCATGAGCATTTGAGACGCCGTTAAACCATGTTTATCAAGCAGCCAATTTAGCGCAAAAGGATTCGGTTTCTTCTCGGCGAACGTATCACCACCAATCACATCACTAAATAAGTGAGTAAGCTGATGCTGCTCAAGAAGTTCAGGTACAAATTGAGACGGTTTGTTTGTCACCAAGGCTAAGGTATAACCTTGCTGATGCAATCGTTCTAACGTGTCTTTAACATCAGGATAGAGGTGACTAAGTTGATGACCACCGTCATGATAATGTTGATCTAATCTTGCACGAGCTTGCTTTATTAATTCAGCATCAAGATCATCTTTCACGATATAGTTTTGACTTAACGCGCGAGAGACGAGTACATCAGCACCATTACCAATCCAATGAGATGCTTGCTCCAATGTAACGCGAGGGTGTCCCATGTCTTGCATCGCAAGATCCACCGCTCGAGCTAAATCAGGAACGCTATCAAGTAGCGTCCCATCTAAATCAAAAGCAATCAGTTTGATATCTTCAAACATGAATCTTAGTTACCTTTCACTTTTGCTAATTCAGCACGCATTTCATCAATCACTTCTTTGTAGTTTGGTTGATTAAAGATAGCTGAACCTGCAACAAACATATCTGCACCCGCTTCTGCGATTTCACGGATGTTATCTACTTTTACACCACCATCAATTTCAAGGCGAATATCACGACCTGACTCGTCAATCATTTTGCGTACTGCACGTAGTTTATCAAGTGTATTTGGAATGAAAGATTGACCGCCAAAGCCTGGGTTTACAGACATTAGTAAGATCATATCAACTTTATCCATGATGTATTCAAGGCATGATAATGGTGTTGCAGGGTTTAAAACTACACCAGCCTGACAACCGTGCTCTTTGATTAATTGAAGTGTACGATCAATATGCTCTGAAGCTTCTACATGGAAAGTGATCATTGTTGCACCCGCTTTTGCAAACTCAGGAACAATACTATCAACAGGCTTAACCATTAAATGAACATCAATAGGAGCTGTGATACCGTAATCACGTAATGCTTTGCAGATTGGAGCACCAAAAGTTAGATTTGGAACATAGTGGTTATCCATTACATCGAAGTGAACCACATCAGCACCTGACGCTAGTACTTTTTCAACGTCTTCGCCTAGACGAGCGAAATCAGCAGAGAGAATAGATGGTGCGATCAAAAAATCTTTCATGTTGAGCCTCAGGTTAGTAATTATTTAGATACCGCTAAATTGATATAGCGCAATCGATTAAATCGACGGCGCAATTCTACCTGATATTTTGGGGGCTGTCTTATGTGAATAAAGGGACACAAATCACATAAATCTGGCGTTCGAAGAAAAAAGAGTCTTAAGTTAACTTATTCTGTGCATTTAGGTGCATGAAACAAAGCCATAAGCTCATCCACTTTATTTCGCCCTGCACCATTTCGGCTAATGGTTCTTTTCACTTTAATCGTATTAAGTGTCGCACCATGATATAAGCGTCGAGTCAATGTTGTGTCGTGATTTGAAATCAATACGGGTATATCACGCTCAAATGCGGCTTTCTCTGCAACATCAGCTAATGCAGCTTGATCATCCAACGAAAAACCATTTCCTGCATAAGAGGTAAAGTTAGCGGTCGTTGATAACGGCGCATAAGGAGGATCACAATAAACAACCGCACCTTTGCGAGCACGTTTAAATGTATCCATATACCCTTCACAAACAAATGTTGCTTTCTTCGCTTTTTCAGCAAAAAACACCATCTCTTTTTCTGGGAAATATGGTTTTTTATACGAACCAAATGGCACATTAAAGCCACCTTTCTTGTTATAACGGCATAAACCATTAAAACCATGACGATTCATGTATAAAAACAATAACGAACGACGATAAGTATCAGTACACTGATTAAACTCAACACGTAACGCTAAATACACTTCTTTTTTATTGTATTCAGGTTGAAATAACGCGCGAGCGTCTTCAATAAAACGCTGCGGTTCATCTTTAAGGTGATTATAAAGATTGATAAGATCTGGATTAATATCCGCTAATAGATAATGATCATAATCTGTATTCAAAAATACAGAACCCGCCCCAACAAAAGGCTCTATCAATTTTCTAGCATCAGGGAGATGACGTTGAATTTCTTCTACTAGGCTATATTTACCGCCAGCCCACTTGAGAAATGCGCGATGCTTTTTCATACGTCTTTTACGCCTTTTTACCTTAATCCAGAAAGCGGGGGATTGTACCCTATTTTTTAGCTAGGATCTGTTTATCTTATGGTTATTTTACAGAATCAATCTCGCGATGGACTTGTACTAACGATTTAGCCCAAGGACCCAAGCTTTGAACTGACGCTGGCAAAGTTTTTACTGCCCCACGAGCGGATGAAATTGATTCATAATCACCATAACTAACAATATACCAAATAGAACCATTTCTTAATGCTTGATAAATACGAGCAGAACCTTCTATTTTATGGTCATCCAAAAATTCTTGCACCGCCTCTTCATTAGTCAAAGCCGCTAATTGCAATATATAACGCTTACTTGAAATCGCTTTTAGCTCTTTATCCGCTAAAGTAAATGTGATTTTAGAATCTGCTTTGTCAGGCGTTACTGTAGAAACCGATGTTTTTTCATCTTTTTTCTTACTTTCAGATGTTGTTTTTGGTTTATCCGCTTTTTCTTGTGTTGCTGTAGGTGCTTTTTCAACCGTTGGCTTTTCTTCTGGTTGAACAGGTTCAACGTCCAGTGTTGGCTTCTCTTGTACTTCTTTATCTTCAGTTACTAAAGAGTCAACTAACTCTGAAGGAACAACCACACGTTTCCCTGTTTCTTCTTTTGTATCAGCAATGACCGGAGTATCGATTACATCTGGCGGAATAGAATGCGTATCGTCTTCTGGTTGATTCGTCTTATCTACTTCAGTATCAATTGACGTTGGATTTCCATCTAAATCTAATGCAACTCGAGTATCTTGCTCTAATGTGTTATCGACAATAGATGAAATTGGCATCGTTGATGATTGATTTAACCACCAATACGCTCCAGCAGAGCCAAGTAATAAAACAGACGCTAGCCCTAAAATACCAACAGGTGATCGAGTCACCGAACGAATAATAACGCGACGCTCTGTTTTCTTCTCCCCAAGAGCAACTAGCTCAGCAGGCAGACGATTACATTTACGAGCCAAAGTACGAAGACGCGATTTTTCGTCTTTATCGACAGCAAAGCGAACCACTAACATTTCAGCAAAGGTAACGGCTTCTTCTTCTGTTAACGGATTAATATCAATATCAACAGGCTTATTATCCTGTCCATAAGACATTTGAGACAGTGTTTGAGTTAGCTTTCCTTTTTCAGCAAATAATAAAATATTAATTTGCCAATTTGGTGCCGATTGCGCTTTTTGAACCAATAGCCATAGCTCACTCAAAAGCTCAGATGAAAGCAAATGTGCATCATCAATCGCTAAGACTAAATTACACTTTTCACCGGCAAGCATTCGACCAACACTATCGACAACAGAATCAGACTCATTAAACAAAGGGTCTCGAACCACTTGCTTTAAAATAATGCCACGCTGTTGTTGAATAGATTGATTTGGGTGACACATCAATAGCACTTGATCTGCATCATCACACCATTTTTCAAGATAACGCTGAGCTAGCCACGATTTACCAGAGCCTTTGACTCCTTCTATGTGAACTAAATTAGAACCAAAACGAGAAACAAACTGAATGCGAGATAACACATCAATTTGGCTTTCTAATTCCAAAACAGTTAAATCATGACCAATACTCATATCTTTTTCTATGCCTTACATTGCTCAATTACTTCAGCAAGTACGCTTTCAGAAACACCTGTAACTACTTCAGAGCTACCAATGGAAGTTGGTAGAACCAAACGCAATTTACCTGATAAGACCTTCTTATCACGCATCATGTGCTTCATAAACGCATCTACTGTCATTTCTTTTGGTGCTTTTAATGGTAACTTGGCTTTTTCTAAGATAGAACAAATGCGCTCTACATCAGACTGGGAAATTAATCCCTCTTTTTGCGCGGTTACCGCTGCCATAACCGTTCCGGCAGAAACTGCTTCACCATGAAGCCAATTACCGTAACCCATTTCAGCTTCAATCGCATGACCAAAAGTATGACCTAGGTTCAAGAGTGCACGCATTCCTGATTCTTTTTCATCTTTAGCAACGACATCCGCTTTGATTTGACAACAACGTGAAATCGCATAAATCAACGCATCATGATCTAACGCGTATAATTTATCCATATTCTCATCAAGCCAATCAAAAAACTCTCTATCAACAATGATGCCATATTTAATCACCTCAGCCATTCCTGCAGCAAATTCACGCTCAGGTAATGTTTTAAGGCAGTTTATATCAATAATAACGGCTTTTGGTTGATAGAAAGCACCAACCATATTCTTACCAAGGGGGTGATTAATGGCCGTCTTGCCGCCAACAGATGAATCAACCTGAGAAAGAAGCGTGGTAGGTATTTGAATAAAGTCGACACCTCGTTGATAGCAAGCAGAAGCAAAACCAACAACATCACCAACAACACCACCACCTAAAGCAACAATCGTCACATCACGACTGTGATTTTCTTCAAGTAAGAAAGTAAGTATTTGGTTAAAAGTATCTAAATTTTTATATTGTTCACCATCGTCTAATTCAAGCAGTGATACTTGGCATTCAAAGGTGTTTAAAGTGTCAATAATTTGTTGGGCATACAGAGGCGCAACCGTCACATTACTGATAACGACAACACGTTTTTTGGCAGGTATTACAGATGAAAAATGCGCCGGGTTGCAAAACAACTCGGCGCCGATAGAGATGGGATAGCTACGTTCTGCTAAATCTACATGAATCGTTTCCATGATTCGTTCCCACTTTATGTCTATTAATTGCTTAAATTAACGCTCTTCAAGCATTTGAATGATTTGGTTTGCAACTACTTTTGCACTTTGATCATCGGTACGAACAACGTAATCAGACACTTCTTCATAAAGTGCGTTACGTTCTTTCGCTAGTGCTTCTAACACTTCACGAGGCTCATCAGTTTGAAGCAGTGGACGTTTTTTATCACGTTGTGTGCGTGCTAACTGCTTCTCAATTGTAGTTTCAAGATATACAACAACACCACGAGCAGATAAACGATTACGACTCTCTTTACTAATTACAGAGCCACCACCCGTCGCAAGAACAATACCTTGCTCTTGAGTAAGATCGTTAATCACACCTTCTTCACGTTTACGGAAACCTTCTTCACCTTCAACATCGAAAACCCAAGCAATATCTGCGCCTGTGCGTTCTTCGATTACCGTATCAGAATCAAGAAACTCCATATGAAGTTGTTGAGCTAAGTGTCTACCAATTGTGCTTTTGCCGGCGCCCATTGGGCCAACAAGGAAAATATTTCGTTTTTCAGCCATTTTTCAGAAATTATGCAAAGTTCATTAACGACATTGCCAACAGTTGTCTCTTTAATAGACGCTCGCCTGTGGCACCATATTCCTCACAGATATTTCGTGATCAGACCGAAAATTATCTCAGCTAACTAGTAGTGATTGCAATAGCTAGATGAAAAGTTCAGCATAATTATTTTTTTTTACCGCTTTTTTTCCTATAAATCATGCTGAATTTGAATACTATCTCATTACTGTATAACAACTTTTGGCGTAACGAATATCAATAATTCTTTTTTACCTATATTTTCAGAGCTTCGACGAAATAACGCCCCAAGCAGAGGTAAGTCACCAAGAAGAGGCACTTTCTCAACGCTATTTGATAACGAATGTTGATAAATACCACCTAAAACAACCGTTTCTCCATTATCAACTAATACTTGAGTACCAATACGTTGAGTATCAATAGCTACCGCCTCACCAGTACCCGTTTTAACCACTTGCCCAGGTCTATCTTGTGTCACCGTTAAGTCTAAAACTAATCGATTATCTGGGGTAATCTGCGGTGTTACCATCAAGCTTAATACCGCTTTTTTAAACGATACCGATGTTGCTCCGCTGGATGAAGCTTCTAAGTAAGGAATTTCTGTACCTTGCTCAATATAGGCAGGTTTTTTATTGGTCGTAATCAAACGTGGACTAGAGATGATCTCAGCCTTCGATTCTGCTTGAAGTGCCGAAAGTTCTAAATCAAGCAATAAATCAGAGCCTAATTTCGCCACCTGAAAAGCAATGCTTGAAGCGGCAGGATTCGCTAGCCCTAAATTCACATTTAAGAAATCATCGACAGGAAGACTATTATTGCCACTCTTCTTATCATCACTTCCACCGCCATCATACAATCCCACAGCGGCTAAATTGCTTTCAATAGAGCCACCAACTGTTGTACTGCCGTTGGTATTGGTTATCCCCCAACGAACCCCTAACTCATCTAAGTTACCTTCATTTACCGTTACAATACGAGCTTCAATTTGAACCTGTTTAATTGGAATATCTAACGTATCAATGATGTCTTTGATTACCGTAATGTTCTCTGGAAGGTCTCTTAACAATAAAGAGTTTGTACGTTCATCTACCGTGATACTGCCACGGCTAGATAACATGGTAATTTCACCTTCACCAACAAGCAGCTCTGCAATATCTGACGCTTTAGCGTATTTAATAGAAAGGATCTCAGATGATAGCGCAGCCAGCTCAGATGCCATTTGAGCTTGCTCTAATACTTGCTGCTCTTGTGCATCAAGCTCTGTTTTAGGTGCGATCAAAACAACGTTACCCTCGACACGTTTATCTAACCCTTTAACTTGAAGAATAATATCAAGCACTTGCTGCCATGGCACACCATCCAGACGTAAGGTTAAATTCCCCGTAACAGAGTCCGCAACAACCAAGTTAAAATCATTATAATCCGCGATCAGCTGCAATACATGACGAACTGGAATATCTTGGAAGTTAATCGAAATAGGCTTACTTTTATCTTCACTATTCGAGCTAATTGGCGATTTTTTCTCACTTTCTGGCAATTGAGATACCACCACTTGCAAAGAAGGCCCTTTCAGGAAGTAGTCATATTGATAGTCGCCTTTAACATCAACAGATAAAACGGTACTACTTGGCTCTCTAAATGTTTCAATACGAGAAACAAGAGTGGCAAAATCTTCAACATCTAAGATAACCAATTTATCATCGCTGACTTTGGTGTCATGCAATTCAATAATCAACTTATCTTTTTCTTTACGTAAATCCACAGTCGCAGCAGCAGAAGCTAACTCTACTGTTATGACACCTTCTTTTTTCTTACTTAGTTGAAAATCTACTTCAACAAGCTGATTCATCACTGACTCTTCAGCAATGGCATTCAAATGAACGAAACTGAACATAATAAATGCACATAACCGAATACAATATGAATTGATGAGTTTATTGCGTCCTAGCGACATGAGAGATTCCTAATCCTTTATTTCAATTAATGTTTCAACGCCAGTTTTACATATCTTTGTTGCCAGCATCCCATTCCATCTGGCAGGGTTTCTTTCAACGTAATTTGTTTTGATTTAATCGCAACCACTTGACCATTATTGGTCCCCATGTACTGCCCTTTGCGAACTTTAATCACACTCCCTTTCGGTGTTTGTATCAGAGCGGTAATGTCTTGGTCTGCTCCCATCACGCCTTTTAAACGTAACTTACGCAATGAATATCGCTCTAATGCTCCTGTTTTTTTTCTGTATTTCGGCTGCCAACACGTTTTTTTCTTTTTCGGTTGGGTTACTCGCTCAGGTTGCTTAGGAAGAACAAAGGGGGAACGAGCTTCTGATTGGGCATACACTTCCACCTCAAAAGGTACAACGTTAGCTAATACTTCCACCTCTTTATGTCCTGATCGTTTAGCATCAGTATAAAAAGTATCAAGAGAGTCCTTATTCGCTTTACACCCAACCATCAACATCAAGGTTATGGCTGAAACAAACATCCGACTATTCATGGTCCCCCCTAAATTGGTAGGTATAAGCCATTACACGAAAGTGCAATGTACTACTCTCCTTACTCACCCTTTGAATATCAATATTTTCCAAGCTGACAATACGTGGTAAATCAGCCATGGCTTCAGAAAACGACCCGATGTCGTGGTATTGCCCTGTCAGCTCAATATTCAGAGGTAACTTATATAAAAAGGTTTTATTTTGCTTCTCACCCCAGTCAATCCGAGTAAAAGTAAGCTTATTTTGAATACCAACCTGGTTGATACCTGAAAGCATGCTTGCTAACTCTTTTTGAGCGGGTAACTGCTGCGACAAAAACTCATATCGTAGATTCAATTCATTCAATTGATCTTTCATTTTTGGCATAGCAGCAACTTGGTTATATTTATATTTCACCGTTGTTTTTAAGCTTATTTCATCCAATTTTGACTGCTCGATACTTTCTTGTATTGGTTGTAACCAAAACCAGTATCCAGCACCTTGAATACATAAACACAACAACAAAATCACTAACAGCTGCGGAACAATCGGCCATTCCGTAATTTCATCTAAATCTAATTCGCGCCAATCCATTACGACGGTTCCTTTTTCACTGGAGGAAGTAATTTAAACGAGACTTCAAAACTACTGACATCATGACCAAATATTTTTTGCCCTGAGATAATCGAGTGCATTTCTACTGAAGTAATTTGAGAGGAACGCTCTAATTTATCCAACATGCTTGCTAACCGAGAGTTACTATCACTGAACCCCTTAATCTCAACTTCCCTTTCATGCATGCGTACTTTATTTAAATAAATACCTTCAGTAATGATGTCGGGTAAAATGTTCAATAACTGAGTGGTTTTGTTTCGGTTCTGCTGTAATTGTTCGACAACATCAAGACGAGTTAATATCGCTTCATGCTCCTTTCCAACTTCGTTAAGATCTTTTAATTCATTGTTTAACCAAGAGATATGCTTTTCTAACGATTGCTTACGTTGTGTCTGAATCGAAACTTGTTGCTCTAGATATTGCGCAATCCCCCATTGAATACCGACAGATAGCGTCACCCCTGCACAAAGTAATGCAATAAAACGTTGCTTATATCTTGCTCTCTGCTTTTCTCGCCAAGGTAGTAGGTTTATTTGGTAAGCCATTCGATCCCTCTCAATGCCAATCCAAGAGCTGATGCGTATTGATTTTTTTGTTCATGAAACGAACCCACTCTTTTCTTTGGCGTTTGAAACAAAGAAAGAAGATTTAAATCCACCGTTGGTAGCGATAGTTCGTAGCTTAACGAATCCGATAATCCCGGTAGCATAGAGCCACCACCAGTAATCCATACTCCTTCAACCTTATGTTGGTTAACCGATGAATAAAGAGTAACTTGACGATGAATATGTTCAGATAACTGCTTAATAAAAAGCGTCCCAGCGGACAGGTCAATTGAGTTATCTTCGTTAATTGAGTTTGTCTCTTTCTCTTGAGCTACAGCACCAAATGAAATGTGTTTGCTATATAAATGTTGACTCGGAGAAGCAATACAGAAAACAGTCTGCATATAACCAATATCGATCAGCATCCAATTCTTTTTGTCGGGATAAACCGCTATCGCTCTCTGCCATAACGTTAAAAGTGCATTTGAATGAGCATCTGCAAGCACAGGTTTAAGTCCAGCAGATTCAAAACAACGCTGACGAGAGTTAACTAAATCTTTTCGGGTCGCAAAAACTTGGTAAGTGATCGTCTGTAAGCTGCCAGTCCCTCTATGTTCAGAGGCAACATAATCAATATTAAGGTCATCTGATGAAAAAGAAGAATGCTGCTCAAAATTATGGGCAATCGCAAATTCCGTTTCTCGTTCATCGAGTTGACTATCAATTTGCACTACTTTGCTCGTAATACTGCTATCAGGGATAGAGAACGCGATTTGCTTTTGATTTAGCTTTAACTGTTTCTTTATTCGAGATAAATAAGGCTTTAATTCTTCGACATTTAAATTATTGGTATCCACAAATACAGATTCAGGCAATAAAACTTCGAAAGAACTAACGAGATCTAATTGACCTTTCTTTAACCTTACAGATACGGCTTTAATGCTATGATGCCCTACATCTAAACCTGTAATAGTGGGGTAGATCATCCTGATTTAACTCCAAGTAATAAATAAATATCTCAAAATTAAGCGTTTATTTGCGTTATTTTTTGTTGTGTTATATTTATACTACTCAGTTATGGGTCAGAAACGATAATACAGATTAAAGTAAACGGGAAATATCAGGTGAAGTTCATAAAGGCACTACTAATAGTTACATTGGTTTGCATAATTCTTGGGGTCACAACAATTTTTGGTTTCTACCAATATGTGAAGCCAGAATTACCAGATGTGGCAACATTAAAAGATGTTCAACTGCAAACACCAATGCAGGTATATAGCCGCGATGGTAAGTTAATCGCACAATTTGGTGAAAAGCGCCGTATTCCATTGAAACTGGAAGAAATGCCGCCTCATCTACTTGAAGCCGTCATTGCCACTGAAGATAGCCGCTTTTATAGCCACTATGGTTTTGACCCAATCGGTATTACTCGTGCCGCCTTTGCGGTATTAGCTTCTGGCTCTGCAAAGCAAGGGGCAAGTACCATCACTCAACAACTTGCACGTAACTTCTTTTTATCTAATGAAAAGAAAATCATGCGTAAAGTTAAAGAGATCTTTATTGCCGTTCACATTGAGCAACTATTAACAAAACAAGAGATCTTAGAGCTCTACCTAAATAAAATTTACTTAGGTTATCGTTCTTATGGTGTTGGTGCGGCCGCTCATGTTTACTTTGGTAAAGAAGTGAGCCAACTGACCTTAGGTGAAGTTGCTATTATCGCAGGTTTACCAAAAGCCCCATCAACAATGAACCCTATTTATTCTGTTGATCGTGCAACAACACGTCGTAATGTTGTTCTTGCTCGTATGCTTGATGAAGGCTACATAACAAAACAAGAATTTGATGATGCAAAGGCCGAGGTGGTTATTTCCAAATACCACGGTGCAGAAATCGAATTACAAGCACCCTATATTGCTGAAATTGCTCGTGCTTGGATGGTAAACAAATACGGTGAAGAAGCGGCTTATACTTCGGGTATGAACATCTACACAACCGTAGATTCAAAAATGCAAGCTGCTGCTAATAAAGCATCAATTGATAACCTATTAGCTTATGACGAGCGTCATGGTTACCGTGGTGCAGTTAAAACTGTATGGGAACCAAAAGCAACACCTCTTGATGAAGAAGCAATTACTAAGCACCTTAAAAACGAACCGTCATACGGTGAGTTAATGCCTGCTGTTGTTACTTCAATTAAAGGTAAAACAGCAACGGTTGATATTAAAAATAATGGCGTCGCAACTATTCCTTGGGATGGTCTAAAGTGGGCTCGTCGCTTTAAAACAGACAAGCGCCAAGGACCTGCACCACGTCGTGCTTCTGATATCTTAGCGGTTGGTGAACAAATTTATGTTCGTCCATTAAGCCAAGAGACAACAGACGATGTAACAACAACCGTATGGAAGCTAAGCCAAGTACCTGCAGCGAACACAGCATTTGTTGCTATGGACCCAAGAGATGGTGCAATTACTTCTTTGGTTGGTGGTTTTAACTTTGTTCATAACAAGTTTAACCGAGCAACTCAATCTGTTCGTCAGGTTGGTTCAAGTATCAAGCCATTTATTTATTCCGCGGCACTTTACCACGGTAAAACATTAGCTAGTTTAATTAACGATGCGCCAATTAATACATGGGATGAGAGTCAAGGTACAGCATGGAGACCGAAAAATTCACCACCAACTTATGTTGGCCCTGCTCGTTTACGTATTGGTTTAGCTCAATCTAAAAACGTAATGGCGGTTCGTGTTTTACGTGATGTTGGTTTAGATGAAACTATTGATTACCTAACACGTTTTGGCTTTAAGAAAGATGAACTTCCACGCTCTGAAACCATTGCTCTTGGTGCTGGTAGTTTAACACCAGTTCAAATGGCACAAGGCTTCGCAGTATTTGCTAACAATGGTTATTACGTAGAACCTTACTATATTGACCACATTACTGGTCCATTTGGTGATGAAGTTTACAAAGCAACACCAAAAACCATTTGCCAACGTGATTGTTCTCATCAAAATGATGAAGACTCACCTTATGCGAAAAAAGTAATTTCTGCACAAAATGCGTTCTTAACTAAACAAATGATGTACAGCAACATTTGGGGTGGCGGTAGTTGGCGTAAAGGTACAGGTTGGAATGGTACTGGCTGGCGTGCACAAGTATTAAAACGTCGTGATATTGGTGGTAAAACAGGTACAACTAATGACTCTGTTGATGCTTGGTATAACGGATATGGTCCAAACGTAGTAGCAACAGCATGGGTTGGTTTTGATAATCCATCACATCGATTAGGTTATACAACCAAAAACGACAACATGACCAAAGAAGAGATGTCTTTTGGTGGTGAAGCTGGTGGTAAAACGGCTATTTACGCTTGGGTTAATTTCATGAAGGTCGCATTAGAAGGTGTTCCTGAAGAAAAACAACAACTTCCTGCAAACATCATTAAAGTGAAGATAGATCGAGAAACAGGTCTACTAACCAACAAAAATGATGAAACCAGTATGTGGGAATATTTTGCTGGTGGAACTCAACCAACAGAATACGTAGAACAAGATTTCCAAGACACTATTTATTCATCACACGATGCAGATGGTGACGGAATGGAAGACGAAAGTCTGTTCTAATCCCTTAAAATCACTTTAATACAAAGGCACGCTAGATATGTAGCGTGCCTTTTTTATAAGCTTAATTTAGCTACGAATAACATTAGACATTTTATTCTCAATCTCTTTAGCCAGTGACTCATATCGAGCTCTTAGTGGTGAACCAGGGCGATAAGCTAAAACGATTTGACGATGAGGAACAGGATCTTGAGCAGGTAAATAACACACACCATCACGCTCTTTTTCTTTTGGTACTGACAAGTACGGCATTAACGTAATACCCCCGCCGGCAGCGACCATATTACGTAACGTTTCTAAACTGGTTGCTTTAAAATGATCATCATCTTTAGCCCCTGCAGCAAAACAAAAACCTAAGGCTTGATCTCGTAAACAATGCCCATCTCCTAACATAAGAACCGATTCACCACTCAACCGAGACATATCAATCGACACTTCTGTTGCCCATTTATGATCTTTAGGCACAGCAAGTACCATAGGCTCATCGTAAACAGGAACCTCGATAAACATATTAGTTTCTTCTACTGAAGCCAAAATCATGCAGTCAATTTTCCCCTCTTCTAGCATTTTCACTAATTGATGCGTCTGCGCTTCATGAAGGTATAAATTTAAATCTGGGAACTGTGCTTTCAATGTTGGAACAATCCATGGCAACACATAAGGCCCAACAGTAGGTATAAACCCTAAATGCAACGGGCCTGTCATTTCCTTACCTTGTTGATTGGCAAGTTCAGAAAAGCGTTTTACTTCAAGTAAGATCTTTTTCGCTTGCTCGACTAATTGCAACCCAGCCTCAGTGAACAAGACTTTGCGACTGGTTCTCTCTAATAAAGCCAAACCAACTTCATCTTCTAACTTTGTACACTTAATGTCGGCTGACTAACAAAACAAGATTCTGCCGCTTTACGAAAGTGTTTATGCTCAGCAAGTGCGACCAAGTACTCAAAATCTCGGATATTCATGTATTAAACTCCCGTAAGCTTTACCACTTTATTATCAAATATTAATTGATAGATTTTAACGATTGAAACGATAACACCAAACGATTAGAGCTATCAAGGTAACTTTTGCATAATAGCTACATCAAACGGGCAGACCCCGAAAAAGAAATTCAAAATTATTTAAATTAAAGGACATCATTATGTTTACATCTAAAGAAGGTCAATCAGTTCCTCAAGTAACTTTCCCTACTCGTCAAGGTGATGCTTGGGTTAACGTAACAACAGAAGAACTATTTAAAGACAAAACAGTTATCGTATTCAGTCTTCCAGGTGCTTTTACACCAACATGTTCTTCAAGCCACCTACCTCGCTACAACGAGTTGCATTCTGTATTTAAAGAGAATGGCGTTGATGACATCCTATGTGTATCAGTAAACGATACTTTCGTAATGAACGCATGGAAAGCAGACCAAGAAGCAGAAAACATCACTTTCATCCCTGATGGTAATGGTGAATTCACAGACGGCATGGGTATGTTAGTTGAGAAAAACGACCTTGGTTTTGGCAAGCGCTCATGGCGTTACAGCATGCTAGTTAAAAATGGCGTAGTTGAAAAAATGTTCATCGAAGAAGACGTACCAGGCGACCCGTTCAAAGTATCTGATGCAGACACTATGCTGAACTACCTTGCTCCTGAACATAAAGAACAAGAGTCAATTACAGTATTCACAAAACCAGGTTGTCCTTTCTGTATGAAAGCGAAACAAAACCTAATCGACAAAGGCCTAAACTACGAAGAAGTGGTACTAGGTAAAGATGCAACCACAGTAAGTCTACGAGCTATCACTGGTCGCACTACAGTTCCTCAAGTATTCATCGGTGGTAAACACATCGGTGGTAGCGAAGAACTAGAAGCTTTCCTAGCTTAATCGTTAACGTAACCGTTAATGAAAAGTAGCCCACAAATCGTGGGCTACCATTTCAAACTCTTCTTCTAAAATAAATCTACGTGAGATATGAATTATGAAACAAGTCAATGTTGATGTAGCTGTTATCGGTGGCGGTACAGCAGGTTTAGGCTCTTACCGTGCAGCAAAAGCACATACTGACAGTGTTGTCATGATTGAAGGCGGCCCTTACAGTACCACTTGTGCTCGCGTTGGTTGTATGCCATCTAAGCTATTAATTGCTGCAGCAGAAAGCGTTCACCAAATTGAAAAAGCACCTAAATTTGGTATCCACCCTCAAGGTGAAATCGTAATTAATGGCCGTGAAGTAATGGAACGCGTTAAGTTTGAGCGTGACCGTTTTGTTGGGTTTGTTTTAGAAGGCGTTGATGAAATTCCGGCTGAAGATAAAATCTCTGGCTACGCAAAATTTTTAGATGACAACACGCTTCAAGTTGATGATCACACCAT
The DNA here is from genome assembly GCF_023983475.1 of Aliivibrio fischeri ATCC 7744 = JCM 18803 = DSM 507. Classification (NCBI taxonomy): domain Bacteria; kingdom Pseudomonadati; phylum Pseudomonadota; class Gammaproteobacteria; order Vibrionales; family Vibrionaceae; genus Aliivibrio; species Aliivibrio fischeri. The sequence continues at coordinate 2,639,383 of NZ_CP092712.1, forward strand.
CATTAATGCAAAACGTATTGTTATCGCTACTGGTTCTCGTCCTGCTTATCCAGCAGTTTGGAATGAACTGGGTGATCGTTTAATCATTAATGATGACGTATTTAACTGGGATGACCTTCCAAAATCAGTTGCGGTATTTGGCCCTGGTGTTATTGGTCTTGAACTTGGTCAAGCTCTTCACCGTTTAGGTGTTGAAACCAAACTGTTTGGCTTAGGTGGTCAAGTAGGTCCTGTTACTGACCCAGAAGTAATGGCGTATGCAAACAAAGCGTTCAATGAAGAGTTTTATCTTGATGCAGACGTAAAAGTTGAAAGCATGAAGCGTATTACCACCGAATCAGGTGAAGATCGCGTTGAAATTCAATTCATCAACAAACAAGGTGAGCTAGAAACTAATATTGTTGAATATGTATTAGCAGCAACGGGCCGTCGTCCAAATACCGATAAACTGGGCTTAGAAAATACATCAATTGAATTAGATGAACGTGGTGTACCAACAGCCGATTTCTACACACTACAAACATCACTACCAACGGTATTTATTGCTGGTGACGCAAGTAACCAATTGCCGTTATTACACGAAGCCGCAGACCAAGCGCGTATTGCTGGTGATAATGCAGGTCGCTTCCCTGAGATCCGTGCAGGCCTTCGCCGCTCAAAAATCTCAGCGGTATTCTCTGACCCACAGATTGCCATGGTTGGTGAAACGTATAAAGAAATCACAACACGCTTAGGTACTTGTGGCTGTTTTGCAACAGGTGAAGTCTCTTTTGAAAACCAAGGCCGCTCACGAGTGATGTTACGCAATAAAGGCATTCTTCATGTATACGGTGAGCAAGGGACAGGTCGTTTCCTTGGTGCTGAAATGATGGGACCAAACGCAGAACACTTAGCTCACTTGTTAGCTTGGGCACACCAAAACAAGATGACAGTGTCAGAAATGCTAGATATGCCTTTCTATCACCCAGTAATCGAAGAAGGTGTTCGTACTGCTCTTCGTGATTTAAATGCGAAATTACATTTAGGTCCTGAAATGATCAAACACTGCATGGATTGTGGTCCGGGCTGTTAATCAGATTAAAAAGTCACAAAAAATAAAAAGACCAATGTTTGCGCATTGGTCTTTTTGCATTTAAAGTTCTCTCCACTTGCTTATCAATCAAAGAACTCAATACATGACATGTAAAACTTGTCGCTCAGACATTTTCAAACAAAAACTAGGTCGCTGTACGCGTTGTATGAAACAACTGACGTTTCTTTCTATTGGCGGATGGTTGACTTGGTTGGAGTTCTTTCAAATGACGCCATATAAAATAGAAGCAATCGCCACATTTATGGTGAGCTCAGCCTTTACTGGCTTACTTGTTTTACATCTTATCGC